>JBGSUG010000289.1:0-17539 GCA_041736225.1 Candidatus Aminicenantales bacterium | reverse complement strand
GGTCAGCCCGGCGACATAGGCCACGACGGGCTTGGCATACCCCCGTCTGAGGAGGGCCGCGGCCTCCTCCTCTGCCGCGCCGCCGATCTCGCCGATGAGGACGACGGCCCCGGTCTCCGGGTCCTTTTCGAAGAGCGCCAGGACGTCGACGAAGGAGAGGCCGACGATGGGATCGCCGCCGATGCCGACGGCGGTCGATTGGCCGAGGCCCAGGCGGGTCAGCTGGTGCACGGCCTCATAGGCCAGAGTGCCCGACCGGGAGACGATGCCGACGTGGCCGGCGCGGTGGATGGGGCCGGGCATGATGCCGAGCTTGGCCTTCCCGGGAGAGATGACGCCGGGGGTGTTCGGGCCGACGAGAAGGGCCGGCGTCCGCCGGAGAAGATCCTTGATCCCGACCATGGAGAGGACTTCGATGCCCTCGGTGACGCAGACGATGAGACGAATGCCGGCTTCGGCGGCCTCACGGATGGCGGAGGGCGCGTGCGCGGCCGGGACGAAGATGACCGAGGCGTCGACGCCCTCGTTCCGGACCGCTTCGGCCACCGTGTCGAATACCGGGACGCCGAGATGGAGAGTTCCGCCTTTCCGCGGCGTCACCCCGGCGGCGACGGTCGTGCCGTACTCGATCATGCGTTGGGTGTGAAAGGTCCCTTCGCCGCCGGTGATGCCCTGGACGACGACCCGGCTGGACGCGTCGACGAGTATGCTCATCGCGGCCCCTCAGCTTCCCGGGCCAGGCGGACGGCTTCGCGGGCGGCCGTCTCCATGTTGGGGACAAGGACGACGGGCAGGCCCGATCCGGCGAGGAGCGTCCGGGCCTCGTCGACGTTCGTGCCCTCGAGGCGCATGACGACCGGGACCCGGCAGCCGTTCTCGCGGGCCGCCCGGACGATGCCGCGGACGACGAGGTCGCAGCGGACGATGCCGCCGAAGATGTTGACCAGGGCCGAGCGGACGCCGGGATCGGAGACAAGAAGAGAGAAGGCCTTGGCCACGGCCTCCTCGGAGACTCCGCCGCCGACGTCGAGAAAGTTGGCCGGGCGGCCGCCGGCGAGGGCGATGAGATCCATCGTTGCCATGGCCAATCCGGCGCCGTTGACAATGCAGCCGACGTCGCCGTCGATTTTGACGAAGCTCAGCCCGGCCGCGGCGGCCTCGCGTTCCGCGGGAGTCTCCTCTTCGGGATCGCGCAGCTCGCACAGGGCCGGACGGGAGGGGAGGGCGTTGTCGTCGATCTCCGCTTTGACATCGGCAGCGACGAGCCGGCCGTCGGTCGTGAGAACGAGGGGATTTATCTCGAGGAGCGAGGCCTCGAACGCACAGAAAGAGCGGACGAGGGCGGCGAAGAGATCCGCCGCCGGGGCGAAGGCCGGCCCGGTGAGACCGAGCGCCGAAGCGGCGCGTTCGGCCTGGGCCGGGAGAACTCCGGCTGAAGGATGGATCGTCTGTTCGAGGACGAGTCCCTGCTCCCCGGCGGCCAGGGCTTCGATCTCGACGCCGCCCCGGGGTGCCACGATGAAAGCCAACGCCGCCTGTCTGCGATCGATCGTCAGCCCGACATAGAGCTCCCGCGCGACGTCGAGGGCCTCTTCGACGAGGACGCGGCGGACGAGGCGGCCTTCCGGCCCGGTCTGACCGGTGACGAGGGGTTTGTTCAACAGCCGCGAAGCGGCGGCCTCCGCCTCGGCCGGAGTCGCCGCCCGAACGATGCCTCCCGCTTTGCCCCGCCCGCCGGCGTGGATCTGGGCTTTGACCAGGACCGGCCTTCCGATCCGTTCGGCCGCGTCCCGCGCCTCTTTCGGCGTCGAAGCGAGTCTGCCGTTCGGCATGAGGACGCCGAATCGGCTCAGCAAGTTCTTGGCCTGGTACTCGTGAATGCGCATGCCGAAGTAACGATATCGCGTTTCCGGCCTGCGGTAAAGCGGCCCAGTATGGGAAAATATTTCTGATCCGGTGCCCTCTCGAGGCGGCGAGCGGCAGGGAGCGAATTCCGAGTAGCGACCATCAGCGCCGCCCCGGAGCGACTCGGAGGGGAGGCGCTGGGGAATATCTGCAGAAAGTACTTTCTTAAGATATTTCGCAGAAGCACGGCTCCGAGTCACTGCGCCGTGCTTCTGCCCGGTCGCTCCCGGGAGTCCGCTCCCGTTCCCCGGGAGGCCGGGGAGCTAGAGGATATTCCCGAGCAAAGCCGGAGAGAGGGCTTCCGGGGATGGGAGAAGAGCGATAAAAAGGCCGGAGGCGGAAGATCCGCCTCCGGCCGAGAGCGCGAAAAAACGGGCCGTCTTAGAGTTTGGTCTCCTCGACGGTCTTCTGGACGACGCCGACCGTCTTCTGGAGCATGGCCTTCTCCTCGTCGTTGAGGCTGATCTCGTAGATCTTCTCCATGCCCTTGGCGCTGACCATGACGGGCACTCCGATGAACAGGCCCTTGACCCCGTATTCGCCTTCGCAGAGGGCCGCGCAGGGCAGGACGCGCCGCTTGTCCTTGAGGTAGGACTCGGCGATGACGATAGCGCTCCAGGCCGGGCTGAAGAACGCCGAGCCCTTGCCGAAGAGCTTGACGATCTCGGTCCCGGCTTCGCGGGTGCGGGTGGCCAGCCGGTCGATCTGTTCCTTGGTGGCCAGGTCGGTCAGGGGCACGCCGCCGACCGTGGTCAGGCGGGGCAGGGGCACCATGTCCGGGCCGTGGCCGCCGAGGACGGTCCCGGCGACGTCGTTGACGGACACGCCGAGCTCCATGGCGACGAAGGCGCGCCAGCGGGCCGTGTCGAGCGTCCCGGCCATGCCGATGACCTGGTTCTTGGGGAAGCCGGTCAGCTTGTAGAAGGCATAGACCATGGCGTCGAGGGGGTTGGTGACGATGATGCAGAGCGCCTTGGGAGCGTACTCCTTCACGCCCGCGGCCACCTTGGTGATGATGTCCAGGTTGACGGCGAGGAGGTCCTCGCGGGTCATCCCGGCCTGGCGGGGCCGGCCGGCCGTGATGATGACGACGTCGGCCCCGGCGATGTCCTTGTAGTCCGACGTGCCGGTGATGGCGGCATCGTAGTTGCCGTGGGGGGCCATTTCCATCAGGTCGAGGGCCTTGCCCTTGGCCGGGTTCTCGAGCTCGGGGATGTCGAGGATGACGATGTCACCGAGTTCTTTCTGGGCCGCGAGCATGGCCAGGATCTGGCCGATCTGGCCGCCGCCGATGAGGGCGATTTTCTTGCGCATGTCGAAATCTCCTATGGGAATATTGTGTAAAAACCAGAGCCACGATTCTATCCGGATTCGCCCCGTTTTGCAAGGATAATCCGCTTTGACAAGACCGCCGGAAAACCGATAAAGTAGACGGGCGAAATCGAACGACAGGAGAGATCCATGCTCGACGCTTACTTCGAAATGGAAAAAGAACGGGCCGCGGCCGGCTTGCCGCCGCTGGCGCTCACGCCGGACGAGGTCGGGGAGGTCTGTCAGGGACTCGAGTCGGCCGATAAAGATAACGGCTCGCTTCTGCGCGGGCTCCTCGAGAACCGTGTTCCCCCCGGGGTCGACCCGGCGGCCAAGGTCAAGGCCGGCTGGCTGGCCGGTGTGGCCAAGGGCAAGGTCGTGACAGCGGCGGTCTCCCGGGAGGACGCCGTGCGCATCCTCGGGACGATGCTCGGCGGTTACAACGTCGAGCCCCTGGTCGAGGCCCTGTCCGATCCGGCCATCGCCGCGACGGCCGCCGAGGCCCTCAAAAAGATCGTCCTCGTCTACGGCCAGTTCGAAACGGTCGCCCAGATGTCGGCGACCAACCCCCTGGCCGGGTCCGTCCTCGAGTCGTGGGCGGCGGGGGAGTGGTTCCTGTCCCGGCCGGCGTTCCCCGAGAAGCTCGTTCTCAAGGTCTTCAAGGTCGAGGGCGAGATCAACACGGACGACTTCTCGCCGGCCGGCCACGCGCCGACGAGGCCCGACATCCCCGTCCACGCCCAGTCGATGGGGGAGAAGCGGTTTCCCGGCGGCAACGCCGTCATGAAGAAGTTCCGCGAGGAGGGCCACCGCGTCGCCTTCGTCGCCGACGTCGTCGGCACGGGCTCGAGCCGCAAGTCGGCCTGCAATTCCCTGATGTGGCACATCGGCGAGGACATTCCCTTCGTCCCCAACAAGAGGCGGGCCGGCGTCGTCATCGGCGGTCTCATCGCCCCGATCTTTTTCAACACGACGGAGGATTCTGGCGGCTTGCCCCTCATGGCCGATGTGACCAAGATGAAGACGGGCGATCTCATCACGCTCGACTTCGCCGCCGGCGTCATCCGCGACGCGGCCGGGGCCGTGATCTCCCGGCTCGAGATCAAACCGCCCACCCTCAAGGACGAGTTCCGGGCCGGCGGCCGGCTCAACCTGATCATCGGCCGACAGCTGACGGCCAGGGCCCGCCGGACCCTCGGTCTCGGCGAGGCGCCGTTCTTCACGACGGTCGAGAACCCGAAGCCCAAGGCCGGCCAGGGCTACACTTTGGCCCAGAAGATCGTCGGAAAGGCCTGCGGCGTCGCCGGAGTCCTCCCGGGCACGGCCTGCGAACCGCACATGACGACCGTCGGCTCCCAGGACACGACCGGCCCGATGACCGCCGACGAGCTCAAGGAGCTGGCCTGCCTCGAGTTCCAGGCCGACCTGTTCATGCAGTCGTTCTGCCACACGGCCGCCTATCCCAAGCCGGCCGACGTCAAGGTCCACAAGACGCTGCCTCCGTTCATGGTCGCCCGCAAGGGCGTGTCCCTGCGCCCCGGCGACGGCGTCATCCACTCCTGGCTCAACCGGCTCGTCCTGCCGGACACGGTCGGCACGGGCGGCGACTCCCACACGCGCTTCCCCATCGGCGTCTCGTTCCCGGCCGGCTCGGGTCTCGTTGCTTTCGCCGGCGCCCTGGGCTTCATGCCTCTCGACATGCCCGAATCCGTTCTCGTCCGCTTCAAGGGGAAAATGAATCCGGGCATCACTCTGCGCGACGCGGTCAATGCCATTCCGTACTTCGCCGTCGAACAGGGCCTGCTGACCGTCGAGAAGAAGAACAAAAAGAACATTTTCAACGGCTGCGTCCTCGAGATCGAAGGCCTCGAGGACCTCACCGGGGACCAGGCCTACGAGCTGACGGACGCTTCGGCCGAGCGCTCGGCCGCGGCCTGCGTCATCGCGCTCAAGGAGGAGCGCGTCGCGGAATATCTCAAAAGCAACGTCGCCCTCATGGAGAAGATGATCGAGGAGGGCTACCAGAGCTCCGAGACGCTCCGGCGCCGGATCGATGCCTGCCGGGCTTGGCTGGACAAGCCCGAGCTCCTCAAGGCGGACCCCCACGCCACTTACAGGGCCGTCCTGGAGATCGACCTTGCGGCCGTCACCGAGCCCCTGGTCGCCTGCCCTAACGATCCCGACGACGTCAGGCCGCTCTCGGCCGTCGCCGGGGACCCCGTCCAGGAGGTCTTCATCGGTTCCTGCATGACCAACATCGGCCAGTTCCGGGCGGCCGCCCGGATCCTCGACAAGGCCGGCGCCCCCGCGGCCAAGGTCTGGATCACCCCGCCGACCAAGATGGACGCCGCCCAGCTCATGCGGGAGGGATACTACGCGATCTTCGTTTCCTTCGGCGGCCGGACCGAGATGCCCGGCTGTTCGCTCTGCATGGGCAACCAGGCCCGGGTCGGGGCGGGGACGACCGTCTTCGCCACTTCGACCCGCAATTTCGACCACCGCCTGGGCGACAACACCCGCGTCTACCTCGGGTCCTCGGAGCTCGCGGCTCTGACCGCGCTCCTGGGCCGCCTCCCCACGGTCGACGAGTACATGGCCGTCATGAAGGAGAAGGTCCTGCCGAAGTCCGGCGAGATCTACCGCTACCTCGAATTCCATAAAATGGGCGACTTCAGCCTCGGGTACGTCCGATGATCAGCCTCGAAGGCCGGAAGGCTCTGATCACCGGGGGTTCGCGCGGCATCGGCCGGGCCACGGCCATCCTGTTCGCCCGGGCCGGCGCCGACGTCGCCATCAGCTATGCCAGCAACCAAAAGGCGGCCGAAGAAGTCGTTAAGGAAGTGGAGACGATGGGCCGCCGCGCGCTCGCTTACAAAGCCGAGATGTCCTCGAAGGGGGACATCGACCGCATGGTCGGCGATGTCCTGGCCCGGTGGGGCGAGCTCGACACCCTGGTCAACAACGCCGGCATCTGGACCTATCTCGAGATGGGCCGGATGGACGACGCGGCTTACCGCGAGACGATCGGGGTCAACGTCGACGGGGTCTTCTACGGCATCAACGCCGTCGTGCCGGCGATGAAGGACCACGGCCGGGGCTGGATCATCAACGTCACTTCGACGGCGGGTGTCCGCGGAGAGGCTTACCACTCCCACTATGCGGCCAGCAAGGGGGCCCTCCACGCCCTGACCAAGTCGCTGGCCGTCGAGCTGGCGCCCTTCGGCATCCGGGTCAACTCCGTGGCCCCGGGCTGGGTGGATACCGACATGAGCGCGCCGAGCTTCAGCGAGCCGGGATTCAAGGAAAAGGTCCGCCAGACCATCCCCCTGCGCCGGATCCCCCTGG
Organism: Candidatus Aminicenantales bacterium; assembly: GCA_041736225.1. Taxonomy (GTDB): domain Bacteria; phylum Acidobacteriota; class Aminicenantia; order Aminicenantales; family Saccharicenantaceae; genus RBG-16-66-30. Next base: position 10,978 of record JBGSUG010000289.1, on the reverse strand, counting down.
CCGAGGACATCGCCGGCCCCATCCTGTTCCTGGCCTCCGACCTGGCCATCCACGTGACGGGTGAGATCCTCGACGTCAACGGGGGATCGGTCCTCTGCGGGGGGTGAAGGCTTCGGGCTAGCCAACAGAGGGGGGCAAATATTCCCCCCTTTTAAGTATTGACTCTTTTTCGGCGGTTATGGTACAAAGGTCGAGGTCGCCAATGCCCAAAAAGCACCTCTCGGTCATCATCGTTCCGCATACGAAAACCAGCACTAAAACCCTGTGTTTCTCCCGGCGGACCCTGAAAACCCTGGCCGTCGCCGGGGTGGCCCTGGGATTGGTCCTGGCGGCCGTTCTCGTCGACTATGTCCGCATGAACGTCATCCGGGGCCGGTACAAGGCTCTCAAGGCGGAAACGGCCGAACAGAGAACGGTGATCGCCGGCTACGAGAAGTCCATCGGCGAGCTGCAGGCGACCATCTCCCACTTCGAAAGCTACACCAAGAAGCTCAACGTCATGGCCGGGATGAAGTCGCCCGACGTCCTGACCGCCCCGGCCGGGGTCGGCGGGGGCGCGCCGGACAACGAGATCCCGGAACCCGAGATCGACCCCGTCCAGTCTCCCGCCGCGAGCGGCCCCCAGGTCTTCTCCCCGGGTACCATCCAGAACCTGAATCAGAAGGCCCTGAGCATCGAGGGCAACCTCAACAGCCTGCTCAGCTACTTCGAGAGCGACAGCCTCCGCCTGGCGACGACGCCCTCGATCATGCCGACGGCCGGCTGGATCAGCTCGGTCTTCGGCCACAGGAACGACCCCTTCACGGGCGCCTGGACGATGCACTGGGGCCTCGACATCTCCACCAACGTCGGCAACCCCATCATGGCCACGGCCGACGGCATCGTCATCAAGGTCGAGACGGACAAGTACCTGGGCAAGAACGTCGCGATCAGCCACGGCAACGGCTTCACGACCGTCTACGGCCACATGAGCAACTTCAACGTCAAGGCCGGACAGCGCGTCAAGAGGCGGGACATCATCGGCTACATCGGCCAGACCGGAAAGGCCGCCGGGCCCCACGTCCACTACGAGGTGTTCCGGGACGGCAAGCGGGTCGACCCGCGGAATTTCCTGCTCGAAGAATAAACCCTCCCTCTCTTCGGCTCTGCTCAGGGCATTGCCTCTAGCTCCCCGGCCCCCCTGGGAACCAGTTTGCACGGTTCCCCCCCGCTTCGCGGGCCCGCCTCTCCAGCGACGGGGACCTGCGAGGCAACGCCCATCGCAGCCTCGTGAGGGAGTAATGGAAATAAAGGACGATCAGATTCCCAATTTGCCGCCGGGGGAGATCTTGGCTCCGAGGGAGTAGGCGTGGGCGGTCATGACGCCCTTGCCCTCGGGCTGCAGTTCCTCGACGAGGTAGGCGGTTCCGCCGCCGCAGGCGACCGCGAGGCCGGCCTTGCTCAGCGCGACGATCCGGCCCGGCGCCGGACCGGCCGTGCCACCTTCCTCGAGAGCTCGGCCGCGGATGACGTTGATCCGCTTCCCGCCGGACATCGTATATGTGCCGGGCCGGTCGCCCAGGGCCAGGACCTTCCTGTCGACGGCCCGGGCCGGTTCCGCCCAGTCGATCCGTCCTTCCTCCTTGCCTACTTTGGGGGCCAGTGTGGCGCAGGCACCGTCCTGCTTCACGCGCGCGACGGTGTCGATCCGCCCGAGCGTCCCGACCAGCAGCCGGGCGCCGAGCGCGGCCAATCGCGTTTCGAGGGCCAGGGCGGTCTCCCTCGGCCCGATGTCCACATTTTCGCGCGCCAGGATGTCGCCCTCGTCCATCCGGTCGTCGAGCTCGATGACGGTCACGCCCGTCACGGGATCCCCGTTGAGGACGGCCCGTTGGACCGGGGCCGCGCCGCGGTATTTCGGCAAGAGCGAGAAGTGGACGTTGAGCGAATGGAAGCGGGGGAAATAATGGAGGTCGTGCGGGAGGATCTGGCCGTAGGCGACGACGACGTTGACCTCGGGCCCGGCCGCCCGGATCCTTTCGAGGGCCTGCGGATCGGTCCGGATCCTGGCCGGCTCGATGACGGGAAGTCCGCGTTCGAGAGCGAAGGCCTTGACGGCCGAGGGGACGAGCCGGCGCCCCCGACCGGCCGGCTTGTCGGGCTGGGTGACGACGAGGCCGACGGTATGGCCGGCGTCGAGGAGGGCGCCGAGCGAGGGTAGGGCCGCGGGCGGGCTCCCGAAAAAGACGGCCTTCATAATCGCCAGAGATCCCCCGAGGTCTTCTTCAGCTTCTTTCGGACGAGGCTACGTTTCAAGGGGGAGAGGCGGTCGACAAAGAGAATGCCGTCGAGATGGTCGATCTCGTGGCAGAGGACGCGGGCCAGAAGGTCCTCGCCCTCGATGTCGACGATGTTGCCCTCGAGATCGAGGCCGCGCACTTTGACCGAGTAGGGCCGCGAGACGTTCTCGCGGATGTCCGGCACGGACAGGCAGCCTTCCTCGCCGAGGGCTTTGCTCTCCCTCCGGATGATCTCCGGATTGGCCAGGATGATCAGGTCGTCCTTGTTCTGGCCGACAGAGAGGTCGACAACGATGAGCCTTTTTCCAACATCGACCTGAGGCGCCGCCAATCCGATGCCCGGAGCGGCGTGAACGGTCTCGACCATGTCCCTGGCCAGGCGGACGATCCCGTCGTCGATGCGCTCGACGGGCTCCGCTACGGCGGCGAGAACCGGGTTCCCGACGATGACGATATCCCGCATGGCCATAAAAACCTCCCTCACCATTCTACCCCAAAACCCCCCGGTCCGCTCGCAATATATGTCCGGACATCGCCGGAAGCCGGACGGGGGCCGGAAAAAAAGGTTCTTCTCCAGATTCCGGGAAGTCCCTCTCTTAGGCTTCAGCTCGGGGATGTCCTTTAAAATGGACAAAAAAAGGGGGACACGTACCTGAGGTACATGTCCCCGTTCGTCCCTTAAATGACGGCGGAAGGAGGCGGAGGCTCGTCCGCGGCGCCGGCATTCTTCAGCGGGATCCTGACCAGGTAGAGCCCGATGAGGAAGAGCACCACCAGGCCGCCGACATAGAGGTCGACGACGCCGAAGTATTTCCCGCCCTTGAAGACGGTCGGGATGTCGAATTTGATGACGTTCTGGAGGAAGAAGAACTTCCAGGCCGCCCGGACGAGACCCATCAGGCCCTCGCCGGCGATGAGGCCCGCGGCGAGCAGGATGCCGACGTTGGTGGCCCGGGCCGTCTGGGCCGCGTTGAACTTCCTCTTGGCCATGGACTTGTCGACGATGCCCTTGATCATGCCGCCGACGAAGATGGCGAAGGTCGTCTCGAGCGGCAGGTACATGCCGACCGCGACGAGCATGGGCGACTTGACCTGGACGAGGATGAAGGCGAAGCCCATGAGCATGCCGACGATGACGAGGGGCCAGGCCATTTCGCCGCCGACGATGCCTTTGGACAGCGCGGCCATCAGGCCCGCCTGGGGCGCGGGGAGCTCCTTGCTGCCGAACGTGAAGGCGCCGTTGAGGAGCATCAGCGGGAAGTACATGACCAGCGAGGCCACGAGGATGCCCAGGATGTTGCCGATCTGCATCTTGTAGGGCGTGCCGCCGAGGATGTGTCCGACCTTGAGGTCCTGGAGCATCTCGCCGGCGACGGCCGAGGAGACGCAGACGACCGCGGCGACGCCCAGGACGGCCGCGACGCCCTCGGTTCCCGTCGCCCCGACGAGGACCATCAGCAGGGCGGCGATGATGAGGGTCGAGAGGGTCAGGCCCGAGATGGGGTTGTTCGACGAGCCGATCGTCCCGACCAGGTTGCCGGAGACCGCGGCGAAGAAGAAGCCGGCGATGGCCATGACCACTGCGGCGAGGATGGCCGAGCCGAACGATTTGGAGAAGGTCTGGTAGACGAAGACCATGAGGACGAAGGTCAGGGCCATGAGGATCATGACGACCTTCATGTTCAGGTCCTTCTCGATCCGGGAGACGACCTCGGCCTGGCCGGCCGCCTTCCTGACGTCGCCGATCGAGCGCTTGAGGCCGGCCTTCAGGTTCTTGCGCATCTTGTAGAGGGTGTAGCCGGCGCCGACGAGCATGCCGCCGACGGCGATGGGCCGGATGATGAACTTCCAGACGTTCGTGACCATATCGACCCAGTTGACATCGGCCGCCGCGACGCCCGGCCCGTAGAACGTGGGGATGAGCTGGGGCCCGAGGAAGAACATCAGCAGAGGGGCGAAGAGGCCCCAGGCCAGGAGGCCGCCGGCGAAGTTGAGGGCCGCGAGGCGCGGCCCGATGATGTAGCCGACGCCGATGTAGGCGGGGAAGATGCCCGGACCGGAGACGGCCACGGTGCCCCCGGCCCCGATCGTCGGGGAGTCCTTGGCGGCGCCGAGCCGGACGAAGCTCGTTCCGATCTGGCCGACCTTGAGGATGAAGTCCTTGCTGGCCGCGAAGAGCTGGACGACGCCGAGCGAGTAGAGGAGCGCGCCGAGCCCCATGGCCTGGAAGAGGAACTTCGAGCCCTGGCTGCCCTTCTGGCCGGCCTTGTGGATCTCGGCCGCGGCGACGGACTCGGGGAAGACCAGGTCGGGGTCGGTGACCATGACCCGGCGGAGGAAGGTGACGAAGAGGATGCCGAGCAGGCCGCCGACGAACATCAGGGCCGTGGACTTGATGTAGGCGTCGAGCGAGTTGAAGTTCGTCCAGGCGCCCGCGATGACGAAGGCGGGGATGGTGAAGATGGCCCCGGCGGCGATCGATTCGCCGATGGAGCCGATCGTCCGGGCGATGTTCTCCTCGAGGATCGAACCCTTCATGATCTTCAGGACGGCCATGCCGATGACGGCCGCGGGATAGGTGGCCGCGATGGTCATGCCGGCCCGGAGGCCGAGATAGGCGTTGGCCGCGCCGAGGATGACGGTCAGAACGAGGCCGATGAGGACCGCCCGGAGGGTGAATTCCTTCATGTCCGATTTTTCGGGGACGTAGGGTTGAGGACTCAAAGCGCACTCCTTTCCCGGAAATCCGACTAAATGTGCCTAATGTATATGGGAAGTGCGGACGCAAAGTCAAGCCAAAACGGCCGGTCCGGGGCGGGATTTGCTTCGGGAAGAGAATTGTGTTAGAAATGACCGCGGCGGAGAGAGAAGCAACATGAGCCTTATCAGCTGGTTGAAAGACAGGTTTTTCTGCGATCTGGCCATCGACCTGGGGACGGCCAACACCCTGGTCTTCCTGAAGGGCAAGGGCATCATCGTCCAGGAGCCCTCGATCGTCGTCGTCAACAAGGCGACCGGCAAGGTCGAGGCGGTCGGAACGCGGGCCAAAGAGATGCTCGGCAAGACGCCGACGAGCGTCGTGGCCATCAAGCCGATGCGCGACGGCGTCATCGCCGACTTCGAGATCGCCGAGAAGATGCTCGATTATTTCATCAAGAAGGCCATGAACAACCGCGGCTTCCTCCTCCGGCCGCGCATCGTCATCGGCATCCCGACCGGCATCACCCAGGTCGAACGGCGGGCCGTCAAGGACGTGGCCATGCGGGCCAAGGCCTCGGAGGTCTACCTCATCGAGCAGCCGATGTCGGCCGCGATCGGCGCCGACCTGCCCATCTCCGAGCCGACCGGGAATATGATCGTCGACATCGGCGGCGGCACGACCGACATCGCCGTCATCTCCCTCGACGGGATCGTCTTCAACCACAGTATCCGCGTCGCCGGCAACGAGATGGACGACGCCGTCATCCACTACCTGAAGAAAAAGTACAACCTGCTCATCGGCGAGCGGACGGCCGAGATCGTCAAGATGCAGATCGGGTCGGCCTACCCCCTCGACGAGCCGATGACCATGGAGATCAAGGGCCGCGATCTGCGCGAGGGCATCCCGCGGACGATCGTCGTCGACGACCAGGAGATCCGCGAAGCCATCGAAGAGACCGTGGCGGCCATCGTCAACGCCATCCGCATCGCCCTGGAGCGGACCCCGCCCGAGCTCTCGGCGGACATCATCGACCGGGGCATCATCCTGACCGGCGGCGGCGCCCTCCTCAAGAACCTGGACAAGCGCATCCGCGAGGAGACCCAGCTGCCCGTCTTCATCACCGAGGACCCGCTGACCACGGTCGTCCTCGGCGCGGGGAAGATGCTCGACGACCTCGAGCTCCTGAAGAAGATCTCCCTCATCTAGAGGGTTCGGCCGCTGCGGCTCGCGAGGTGTCATGCCCTTCTGGGAGAAGCGACGAAGCGCCCTCGTCCTCGCCGGACTGACGTTCTTCCACATCGTGCTCATCTCCGTCCAGGTGCCCCGGGGGGCCGAGAAGTCCCTCTTCGAGAGGTCGGTCTTCTTCCTGTTCTCGCCCGTCCAGAGGGTCGCCACGGGTGTCGTCCGCGGCGCCGGCTCCCTCTGGAACGGCTACTTCGACCTCCGCCGCGTCCGCGCGGACAACCGGAAGCTCAGGCGTGAGGCCTTCTTCCTCAGCCAGGACGTCCGCTTTCTCCAGGACCGGCTCGTCCTCCGGGACTCCGAGGAGGAGCTGCAGCGCAACCTGGCCGAATTCCGGGGCTCCGTCGTCGCCGCCCGGACGATCGGGATCGACAGCGCCAATCCCTACCAGTCCGTCGTCATCGACAAGGGCAGTCTGGACGGGATCGCCGCGAACATGGCCGTCTGCGACCGGTACGGCCGCCTCGTCGGCCGGACCATCCCGCCGGTCGGCCTGAAAGAAACCATGGTCCAGCTCGTCACCGACAAGGACAGCAGCGTCTCCGTCATCTCGGCCGTCGACGGTTTGACCGGGACGATGACCGGGCTCTCGCGGCCCGTCTGCGAGCTCCGCTACGTTCTGGCCTCGGCCGCCGGGGGGCAGCCGGGCGAGGAGTTGCTGACGACGGGCTTCGACAAGATCTACCCGCCGGGCATCCGCGTCGGGGCCATCCAGAGCCTGGCGCCGGACGAGGCCTCGCCGGTCTTCCGGCGCATCGTCGTCACGCCCTACTTCCGCTTCAACACCCTCGACGTCGTCGCCGTGCTGACCAAGGGCCCCGGAGGCGGCGGATGAGAGAGACAGCGTTCAAGGACGTCCTGCGGGCCTTCGCGGCCACGCTCATCGCGGTCCTGGTCTATTCCGTGGCCGGTTCGGCCGCGCCCGGCCTGCTCGTCGTCTTCAACGCCTTCACCGTGGTCGTGCTGTACTTCTCGATCCGCCGCGGCGAGGTCTTCGGGGCCCTGCTCGGGACGATGTGCGGGCTCGTCCAGGACGCGTTCTCGATCGGCGTCTTCGGCGTCGCCGGCCTGACCAAGACGCTGCTCGGGTTCTGGACCGGCTACGTTTCCCGACGGATCGATGTGGCGCCGTTCGGCCGCAGCGCGCTGTTCATGCTGGTCATGTCCGTGCTTGAGATGATCCTCTGGGTCGTCATCACGGCGGTCGTCCGGCTCGAATCCGTCAACCTGCACGGCGGGCTCCTCCTCGTTCAGCCCCTGGTCACCGCGGTCCTGGCCGGCTCTCTCTTCGTCCTCGAGCGAAGGATCCGTAATCGGAGCGCCCGAGGCGGCTGATGCCCGAAGACGGGATCTACGAGGATCTGACGCTCGTCCGCCGTAGGGCTAACGCCGTCTTCATCGCCGTCGCCGTCCTCGTCTTCCTCGTGCTGTCCTATTACTGGAAGATCCAGATCCTCGAGCACCGGAAGTTCGCCGGGCTGGCCGAGGCCAACCGGACCCGGATGCGGGTCCTGGCCGCCCCGCGCGGTCTCATCCTCGACAGGAACGGGGTCCTCCTGGCCGACAACCAGGCCTCCTTCAAGGTCTCGATCGTCCGCGAAGGCGTCAAGGACCCGGACGCCTCGTTCGCCGCGGTCAGCCGGCTTCTCGGCATCGACGAGCCGACGCTCCGGGCCCGCGTCGACCTGCGCAAGGACCTGCCGCTTTTCGAGCCCATCGTCGTCGCCGACGGCCTGAGCGCGAGGGATGTCGCCCCCATCGAGGGCCGTCGGCTCGAGTTCCCCGAGCTCGTGGTCGAGTCGGAGCCGCAGCGGCGCTATCCGCTCGGGACGTTGGCCGCCCATGTCCTGGGCTACCTGCAGGAGCGGACGCCCGAGGAGATCCGGGCCCGGCCGGAGCTCCGAACGCGGGCGGGCGAGATGGTCGGCAAGACCGGCGTCGAACGGATCTACGACGACACCCTCCGCGGCGTCGACGGGGCCGTCTACGAGGTCGTCGACAGCCTCGGCCGGGTACGCGGCGAGAAGGCCCGCCAGTTCCCGGTGCAGGGACATAACATCGTCCTGAACATCGACAAGGACCTCCAGTCCATCGCCGAGGCGGCGCTCGAGGGCCGGGAAGGCGTCGTCGTCGCCCTCGACCCGCGGACCGGCGGGATCCTGGCCCTGGCCAGCTACCCGACCTACGACCCGAACAAGTTCATCACCCGGTTCACGCCGGACGAGTGGCTCCGGCTCATGACCGACCCGCTCTCGCCGCTCGAGAACCGGGCCATCCGCGGCCTCTACGCGCCGGGCTCGATCTTCAAGATCGTCATAGGGGTGGGCGGCCTCGGCTTCGGCTTCATCGACCCGGAGACGACCGTCTTCTGCTCGGGATCGACGCAGATCTACGGCGCGACGCGCCACTGCTGGTTCCCGCAGGGACACGGGGCCATGGACCTCGCCGATGCGATCAAGAATTCTTGCAACATCTATTTCTACAAGCTCGGGCAGCGCATGGGCATCGATCCGATCGCCCGGGCCGCGGGTCGGTTGGGGCTCGGCCGCCCGACCGGCATCGACCTCGTCGGCGAGAAGGACGGCCTGGTGCCGAGCTCGGAGTGGAAGATGAAGGCCTTCAAGGAGATCTGGTACCCGGGGGAGACCGTCTCGGTCGCCATCGGTCAGGGCCAGCTCCAGGTGACGCCGCTCCAGGTGGCCGTCATGACCGCCCTCGTCGCCCGTCGCGGACGGAAGATGGCCCCGCCCCGTCTGCTCCTTGCCGAAGGGTCCCCGGAGGACGGAGGCGCGGCGACCGCCGCCGGCGGCGAGCCGCAGTTCAAAGCCTCGGAATTCGAGAGCGTCATCGCCGGCATGTGGAAGTCGGCCAACGACGGCGGCACGGGGAAGGGCGCCCGCGTCGAGGGATTCGATGTCTGCGGCAAGACGGGCTCGACCCAGACGATGAGCCGCGAGAGCGCCGCGGCGTTGAAGCGGGCCGGCCGGGAGATCAAGACCCACTCCTGGTTCTCCGGTTTCGCCCCCCGCGTGGACCCGAAGATCGTGGTGACCGTCCTCGTCGAGTTCGGAGGGGGCGGCGGCGCGACGGCGGCCCCCGTGGCCCAGCGGATCTTCGAAGCGTTCAAACAGGAGCTCCAAGCGAAATGATGATCGACCGGCGGCTCATCCAGGAGATCGACTGGGTCCTGCTCGGACTCGTCCTCCTGCTGGCCCTCGTCGGGGTCGTCTTCATCTACAGCTCTTCCCACTTCCTGCCCGGCGGCTTCCACACCCGTCAGCTCGTCTGGATCGGCGTCTCCCTCGTCGCCCTCCTGCTCGTCCTGACCGTCGACTACAAATTCTTCGTCTCGGTCTCGCCCTATCTTTACGGACTGATCGTCGCCATTCTCCTCGCGACCCTCGTCTTCGCCCGGCTGGTGGCCGGGACACGGAGCTGGATCACCCTGGGCCTGATGCAGCTCCAGCCGTCCGAGCTGGCCAAGATCGTCATGATCCTCGTCTTCGCCCGGATCTTCGCCGAATACAAGGGTGCCACCCTGACGAGGAATTACACGATCGGGGCCCTGCTCTTGGCCGGAGTGCCGCTCGGGCTCATCGCCCTCCAGCCCGATCTGGGCACGGCCATGACGTTCACGGCCATCATCGGCGGGGCCTTCATCCTGGCCGGCCTGAGGCGGAAGACCGTCGTCGTGTTCCTGCTGGCCGCCCTCGTCATCGGGATCGGCGGCTGGAACCTCGGGCTCAAGGACTACCAGAAGAGGCGGCTGACGAGCCTCGTCAATCCCCTCGAGGACCCCCGTGGCTCGGGCTACCAGGTCATCCAGTCCAAGATCGCCATCGGCTCCGGCGGCCTGGCCGGAAAGGGCTTCATGCACGGCACTCAGAGCCAGCTGAGGTTCCTGCCGGCACGTCACACGGATTTCATCTTTTCGGTCATCGGCGAGGAGACGGGCTTCCTGGGCGTCTTCGCCGTCATCGCGCTCTATTTCTTCCTGCTCGCCCGCATGTTCCTGTCGGTCGCCAAGGCGCGGGACAGGGCCGGGGTCTACATCATCTTCACGGCCTCGCTGCTCATCGCCTTCCAGTTCCTGGTCAACGTCATGATGATCATCGGCCTTTTCCCGGTCGTCGGGATCACGCTGCCTTTCCTCAGCTACGGGGGCTCGTCGCTGCTGACGAGCTTCGTCGCCGCCGGCCTCGTCCTGAACGTGAAGATGAGGCGATTCGCCAATGTCTGAAAGGGACGCGCTCGCCCGCGTCCTGGCCCGCGTCGAGAAGCCGGGGCGCTATGTCGGCGGCGAGTGGAACGAGATCCGCAAAGACCCGGCGCGCGTCCGGACGAAGGTCGCCCTGGCCTTCCCCGACGTCTACGAGATCGGCATGTCCTACCTCGGGCAGAAGATCCTCTACGGCCTGCTCAACAGGGACAGGGACGTTCTCGCCGAGCGGGTGTATGCCCCGTGGCCGGACCTGGAGAAGGAGTTGCGGGCGGCCGGGATCCCCCTGGCGAGCCTCGAGAACGGCATTCCCCTCCGCGACTTCGACATCGTCGGGTTCTCCCTGCTCTACGAGCTCAACTTCTCGAACGTCCTGACCATCCTCGACCTCGGCGGGATCGCTCTGACCTCGGCCGGGAGGGGAGAGGAGGCGCCGCTCGTCATCGCCGGCGGGCCGGCCGCCTTCAATCCCGAGCCGGTCGCGGACATCTTCGACCTCGTCTTCCTCGGCGACGGGGAGGAGGGCTTCCCGGAGAT
>JBGSUG010000266.1:0-13722 GCA_041736225.1 Candidatus Aminicenantales bacterium | reverse complement strand
TTCATGTTCCTTCTTGGTCAACGTAATCAGTTCCTCTCTCACGGGGCCGGTCCTCCTTCTTGTCGAAGGAGTACCTTAGCCCAAAAAAGCGGAAATAATCACGTTGCCCAAAGCGGAAATTATCACGTTGCCGCAACAGGCTGTTACTTTTCTTAGCCGTAGCGATGTAATCAGCAAAGTCCTTGAACACCCCTATGTCGGGTGATAAATTGGGCGAATCAAGGAAGGATCATTGACCCTATGAGCCCGCCTCAATCCGACATCAAGTGGATCCGCCTCCAGGAGATCTGCCTGGGCCTGGCCGGCCCCGGTATTACCCTCCACGTCCACGGCTCGACCGACGTGCCGCCCAACCTCCAGGCAGCCGTATCACGGGAGGATCAGCGCGTCGACATCCTCCTGAACCTGCTCTACAACAAGAACTTGGAGGACATCATCGACAACCTGGCGCACGAGATGGCCCATATCGTCCTCGGAGACGAAGGCCACGGCCCGGAATTCGACCGGCAATGGACGAAGCTCCGGAGATCGATCACCCGGGAATATCGCAGAGCGGCCTGATTTTCTTAGCAAAGAAATGGGGACAGAGTAACATGTCCCCGAATTAATCCCGAATTAATCAGTCGCCGTCTTCCTCCTTGAGAGTCACCGTCCATCGCTTTTCGATCCGGACATAGGCTTTGAGCGCCTCGAGGATCTCACCGGACCACTTCCCCGCCGCGATCGCTTTGTCCAGGGCGCTCGTGTCGAGCTCGGCGACCTCGTCCCAGACGCCGCGCGCCCGCAACTCCCGCTCGAGCGCCTCCCTCTCCGCAGTCCCCTTACTCGGCGAAACGACCCTATCTTTTCCTGTCACGCGAATTCGCGATTCCGTCCCGGCGATCACCTGGACGCCCTCTTTCTCGGCAAAGGCGATGGCGGCGTCCTTCAGCCCCTCCATCTCGCCCTTGACCGCCGCCAATTCCCCTTCGAGGCCCTTCTTCCTCTTCCACCGCTCCGCATAGGCGTCCACGATGACGACCCCGGGCTCGTCCTTCCATATGTCCTTGGGCAGGGCCTCGACCTTGACCAGGTGCTTCTTGACCGGGCACAAGTCCCAGTACGGGCACCAGCCACACAAAGCGGTCTCGTGCGGGGCCCACACCCGCTCCGCTTCGATCCTGTCGATGAGCGCCCCGACATCCGCCTTCAGCCGTTCCAGCGCTTCCAACGACCGCACCGACCGCATCTCGACGTCGAACGCCACCTCGTGCCAGACGAGCCGCACGCCCTTCTCCCGCGCCTCGGGCCAGAGCGTCTGGACCCCGATCTGGTAGAGGGCGAGCTGACGGTCCCGGTCAAGCTCCCTCTGGTCCGGCAGCTTCGAGCCCGTCTTGTAGTCGTGGACCTCGAAGACCCCGTCCGGGGCCAGCATCAGCCGGTCGATGATGCCTTTGCACCGGTACCGCCCCGCGTCGTCGAGCGGGAACCGGATGTAGCGCTCGAGACCCAGCACCCGGCCTTCGTCGAACGGATGGTGGCGCTTGTAGTAGTCCTCGATGAAGCGCCGGCCCATCAGCCGGTACTCGTCGGCGGTCCGGCTCGCCTTGTTGATCTTGATCTCGAGGTGCCAGCGGTTCGTCCAGTCCTTGTCGTAGTAGTCCAGGACCTCCTCGAGCGGCGGCGTCCGGAAGGCCTTCTCGCCGTAGAGCCACTCCATCGCGTCGTGGAAGCGCTGGCCGAGGTAGGCCTCGATCCCTTCCTCGTAGCGCTTGATCCCGTCGACATAGTTGAACTTGTACTGGAGCGCACACTGTTCGAAGGTTGAGAGCTGTGAATGCGAATATTCGGCCATGACGGCTCCTTTCAGTCCCCGGGTGATTTCGCTGGGATCATTCCACCACAAGACGCGTTGGCCCTCAAGCCGTTCTTCGACCCGGTTCAGCCTGTCCAGGTGGCCAGCACGACCTCGACCGGGCCGTCTCTGAGGAAGGCCTCGAGGTCGTAGGACTTGTCGCCGGTCCACTCCCGCGCGAGCAGCTCGAGGATGTCGTCCCCCGGCTTCCCGCCCAGGATCTCGACCAGGCGGGGGATGTCCTCTTTGGCCACCATTTTGAAGTACTCGTACTCGCCGTCGCCGCTGACGAACCTGGTCACGGGCCCCAGGTCCTGTCCGTCGATATGCAGCCGGCCCAGGGTGTCGAGGTAGGCCCAGAGCGAGAGGCGCGAGCCGTCGGCCCGCGTCTCGCCCCTCAGCCTGACAGTCGGTTCAAGAGGGTCGGCCGGCGCCGACCCCGCTCCGCCCCCGTTCACATATGTCATGGATCCTCCTTATTGAGGGGAAAAATCGAAGATCTATAGCTCATAGAGCTAAAAGGAGGAGCAATCCCACGGGTATCAAGCAAACCAATATGATCGGCGCCATGCAGCCGCTTCCGCCTGTCATGGGTCTGGGGAAATTCCTATCGGGGATGCCTTTGGACCAAGGGAACCCGGCGCTCCTGCGAGCCCCGGTTTTCTCGGCCAGCTTCTCGACTAGTCGCTTCAAAGAAAAGCCGCTATGCATTCGAAGCCTCCTCTGTCGGCTGGCTCATTTCCTATCTCTCTCCCAAAGTCATCGCTGCCACTCGATTGAGGATCGGGTCTCTTTCCAGTTCGCGCTTGGGAACGATTATTCTCAACGCCCCGAACGCCCGACTCACGGCGATGTTCATCCGGACGGAATACCTCGAGGTTTCCGTCAACACGTCCCCGATAATGACGATAGGTCGCTCCAGGCCCTTGTACCTCAGGAACGTGTCGCAGATGATCCGGTCTCGATGATCTAAATCCGTAGCCTGGGCCAGCTCACACCTCCCGAGTGTTCCGCTGTGCATGATGTTGGTGGGATACATCATGCCCCGAAGAGAAACGACGGCCATGTCGCTCTCCAAAAAGCCCTCCTTTTTAACGGCTCGGATCTCCCGCCCCACGGCTCCGTGGGCCTCGGCTTCCGTGTCTCCGCTAATGATAATCTTGATCGTGCCGTCCGCGATCTCCCGCGCGACCGCCTCGAGCGCATCATTGCCGCCCTCCCAGCCCCCGGCAGCATAGGCCTCGGCCAAAGCCTGGATACCGGGCGGACACCTGTAGGGACGCTTGAGATTGTACTTCAGAGCCTTTTTCTCGATCTCCGCCGGCCATTTCCGATCTTCCCAGAAAGCTTGGGCTTCGTCGGCGAAGATCCAGACCCGCTGCCCCTCCCCTCTTCCGGAACAACGCGCCACGATCTCCCACTCGTTTTCGCCGAAGTCCTGCCCTTCGTCGACAATGACCGTATCGAAGCCGCAGCCCTCCCATATCGGGCTGGACCCCGCGGCCATTCGCGTCACACCATCCCAGAACGCCGGCTCATAGCGTTCGGGCTCCACAAATCCGTTGTTTTTGAGCCTCTCCAGAGCGAACCTGCCGATGGGCGATACGACGATCCCAGATCCATCGACGTGTCTCGCGAGCTCCAGTCCCAACGCCTCGGTGAACGTCAGGACGAGCACCCGGCGCCCAGCCCCGGCTTCCCTGCGGGCCAGCTCCCTGGCGATAAGCGTTTTTCCCGTGCCCGCTCCGCCGCGGACAAGGACGAGATCGTTCTCGAGGATGCTCTCGAGAGCTTCGAACTGTTCGCCGTCCAGCCGGATCCTTTTGGCCTCGCGGTCCTTGACGACGCACGATAAGCTCATGGTGGCCGGCCAGCTCTCGCACCAGAGTGAATGGAGGAATCCGTCCCATCCCGGCGAAGGACTCCGCCGGATATTCTTCGGCAATGCTCTTTCGAAGAGGCGGGGCAGGGCCTCCTCCATGTAGGGCAGCTCCCGCGCTCCCAGGACGAGCCCCTCGAGATCGCCTTGAGTGGGCGGGATCTCGAATTCCGTGTCCGGGAAGGCGACGGCTACACCGATCAAGGGCGGAACGATATTCCGCTCTTCGAACTTCCCCAGCAAGATCTTGACGAACCGGTGAACCTGATCGAGCGGGCTGGATTTCATGGGCTGGCCGTTCTGCAGCCAGATACCGTTCTCCTTGCATATCCTGCCGCCTTTGACCTCAAGGACAAGGATACCGCGCAAGGGATCGGCGACCACGAAATCCCCTTCGGCGAACTGCCCCGGTTTGGTCCGGATCTTGAGCGAATGCCAGGCGGACCAGCCTTCCGGAAGAGCGGGCCCGATAGCCCCATAGACCTTTCGCTCGGAAGCCTCCGTGTCGGGCGGAAAAGCAGGCCGGGGAAATAGCCCACGGATCGCATCCGAATGTCCATTTGCGAATGTCATTGGCTCCCCCGGCGATTCTCATTATTTTGCAAAATGCTCGTCCCGGTCAAGCCGTGGACCATCTTAAAAATATCTTTCCATCGGCCAGCAAGCATTTGACAGGCTCTTTTCCCGGCTATAAGTTAATCAGACCGACACGTAAGGGAGGTTTCCATGCCCAGCTCAGAAGATCAAGATCAAAAAAGCGATATCGATCCTGTCTCTCCACTCCCTGCTAACGTAGTCGATTGGATCGAACAAACGCCCTGGACTTTCGCGAAAACTTACGCCAAGACCTGGCCGCACGAGTACATCGTCCGGGAGAATGTCGACGCGGCGCGCTTCGATGAGTTCGCGGCCTTTATCGATCAAAACGGCTACGCGTCCCATTTTTATCAGAGCAAACAGGTCTATCTCGACCTGGGCGCCCGCACCTATTGGCACATGGACAACATCATCAACCGGTGCCCCGAGGGAGAGGCCTACCACAGACGCGAAAAGGAGGGGCGTTTGCCCGTGACCGACAACATCACCAAGCATCCCATGTTTCCATGGCCCGAGAAGCCCTGGCTCCTGAGCGGTCGGTTCGTCGACGCGCTCGAGGCGGCGGCCGTCATGTTCGCCTGGAAGGACCGTAAGGGCACGGGAGTCCCCTACATCTCGCACCTGCTCTCCACGTGCGCGATCGCGCTGCAGAACGGGGCCGACGAGGACCAGGCCATCGCCGCCCTGCTCCACGACACGATCGAGGACATTCCTGACGAGGTCAAGGCGAAGGCCACGGTCGGTCTTTTCGGCCCCGAGGTCCTGCGAATCGTCGAAGCCTGCAGCGATTCGGACACCCCCAAGAAAGAGCCGTGGGAGATCCGGAAGAAGCGCTATATCGAGCGCCTTCCCAACGAGGACCAGGCCGTGTTGCTGGTTTCCGCCTCGGACAAGCTCGACAACGCGCGGGCCATAGCGACCGATCTCAAGAAAGATGGGGCCAAGGTCTGGGACCGCTTCAACGCCCCGCGTGACAGACAACTCTGGTATTACGGCGAACTCCTCAGGATCTACAAAGCGCATCTCGAAGGCAAAGAGGCGCTGGTCGCCGATCTCGAGCTCGCCATGGCTGAGATGAGCCGATAGCCCTTGCCCGCCGGGCCGCAGCCGATCGGCCTAGTGCCCGCCGAAGACGACGTAGCCGCGCCTGCGGAGGTCCTCGGCGAGCTCGACCTCCATGACCTGGGCCGCCCCGAAGGTCATCGGGTTCAAGTGCTCGTAGAGCTTCGGGACGAGCCGCTCGCCGTATTTCTCGACGACGCCCGCCGCTTTGATCCCGGCCTTGTGGTTTTCGAATCTCTTCTCGGGCGTCAGGCCGGTCATGCCGACGTAATAGCCCGCCTTGCCGTCCCCGTTGGGATTGCGTAGGTAGACGACGTAGACGCTATGGTGCTTTTTTCCGAAGGTCATGGCCGTCTCCGATCTAGGCGATTAGACGGAACCTGCTGCAGAAATCTTCCGTGATCTCCCAAAGTTCCGGCGCGAGGATCTCCCGGACCTTGTGTTTGATCCCGGGCGCCACCGGTCCATAGAATGCCTCGGCGATGCCCCCGGCGATGCAGGCCAGCGTGTCGGCGTCGCCGCCGAGGGAGACGGCGTTCCGGACGCAGTCCTCATAGGAGTCGGCTTCGAAAAAACATATGATCGCCTCTGGGACCGTCCTCTGGCAGGATTCGTCATGGCTAT
Source organism: Candidatus Aminicenantales bacterium (assembly GCA_041736225.1). Classification (GTDB taxonomy): domain Bacteria; phylum Acidobacteriota; class Aminicenantia; order Aminicenantales; family Saccharicenantaceae; genus RBG-16-66-30. The sequence goes on along the minus strand of JBGSUG010000266.1, from coordinate 7,726 downwards.
ACTTAGGCCGGATCTCATCGACTGTCCGGGTCAGGTCGTAGCCGAACCTCGATGCGATCTCCTCCCTGATCCGGGCCTTGTCGTGTTTCGTGCGCGCCATCAGGATGGCCAGGGCCGTGGCCTGGGCCCCCTTGATGCCCTCGGGATGGTTGTGACTGAACTCGGCGCTGCGGGCGGCCTCCCGCAGGACGTCGTCGACCGTGTCGAAGGCGAACCCGACCGGGCTCGCGCGCATGGCCGAGCCGTTGCCGTAGCTGCCATAGGGCTTGGGGTCCTTCGCGATGAGCCAGTGGGCGAATGAGCCTCCGTAGCCGGCATTCGGATAGCGACGGCCGAAGTCCAGAGCCGCCCTGCGGTAATCCCCGTCCGTAAGAATGGCTTGGGCGATGGCGACGGTCATCACCGTGTCGTCGGTGAAGTCGCTCCCCGGCCCGAAGAGCGGGAACTCTTTGCTCTTGGTCCGTCCGAATTCATAAGCCGATCCGATGATGTCTCCGGCGATAGCTCCGATCATCAGTGCCTCCTGCCGACGCCACTGCTTCCCATGAATATCCATAGCCTCTACAGAAGTCAAGGTTGGATCTCCCCATATTTCTTTACATAATATTGACAACTTAGCTTTCCAGAAACGCTATCTTCATCTCAGGAACTCGCGATGTACGAGACGGTGAGATATCACGAAAGGGGGGCCGCGACATGAAATCCCGGACAAAGCTCTTGGCGTTTAGCTTTCTTGCCTTCGTCCTTCTCGCCTCCCCTTCACTTCTTCCCGCCCAGTGGGCGCTCTACGGAAATTCGGGTCGGCCGCACACCCTCCTAGAAGCGCCCGGCGGGTGGTGGGTGATCGCCAGCGCCGGGAATATCTTCAAGCTATCCTCCTCGGGCGCTGTGGTCTGGGGACAGAGATTCGACAGCGGACCGCCCTACTCCAACTGCAAACAAGCCTGGTCGACTCCCGATGGCGGCGTCATCGCCGCGGTCGACGAGAATTTCGGAGGAGTCGCGACGCTGTTCAAGCTGTCGGCAGCGGGAGGCCTCGTCTGGCAGAAGACTTACAGCTGCGCGAACGCCCAAGTACAGGTCTTCTGTCCGGCTCCCGACGGCGGCACGCTCATGGCCGGCCAATCGGAGGGCAAGCTCATCCTATGCCGATTGACGGCCGAGGGGGAGATCGCCTGGCAGAAGGCCTGCGATTCAGGCCGCAGCGAAAACGCTTCCGCCGCGGCCGCGACCTCGGACGGCGGGTTCCTCGTCCTCAGCTCGTCCTGGCCGACCGACGGTTCGACCCCTGGCGGATCGGAGCTCTGGACATTGAAACTCGACGCGGCGGGGGAGATCGAGTGGCAGAAGCTCATCGGCGGGGCCGCAGGCGATACGGGCGAGGTCGTCCGACAGACGGCCGACGGCGGCTATCTCATAGCCGGTCACTCGGCCTCGTTCGATCCCGACGGCCGGGACCTTTTCTGGCTCATGAAGCTCTCAGCGACCGGCGCCCCCGAGAGGCAGCTGACGCTCGGCCACGTCTGCGGGGGCGATCGTTGGCTTTCCCTCCAGCCCGCGGCCGACGGCTCGTTCATCGCCGCGCTCCGGCCAGCCTCGCTGCCCGCGACCTACCGGGTCATTATCGTCGTGATCGCCGCAGACGGCACGATCATCCGGGAAACGACCTACCCTGCGGCCGTCGACAGTGTCGACGCGGTGGCCATAACGCCGACCGCCGACGGAGGTTGTCTCCTCTCGCTGACCGGCTACTCCTACACCATGGGCTCCAACGACACCGATTCCCACGTGTTGAAGCTGGCGCCTTCGGGCGGGATCGAATGGCAACACGTATACGGGAGTTCGTATTCTCCCGACGCGATCGGCTTGCTCGGCCAGGCCTCCGACGGCGGCTTTCTGCTGGCGGGCGCCACGAGCTCCTGGAGCGATCTGCATGACGCCGCCTGGATCATGAAGACCGCCCCGGACGGATCGATCAACCCAAACTGCTTCTTCATCAAGACCGCGGGCGTCGGGCCCCTGGATGAGCCCGGGACCTCGGAGGAGGTCTTGGCGGCTTTCACCGAAACGGCGGCAGTCCTCCAGAGCGGCGGGTTCGTCGCGGAGACGGCGAACATCTCCTTCAATGCGTGGTGGGGCCATCAGACCATCTTCCTGCGCCTCGGCCAGCCCACGAGCACTTTGACGATCGGCGCGGAGGGGGACCACGGGACGACCACGCCCGAGGCCGGGAGTCATGTCTACGAGACGGGGAGCTTAGTCCAGATCCGGGCCACGCCGAAGCCCGACTACACATTCTCGAGTTGGGGCGGTAACATCTTCATCGCCCAGAACTCCATCGGGATCATGCTCGACGGCGACAAAACCGTCATGGCGTCGTTCGATTGGAACATCATCCACGATATCGTGGAGAAGTATTGTTTCATCGCCACGGCCGCCTACGGCGATCCTTCGCACCCGGACGTCGAGGTCCTGAGGCAGTTCAGGGACCGGTATTTGAAGAAGAGCCGCGCGGGGAGAGCCTTTGTGGATTTCTATTACAGATATTCGCCCCCGGTGGCGCGGTTCGTCGAAAAGCACCCCGTCCTCAGGGAGCTCAGCCGGATCCTGCTGTATCCCGCAGTTGCCGTGAGCCGCGTCCTCGTCAATTAAAACCGGGACACAATACTCATTTCCGAATTTCCCCGCTTTTACCCGGAGCGCTTGGATAGGGCCACATGCCCGAGGTATATTATGTCCGCGTCACTCTGTGTCCCCCCGCCTTCCAGGACCGTCATCCGTCCGCGCGATAAATACCACCCCTTTTATCACCCCCCGAGGCGATAGCCGGCTAGTCGGCCCACCCCTAGCATGAGGGCGTAGCGAACGAACTCGGGAAGGAAGGTGCAGCATGTCGAACCCGCACGTCGAGCATGTCCACGGGAACAGCTATGCCCGGGGCCACCGGCCCGCAAAGAGGGAGGGGAAGAGCAACGGCGTCGTCTGCCCCTACTGCCACGAGAAGGACGAGGTGATCCCGATCCTCTACGGCTTTCCCTCGCACGAGTCCTTCAAGAAGGCCGACCGCGGCGAGATCTACCTCGGCGGCCTGGACATCTCCCCTTACAGCTACTACTGCAAGCGCGACGACCGGGAGTTCTAGCCGGATCGGGGACACGTACCGGGGATGCATGTCCCCGGTCGGGTATCGCGGGAGTTCTCGGCCGGCTATTTTCCGGCCGCTATCCTCAGCTCGGCGCCCCAAGCTTTGGCCCGGTCGAGCTCACCATCCTTCACCGGACCGTAAGACCCCTTGACGAGAAAGCGCTGCTTCTTGGCTATGGGCTCATAGCCCATCTCCGCCAGCATCTTCAAGATCTTGCCCGCTGAGCCTCCCGGCGAGAGCTTGAAGCCCGTCTCGAAGGCGGCGGCGCGCACGGCCGCCCCTCGCCCTCCCCCTTGCCCGCTCACGCCCGCCTTGGGCAGGCTCACGAGCCACGAGCGCATGGACGGGTGTGACAGATCGGCCGGCGACGGGGCCTTCTTGTCCGGCTTGGCGAGCATGCCGTTCCGCGTCTTCTCACTCGGCAGGCTGAACGCGATGATGGGCGAGCCGGCCACGATCAGGTCGATCCCCGTGAGCGCGTCACCGACAGCCTGGTCGGTGGGCATCGCCTTGGCCTCCGGGCCGATCCCTTCCGCGATGGCCTGCGCGACCGAGGCCGTGTTCCCCCAATACGACTCGAAGACGACGATGGCTTTCATGGAATCTCCTTCGATTTTCAGGGCCATTTTACACCAAAATTGGGCAATATTCGGATATTCGGGGTCGGACCAAGCCAATTCGTTGTCCCCATTAAAATTAGATAGTAAAAGTGCGAAGCATTAATCTATAACTTGCATGTTTTTTGGGACAAAAACATCAAAGATCTTATTCTGTTGAAATGAGGATGAGCGCGTTCCGTATTTCATGTTTTTTCCCATAAAAAGCAGATATTTCACTGCGCTCCAAACTGTAGAGCGCGAAATGAGAATGCCTAATCGATTGATATAAAACATATTGTTGAGGTCCGACCCCGGAGAATGTTGACATATCCGCCGTTTGGACGATAATGCGTATTTATCTTCGGCTTTGCGAGGTGTTGAAATGACCGACAAGTATTATTTCACCAGCGAGAGCGTCACCGAGGGCCACCCCGACAAGATCTGCGATCAGATCAGCGACGCCATCCTCGATAACCTGCTCGAGCAGGACCCGAATGCCCACACGGCCATCGAGGCCCTGACAACGACCGGTACCGTACACGTCGCCGGCGAGATCACGACGACGGGATACGCCGACATCCAGAAGATCGTCCGGGACACGCTCCGGGAGATCGGATACACGGATCCCCGCTACGGCATCGATTGCGAGGACGCGGGCGTCTGGGTCGCGGTCCACGGCCAGAGCGGCGACATCGCCCGGGGCGTCAAGAAGGCCAAGATGCACGAGCAGGGCGCCGGCGACCAGGGCATGATGTTCGGGTACGCCTGCAACGAGACGCCGGAGCTGATGCCCCTGCCGATCATGCTCGCCAACCGCTTGAGCGCCAAGTTGTCCCAGGTGCGGAAACGCTATGCCCATCACAGCATGGGGCCGGACGGCAAGAGCCAGGTCACCGTGGAATACCGCGACGGGAAGCCGGTGCGGCTCGAGGCCGTCGTCATCGCCCAGCAGCACATCTCCGACGTTTCGGAGAGGGAGCTGAAGAAGCTCATCCTGGAGAAGGTCATCAAGCCGGTGTGCGGCAAGTACCTGGACAAGAAGACGAAGATCTTCATCAACGCGACGGGACGGTTCGTCATCGGCGGGCCCGAGGGCGATACGGGCGTCACGGGGCGGAAGATCATCGTCGACACGTACGGCGGCATGGGCCGGCACGGCGGCGGCTGCTTCTCCGGCAAGGACCCGAGCAAGGTCGACCGGAGCGCCGCGTACGCCTGCCGGTACATCGCCAAGAACGTGGTCGCGTCCGGCCTGGCCGACCGTTGCGAGGTCCAGCTCTCGTACGCGATCGGCGTCGCGTTCCCGATGGCAGTGTTCATCGACACGTTCGGGACCGGCAAGATCCCGGACTCGGCGATCGCCGATCTCGTCCTCAAACACTTCCCGCTCAAGCCGAGCGACATCATCGAGCACCTGAAACTCAAGCGGCCCATCTACAAGAAGACCGCTGCCTACGGCCACTTCGGCCGCAATGATCCGGATTTCACGTGGGAGAAGACGGATAAGGCCGCAGTATTGGAGAAGGAAGCCGAGGGTCTGGAGAAGATAACGCGAGGGAATTCCCTGACCTGCCCCATAGCCTAGGTTGGGGACACCTCCTCGCCCGGAGAGGGGGCTGGCTTTGATGGGGTCTTTGATGGGGTCGGACCAAACCATCGATAAGATAATAATGGGTTTATCTGAGAAAAGTGCGAAGTCCCAATCAATTATGTTGCTGTTTTTAGGGGCAAAAAAGCCAAAATGACATATGCCCTAAGCGCGATCGATCCTGCCCCGTGATTGGGATTATTAGCCCAAAAAACATCAAAATAAGCCGGATTATTTCACATATTTTGTTAGTTTTTTGTTTATTATCTTCACTTTGATCTGGTCCGACCCCGTATTATTTCTTAACTTCCAGGCCGCGGTTCTTGAGCAGCCCGTCGATCTTGGGCTCGGAGCCCCGGAACCGCAGGTACTGGGCCCCGATCTCCTCGGTGCCGAACGGCTCGAGAACGTTCTTGCGGAACGAATCGGCCGTCGCCCGGTCGAAGATCCCCTTCTCTACGAACGCCTCGTAAGCGTCGCAGTCGAGGACCTCGGACCAGATGTACGCGTAGTAGCCGGCCGAGTACCCGCCGCTGAAGATATGGCTGAAGTAGGTCGAGCGGTAGCGTGGCACGATCTCCGGGATGAGCCCGATCCGGCCCATGATATCGTTCTCGAACTGCCGCGTGTCGGTCGCGGCCTCGCCGGGCGCCGTGTGCCAGGCCATGTCGAGGATGCACGCGGCCAGATATTCGGCGGTGACGAAGCCCTGATTGAAGAGCTGGCTCTTTTCGAGCTTCTCGACGAGCTCGGCCGGGATGACCTCCCCTGTTTGATAGTGCTTGGCGTAGACGGCCAGGAGCTCCGGCTCGAAAACCCAGTGCTCCATGATCTGCGACGGCAGCTCGACCGAATCGCGGGCTACGGTGCGGCTGCGATAGCGGCCCTGCGAGAAGAGGGTCTGGAGCGAATGCCCGAACTCGTGGAAGAACGTCTCGGCCTCGTCGGTCGATAGAAGCGCCGGCGCGTCGGCCGTCGGGCGCGTGAAGTTGCAAGTGATCGTGGAGATGGGCGGCACGCGCACGCCCTTTTCGTACGAGACGCGACGGAAGGCCCCCGACCAGGCGCCACTCCTCTTGCTCGGCCGCGGGTGGAAGTCCATGTAGAGGATACCGGTGTGGCGGCCGTCGGCCTCCTGGACCTCGAAGACCTGGACGTCGGGGTGATAGCGCGGCAGCTCGGGCTTCTCGACGAACTTCAGTCCGTAAAGCTTTTCGCACAAGGCGAAGATGCCGTCGCGGACGTTGTCGAGCTTGAAGTAGGGGCGCAGGGCGGAATCGTCGAGGGCGTATTTCTCCTGGCGCAAGCGCTCGGTGTAGAGCCACCAATCCCAGGAGGCGAGCTTGGCCCCCCGGCCGGCCTTGGGGTCGCGGTCCATGAGGGCCTGGAGCGCGGCCGCCTCTTCGCGGGCCTTGACGAGGGTCGGCTCCCAGAGCCGGGCCAGGAACTCGTTGACCTTCTCGGGCGTCTTGGCCATGTTATTCTCGAGAACGAATGCGGCGTGGCTGGCATAGCCGAGCAGTCGGGCTTTCTCGCCCCGCCGGGCGGCGATCTTGCGGGCGACGTCCTTGTTGTCGCGGGCGCCGTCGTTATCGCCCTTCATGAAGTAAGCGCGGTGGAGCTTCTCGCGCAGCGACCGGCGCTCCGAATAAGTCAGGAAGGGCGTCATGCTCGGCACATGGATCGTGAAGAGCCACTTGCCGTCGGCGAGCCCGGCCTGTTTCGCCGCGGCCGCGGCCATGGCCACGACCGAGGCCGGGAGGCCGGCGAGGTCGGCCTTGTCGTCGATGACCATCTGGAAGGCGTTGGTCTCGGCGAGGACGTTCTCGCCGAACTTGACCGACAGGGACGCCAGCTCCTGGTTGAGCTCGCGGAGGCGGGACTTACCGACGGCATCGAGGAGCGCGCCGCCGCGGACGAAGTCCTTGTAAGTATTCTCGAGGAGGAAAAGCTCCTCGCGGCCGAGCTCGAGCTTGTCGCGCTTGTCGTAGACGGCCTTCACGCGGGCGAAAAGCCTCTCGTTGAGGCCGATGTCGTCGCGGTGGGCGGCCAGCATCGGCGCAGTCTTGCGGGCCAGAGCTTGGAGCTCGTCGTTGGTGTTGGCCCCCTGGAGGGCGCCGAAGACGGCGTTGACCTCGGACAGGAAGATCCCGGTGCGGTCGAGGGCGGCGATCGTATTTTCGAAGGTCGGCTTCTTGCGGTTCGCGACGATGGCGTCGACCTCGGCCGCCTCGAGGCGGATCCCCTGCTCGATGGCCGGCAGGAAGTGCTCGTTCTTGATCAGGTCGAACGGCGGGACGTTGAACGGCGTGCCGTACGGTTTGAAGAAGGGATTGTCGGCGTTGGCGGCGGCCGAGGCGGCGGCTTCGGGCGAGAGCGCGGGGGCGCCGGACG
>JBGSUG010000248.1:0-6779 GCA_041736225.1 Candidatus Aminicenantales bacterium | reverse complement strand
CGCGGGCGTAGCCCGTGTCCGCGGGTTCGACGCGGACCGTGCGGTTCGTCAAGTCCACCCAGGCCCAGCGGCCCCGGAATCCGGCGGGTGCTTTGTGTTCGGGCATGTCGTCCTCTCGTTCGGTGGCGGTCTTCGCTCGTCTCGCGCCGCGGCCTGGCTCAGAGCGAGCGCAGGGCCTGCTCGAGGTCGCCGATGACGTCGTCGGGATGCTCGGCGCCGACGCAGAGCCGGATGAGCTGGGGCGGCACGTCGGCCATCTTCCGGGCCTCCTCGCCCTGCTGCTGGTGGGTCGAGATGGCCGGGATGGTGGCGACGCTCTTGATCCGGCCGAGGTCGGTCGCCCGGTAGATCATCTTGAAGCCGTCGAAGACCTTGCGGGCGTTCTCCGGTGGGCCGTCGACGCGGAAGCTCATCAGGTGGCCGTAGCGGTTGACCTCGCGGCCCGTCCCGTCGTCGGAGTCGACGAGCTTCATGTACTTTTTCGCGACCTCGTGGAGGTGATAGCTCGGCAGGCCGAGGTAGTCGACCTGGTAGACTTTCGGCTGCTTCTGGAGCCACTCGGCCACCTTCTGGCAGTTGGCGCTGACGACGTCCATCTTGGAGCGCAGGGTCCGCAGGTCGTTCAGGGCGAAGATGGCGTTGACCGGCGAGGAGGCCGGCCCGTTGTCCCGGTAGGGCAGGAACTTGACGTATTCGGCGTAGCTCGCCTTGAACAGGGGGTGGTCGTTCGCCACCTTCGTCGTGATGGGCTTGCGGCTGACGAGCGCGCCGCCGACGGCGAACCCGCCCGAGGTGATCGACTTGGTCAGCGAATGGACGACGATGTCCGCGCCGTGGGCGATGGGACGCATCAGGGCCGGCGTCGCGCAGGTGGCGTCGACGATGAGCGGGATGCCCCAGGAGTGGGCCAGGTCGGCCAGCGCCTTGATGTCCGTGAACGACTGCTGGGGGTTCGAGGGCATTTCCATGTAGAGGAAGCGGGAGTCCTCGTCGATATGCGATTTCCAGTCCTCCATGTCCCAGGGGTGCCGGACCCAGCGGCACTCGATGCCGCGCTCCTTCATCTTGCGGAGCGAGAACTGCTGGAAGGTGCCGCCGTAGACCTGGATGCAGGAGACGAAGTTGATCCGCTCCGGCCCGTCCTTCTGTTTGACCAGCAGGGGATCGACGGAGGACATGATGGCGCCCATGCCCGAGGCGGTGACGCAGCACGACGTGTCGCAGCCCGTCCGGTAGCCTTCGAGAAGGGCCAGGACCCACTCGAGGTAGTAGGTCGTCGGGTTGGCGATGCGCGTGTAGCACCAGGTCGGGACGAGGTAGGCCAGGGCCGCTTCGAGCTCGTCCGAATCGGCGTAGGCCTGGGAGGCCGACAGGTAGAGGGGTTCGATGACGGCCCCCTGGTTCCGGTTGAGCGATTCCTCGACGGTGTAGAGGCCGTGGACGGCGACGGTGTCGAAATGCATCGTCTTCATCCGGGCCAGCGCGGCGTCGCGCTCGGCCAGGAGCTTTTGGGCGGCCTCGATGTACTTCATAACGCCGGGAGAATAGTTGGGGGCGGGGCTCATGGGTCCTCCAGTCGGGGTTCAGGCGTAGATTCGGGGGAGAGAGATCGGAAAATATCGTTTATGGCAAACGGCATGACACAGTCGAAACTGCGCCCCTAGCATATAAAGAAGAAGGGCGGCGAGTCAAGTTGGCCTCGAGATATCCTCTTCGCTCGCTGCGATGATTTTTTACGCCGCTCAGTTCACCGGACTCGGCGCCAAAACAACTCGCTCGGCGTCCGCTACGCCTCACTCGGACAAGTTTTAGCGGTTTCCCCTGAAACTACCCTCGTCCGGCTCCTGACCGTCTAAATCATCGCTTATGCTCGCTTCGAGGACACCTCTCGGCCCTGCCTGTCGGCGGAAAAAGCCCAAATCTCTCGACTAGCAGCGATGGACGGCCAGAATGTCCGAAAGGATCGAGAAGCCCGTCTCGATCTTGCCGGCGCCGGCCCCCTGGATGGTGATCTTGCCCATGAGGTCGGTCTGGAGGGACAGGGCGTTCTGGGCGCCCATGACCCCGGCCAGGGGATCGGACAGAGGCAGCTTTTGGGGCGAGACGGAGGCCGAGACGACGCCGCCGTCGATCCTGGCGTGGCCGATGAGCTTGTAGCGGAAGCCCTGGGCCTTGGCCGCCTCGACGTCGGCCTTGGTGATCGCGGAGATGCCCTTGCAAGGGACGTCGGTCGTCTTGAGCGAGCCGCCGAGGAGGACGTTGGACAGGATGACGACCTTGGCCATGGCGTCGAAGCCCTCGACGTCGGCGGTCGGATCGGCCTCGGCGTAGCCCAGCTTCTGGGCCAGGGCCAGGGCGGGGCCGTAGTCCATGCCCTCGGTCTCCATCTTGCTGAGAATGAAGTTGGTCGTCCCGTTGAGGATGCCCTTGATCTCCAGGACCGCGTTCCCGGCCAGGCCGGCTTCGGCGAGGTGGAAGACCGGCGTGCCGCTCATGACCGTGCCCTCGATCCGGAACTGGAGCCCGTTCTGATGGGCCAGCTCGCGGATCTCGCGGTAGTGGAGGGCGGCCGGGCCCTTGTTCGAGGTGACGACGTGCTTGCCGGTCCGGAGGGCCTTCTTGATGTAGCTCGTCGCCGGCTCGCCGGTCTTGATGTCCGTGTAGGTCATCTCGGCGACGATGTCGGCGTCCGTGCGCTCGAGCATGTCCAGGGGGTCGAGCGGTTCGGTCTGCCCGGGGAGGGCCTTGGGGTAGTCGGCCAGGCTTTTGCCCTGCCCGAGGAGCTCCAGGACGGCGGGGATGTCGATGCCCTCGGGGACGAGGAGCGAGCCCTTGAGCTTGTCGGAAATGGCCACGACCCTGGCTTCGAAGCCGAAGGCGTCGCGGAGGTAGGCTTTCTTGTCGTGCAGGATCTGGAGAAGCCCCTGGCCGACGGTGCCGCAGCCGATGAGAGCTAGTTTATGTTCCATCGTTGTCCTCCTCGGGTCCGGGTGGAAAAGGGGATGATAGCAAAATCGCGGTCACAATCAAAATTCGGAAAATAGTATTGTGTCCCCGATTTGTTGGTGCGAGAATAGGCGCAGCGTGCCGGGCGCCGGAGCCCGGAGAGGAGGTCCGATGAAAAAAGCATTGACGATCCTGGCGGCCGTCCTGTTCGTCGCGGCCGTCGCGGCGGCCGGGCAGACGGCGCCGAAGAAACTCAAGGTGTTCATCTCGGTGGACATGGAGGGCGTCGCCGGGCTCATTCACTGGGATGAGACGTCCGAGGGCGGGGCGGACTATCCGATGTTCCGCAAGCTCATGACGCAGGAGACCAACGCCGCCATCGCGGGAGCCCTCGAGGCGGGGGCGACCGAGATCGTCGTCCGCGACTCCCACGGCAGCGCCCGGAACATCCTGCCCGACCTGCTCCGGCCCGAGGCCCGGCTCATCCGCGAGTGGAACAGCCCGCTGAGCATGATGGAAGGCATCGACAAGACGTTCGACGCGGTCGTCTTCGTCGGTTACCATGCCCGGGCGGGCACGCCGGACGCCGTCCTCAAGCATACGATGAGCCTGTCGCTCTACGACGTCATCCTCAACGGCGTGCGCATGCCCGAGGGCGCCTGGAACGCCGCGATCGCCGGCCACTTCGATGTCCCGGTCGTCTTCCTCTCCGGCGACTCGGCCATCTGCGGGCAGATCCGTGAGATCATCGGGCCGATCGAGACCGCGGCCGTCAAGGACGGCATGGGTCCCGCCGCGTCGATGCTCCATCCGACGAAGGCCCAGGAGATGATCCAGAAGGGCGTCGCAGCGGCCCTGCGGAACCTGAAGGCCTATAAGCCGTACAAGCCGAGCGCCCCCTACAAGCTTGAGATCGTCTTTACCGACGAAAACCAGGCCCGGCGGGCCGCCCTGGTGCCGGGAATGGTGCGGACGGGCGAGCGGTCGGTGTCCTACACGTCCAGCGACCTCATGGACATCGTCACGTACTTCTCCCTTGCCCGCCGTTAAAATGGGGGACATGATACCTATTTCCTATTTTTCTTCCTAACTGAAGGGACCAGGTCTTTGCAAACGGGGACCTGGTCTTCGCATCCTCGCCAACGCGCGGCCGCCTGCGAAGACCTGGTCCCTTCTGGCCTCTTCTTGCGGGAACTTCCCAACAATCCGTCGGAAATAGGGAAATAGGTATCATGTCCCCAAATAAAAAGGGCCGCCGTCCCGAAGGACGGCGGCCCTTAGCGATCTCTCGTTCTGCCGCGCTTACTTGGCGGCCGGGGCAGCGGCCTGCTGCTCCTTGATGAAGTTCTCCAGCCACTCGGTCGTGACGGACTTGGGCCGTTCGATCGGCAAGCCGAGGGCGCGGTCCCAGATGAGCTGGGCCAGGACGCCGAGGGCGCGCGACACGCCGAAGAACACCGTGTAGAAGTCGAACTGATTGGCGCCGTAGTAATAGAGCAGGACGCCGGAATGCGCGTCGACGTTCGGCCACGGGTTCTTGGTCTTCCCGTGCTTGGTCAGGACGTCGGGCGCGACCTCGTAGATCAGGCTGACGATCTTGAACAGGTCGTAGTCCGGCAGGTGCTTGAGGGCGAACTCGCGCTGGGCGACGTAGCGGGGGTCGGTCTTGCGCAGGACGGCGTGGCCGTAGCCCGGGATGACCCGCCCGCCGTTGAGCGTGTCCCACATGAACTTTTCCATCTGCTCCTTGGTCGGGACGACGCCGCCGAACTCCTTCATGAGGTCCATGATCCAGCCCAGCACTTCCTGGTTGGCCAGGCCGTGCAGCGGGCCGGCCAGGCCGCCCATGCCGGCCGACAGGGAGTAGTAGGCGTCCGACAGGGCCGATCCGACGAGGTGGGTCGTGTGGGCCGACACGTTGCCGCCCTCGTGGTCGCTGTGGATGCAGAGGTAGAGCCGCATGAGCTCGATGAAGGCGGGATCGTTGCTGACGCCGAGCATGTGGGCCAGGTTGCCGCCCCAGTCGAGCTTCGGGTCGGGGGCGATGTGCTTGCCGTCGAAGTAGGTCCGGCGGAAGATGTAGGCGGCGATGTTCGGGAGCTTGGCGATGAGGTTCATCACGTCCTCGAACATGGCGTCCCAGTACTGGGTCTTGGGCATCTTTTCTTTGTAGCGGCGGGCGAACTCCGAGTCCTTCTGGAGCTGCAGGATGGCCAGCGAGAACTGGGTCATCGGGTGCGTGTCCTTCGGGACGGCGTTCATGACGTCGATGAGGTACTGGGGCAGGACGCTCCGCGACCGCCACTCCTCGGTGACCGCGACGCAATCCTCGTAGGTCGGGATCTCGCCGAGCAGGAGCAGATAGAAGATGCCTTCGGGCAGGGGCTCGGTGCCGCCGGGGGCCTTGGGCAGCTTGTCCCGGAGCTCGGGGATCGAATAGCCGCGGAACCGGATGCCCTCGAACTTGTCGAGGAGCGAGACGTCCCAAAGCATCGAGATGATGTCGCGGGCGCCGCCGACCACCTGGCCGACGTCGACCTTCGACACGGGAACCGTCGCGTGGTCCTTGGCCAGGGCCTTGACCCGGGCCTGCATCGGGCCCACTTTCAGGTAGAATTTCTCTTTCAGAGTCGACATTCCTCACTAACCTCCTATGGTGATGTATTTGAAGGGTGTATACCACCCCGCAAGGGGCCTCATCTTAGCATGGGACCGGCAGGGTGTCAATCGGAAAATGGGCCGGTCCGGTCGTCCCGATGCGATCGTATATTATTTTATTTCAGAGGCTTGCGCGGGACGAGCTCGTCGGCCATGGCGGCGTGCCAGGCGAAGGCCGCCTCGACCACGGCGTTCTTCATTAGGTCCTCGGCGCGCAGCGTGTCGTAGAAGTCCATGTTGGTGTGTCCGTACGTGCCGCCGATGCGGTCCTGGATGAACTGGAAGCCGGGCAGGCCGGCCGCGTCGAAGGAGACGTGGTCCGTGCTGCCGACGCTCTGGATGGAGAGCGCGGTCATCCCGAAGTCCGCGAACGGCGCCATCCAAGCCGCGAACAAGCGCCGGACGCGCTCGTTCCCCTGGAGATAAATGCCGCGGAACTGGCCGGCGCCGTAGTCCTGGTTGAAGTAGACCGAGAACTTCTCGTGGCCGGGCTTCGCGCCGATCTTCGGGTCGTTCGGATTGCCGAAATGGGCGTGGACGTACTCGCGCGAGCCGTGGATCCCCTGTTCCTCGCCGCCCCAGAAGGCGACCCGGATCGTGCGGCGGGGCTTCGCGCCGATCGCAGTGAGGATGCGCGCGGCCTCGAGGGCGAGGACACGATGTTCGGGGGCATCATTTACTGCATAGGGGATCGCAGCATACGGAACGCGTTCCGGCGGATCGAAGAGTCCGAGTTCGAATCGGGCACGGAAGAGCCGCTTCACAGAGGTCATGACGGTTTCCTCCGTCATCAGACCGCTCCGGACGGCCTCGACCAGACTGCGATATGCTGTGCCGCAGTTCAGATCCGTCCCGCTTCGCACCGCAAGAGCTGACGCCTCGGCCTGGGTCGCGACAACACGGTGACGTTCAGAGATATCGGCGATCGCACCACAGTCTGAGACGACGTAGCCGTTGAATCCCCACTCTCCACGGAGGATTCGGTGGAGCAGTTCGTTGCTCCCGCAACAGGGCTCTCCACGGAACCGGTTGTATGCACACATAACCGAACGGGCACCCGCTTCGACGACCGTTGCACGGAATGCCGGCAGATAGGTCTCACGGAGATCCCTCTCGTTAACGACGGCATCGAACGTGTGGCGGTCCGGCTCGGGTCCGCTGTGCACGGCAAAATG
>JBGSUG010000207.1:0-7818 GCA_041736225.1 Candidatus Aminicenantales bacterium | reverse complement strand
GGTCCGGCCGAAACGTCCGGGCCTGCGCTCGCGCCCGGAGCACTCTCCCCTCCCGCCATCTCGATGAGCCTCGCGGCGATCCCCGCCTTAGCGCTCTGCGGCAGGACGGCGACGACGTTGGGCATGGCCGCGATCTCGGCGGGGGCCCTTTCGGCCAGACAGCCCGTGACGACGATCCGGACCGCAGGATTGACGCGGGCCGCGGCCCGGATGAACTTGCGGACGTCGCGGTCGGCCCGGCCGGTCAGGGTGCAGGAATTGACCAGGACGACGTCGCTCCGATCCCACGCGCCGTCGAGTTTCAGCCCGTACTTCTGGAAAGCGTCGGCCCAAGCGAAGGCCTCGGCCTGGTTGACGCGGCAGCCGAAGTTCCGGACGGCGAAGGAGGGCATCGCTCCGGTCTAGAGCTTCTCTTTGAGCTTGACGGAGGCGGCCTCGACCTTGGCGGCCATGCCGGCCCGGTGGGCGGCGAGCTTGGCCCGCAGCCCCTCTTCCTTGAGGGCCAGGATCTCGACGGCCAGGATGGCGGCGTTGGTGCCGCCGTGCTTGCCCAGGGCCATCGTGGCCACCGGGATGCCCTTGGGCATCTGGACGGTCGAGAAGAGGGCGTCCATGCCGGCCAGGGCATCGCTCTCGACGGGGACGCCGATGACGGGCTTGAGCGTGTGCGCAGCGACGACGCCGGCCAGGTGGGCCGCCTTGCCGGCCACGGCGATGAAGACCTCGGTCCCCGCGGCCTCGGACGATTTCACCAGGCGGACCGTCCGCTCCGGCGACCGGTGGGCCGAGGTCACCTCGAGCCCGAACGGGACGCCGAACTCCCTGAGGACGGCCAGGGCCTCGTCGATCGTGCCGAAGTCCGACTCGCTGCCGAGAAAGATGGCGACCTTCATGTCCTGTCCTCCTTGACCGCGCCGATGTCCCGGCGGAAGTGCATGGCCTCGAAGTAGATCCGGCCGCAGGCGTCGTAGATCCTGCCCATGGCCCCGGCCAGCGTCTCGTCGGTAGCACAGACGTCGAGGACGCGGCCGCCGGTCGTGTGCGTGACGCCGTTCTCGAACTTGGTCCCGGCGTGGAAGACGGTGACGCCGGGAAGGGCCTCCGCCTCGGCCAGGCCGGAGACGATCTTGCCCTTCTCGTAATGAACGGGGTAGCCCCCCGAGGCCAGGACGACGCAACCCGAGGGCTGGGCCGACCAGCGGACCTCGGTCCCCAGAACGTTCTCGTCGACCGCCGCGTCCAGCAGGTCGACCAGGTCGCTCTCGAGCCGGAGCATCTGGGGCTGGGTCTCCGGGTCGCCAAAGCGGCCGTTGAACTCGAGGACCTTCGGACCGTCCACCGTGATCATCAGGCCGGCGTAGAGGACGCCCTTGAACTTCCTGCCCTCTTCGAGCAGACGGGTGACGGCCGGGGTGATCACGGCGGACATGACCTCGTCGAAGAGCTTCCCGGTCATCAGCGGCGACGGGGAGATGGCGCCCATGCCGCCCGTGTTCGGGCCCTTGTCGCCGTCGTAGGCCGCCTTGTGGTCCATGGCCATGACCAGGGGTTGGACCCGCAGGCCGTCCGAGACGACGATGAACGAGACCTCGCGGCCGCGCAGGAACTCCTCGATGACGATGCGGCGGCCGGCCGCTCCGAACTTCTTCTGGACGAGCATCTCGCCGGCCGTGTCCTCGGCCTTCTTCTGCGTGGCGCAGACGACGACCCCCTTGCCCGCCGCCAGGCCGTCGGCCTTGACGACGACGGGGAACGCGAATTCGCCCGAAGCCAGGATCTTCTTGGCCTGGTCGAAGCTGTCGGCGACCCTGAACCGGCCGGTGGGGATGCGGTGCCGGGCCATGAACTCCTTGGCGAAGACCTTGCTGCCCTCGATCTCGGCCGCCTTCTTGGACGGCCCGAAGACGCGCAGGCCCCGCTTCTCGAACTCGTCGACGATGCCCATGGTCAGCGGGACCTCGGGGCCGACGACAGTCAGGCCGATCTTCTCGCGGCCGGCGAAGTCGATGAGCCCGGCGATGTCCGTGTCGGCCAGGGGGACGTTCTCCGCGACGAGCCGCGTCCCGCCGTTGCCCGGGGCGACGTAGACCTTCTCGACGCGGGGGCTGCGGGCGATCTTCCAGGCCAGCGCGTGTTCCCTTCCGCCCGAGCCGACGACCAGGACCTTCACGCTCAGGCTCCCGCGGCCTTGCGGAGGTTGTCGGCGAAGACGGCCGCGTAGCCGGGCTCGGGGATGACGCTCTCGAGGATCCGGGCCGCCAGCGGCAGGGCCTCGGCCGGAGGCAGGGTGTAGCCCATCGTCAGGAAGTTCTTCCGGTAGCGGGCCACGTCGGCCCCGGCCGGCTTGTCGCGGACGATGATGTCGCTCATCAGGCCGGCCAGCTCGTCGAAGTCCTTCTCCTTCATGCCGAACCGGGTCATCTCCTGGACGCCGAGGCGGACGCCGCTCGATTCGAGGAAGGTGGCGTCGTCGGGCAGGGCCTGGTAGTTGGTCAGGACGTTGTTCGTCTCGAGCCGCCGGGCGATCTCCACGCCGGGGCCGAAGGACTTGACCCGGATGATGACCTGGTGGGTCTCGGTGTAGCCGTCGGACGGATCGCCCTCGACGGGGATGCCGTGGGCGGCGAGGGCCTTGGCCAGGGCCCGGGCGTTGGCGCGGACCTGGTCCTGGAACTCCTTCTTGAACGCGTTCATCTCGTAGGCGGCCATGAGCAGGCCGAGGAGGCTCCCGAGATGGTGGTTGCTGGTCGATCCGGGGAAGGCCCGGCTCTTGATCTCGGGCCAGAGCGGCCGCAGCGGCGAGCCCTTGGCGATGTTGCCGGCGACGACGCCGCGCTGGGTCCCGAAGAAGGTCTTGTGCGTGCTCCCCGTGACGATGTCGGCGCCCTCGGCGAAGGGAGCCTGGAAGGCCCCGTAGAGCCCGAGGACGTGGGCCATGTCGAACATCAGGACCGGGCGGTCCTTCCAGTCCTTGACGATGTCGGCCACGAAAGCGACCGGCTCGCGGTAGAGGAACATGCTCTTGCCGAAGACGATGAGCTCGGGCCGGTGCGATTCGAGGAGCTGCCCCAGCCGCTCGGCGTCGGGCTTGTAGGGATTGTCCTTGCGGACGGGCAGGTTGACGACCCGTTCCTTTCCGGTCGCCGGGTCTTCCTCGATGTAGTTGAAGAGCGCGCCCATGGGCTGGGCGCTGAGGTGCCCGCCGTAGATGAGCTCGTTGTTGAAGACGAGCCGGATCCGGCGCGAGAGCTGACCTGCGGCCCGGCCGCGGTTGAGGAACTTGACCAGGCCCTTGAAGACGACCTCGTTGGCCATCTGGCCGCTGATCGGCCTGAGCTCGATGTCGGAGCAGCCGAAGTAGGCCGCCATCTCCCGCTGGGCCTCGACCTCGACGTCGCGGATAAAATCCGTGCCCTGGTAGAAGTAGACCTCCTCCCCTTTCATCGTCCGGTGTTCGGCGTAGCGGCCGGCCGGATCGGCGATCTCGCACATCTTGACCAGGAGCGACGGCGTCGATTCCGAGGGAATGAGGTTGAAGCAGTCCCGCTGGCGCCAGGCGCTGTTCCGCTCGACGCGGGCGGCCAGGTCGCGGGCTTTTTCGTCGAATGAAGGCATGTCACCGTTCCTTTATTTGAAGTTCTCGTCCTCGAGGTCGCGGACCATCCCGACCCGCCGGCCGTGGCGGCCGTCCTCGAAGTCGGTCTCGAGCCAGACCCGGACGATGGCCAGCGCCTGTTCGAGCGTGTGCGTCCGGCCGCCCATGGTCAGGCAGTTCGCGTCGTTGTGCTTGCGGCTCATCTCGGCCGTGTACTCGTTCCAGCAGGGCGTCGCCCGGATGCCCTTGAACTTGTTGGCCACGATGGCCATGCCCAGGCCGGTGCCGCAGATGAGGATGGCCCGGTCGCAGGCGCCGGAGAGGACCGCGCGGGCGCCCCGGGCCCCGTACTCGACGTAGTCGACCGACTCGCCCGAGTCGCAACCGAGGTCTTCGAAGGGCAGGCCGCGGACGCGGAGATAGTCGGCGACCCCGGTCTTGAGCGCGTAGCCGGCGTGGTCGGAGGCGAGCGCGATCTTCATTTCTCGAGGAGCCTGGCCGCTTCGGGCATGACCTCGATCGCCTTCCTGACGATGGGATCGGTCATGCGCGCCACCCGGACGCCCTCGTCGACGCCCCAGACCGCGCCGGCGATCTCCCGCTCGAGCTCCCGGCGGATCTCCGGCTCGGCGTCGCTGAAGGCCTTCTCGTCGAACTCGGTCTTGCGGGACGAGAGGAATTTGCGGAAATCGGCCACGACCTCGTCGTCGACGACGAAGGTCGTCCCGATCTGGATCTTGCCGGCCGCGGCGGCCCCGGTGTCTTTCGGGTCCTGGGGGAAGAAGAACTTCCGCCCGAGGTCGGTCTGGTGCTGGACCAGGCGCCGGGCGTAGGTGAAGAAGGCCCCGCTCAAACGGAGGCGCCCGGTGAAGGGCTTGAGCAGGGAATCGACGGCGTAGTCGGGCGTGATGCCGCCCTGGCCGAGGACCTTGCGGCCGTGCTCGGTGTAACGGACCTCGCGGCTGTCCTCGGGGGCGCGCTTGCTCATCATGTAGTCGTCGAGGTGGCTGTAGTCCCGCTGGATGGACCGCCCGCTCGGCGTCAGGTACTTGGCCACGGTCAGGGCCACGGCCATGTCCGGGGCGAGCGGGAAGACCGTCTGGACCAGTCCCTTGCCCCAGGAATCCTCGCCGACGATGAGGCCCCGGTCGTGGTCCATGACCGCCCCGCTGACGATCTCGGAGGCGCTGGCCGTGCCCTGGTCGATGAGGATGACGAGGGGCAGCTTCTCGTACTGGTCGTCCCGGTAAGCCGGGAACTCCCGGTCGTAGCTCGAGTTGCGGCCGTCCATGGTGACGATGAGCGACCCTCGCGGCAGGAAGAGGTCCGAGATCTCGACGGACGGGGCCAGGGCCCCGCCGGTGTTCAGGCGCAGGTCGAGGATGAGGCTCTTCATCCCCTCGTTGGTCAGCTTGACCAGGGCGTCCTCGAGCTCGCGCGGCGTCTCGTCGCCGAAATTCCGGATATAGATGTAGCCGATGCCGCCGTCGAGGAGAAAGGAGTACGGGACGCTCAGGAGCGGGATCTCTTCGCGGGCGATGGTCAGATCGAACGGCTTCTCGCCCTCGCGGACGACGGTGATGGTGACCTTCGAGCCCTTCTCCGTGCCGCGGAGCTTCTGCATGGCGTCGTAGCTCGAGATCGGCACGGTCGACTCGCCGTCGATATGGGAGATGATGTCGCCCGGGAGGATGCCCAGGCGATGGGCCGGCCCGCCCTCGATCGGGGCGATGACGACGATGGCCTCGCCCTGTTTCTGGATCTGCATGCCCGTGCCGTAGTATTTGCCCGTGTAGTCCTCTCGCATCCGGGAGAAGCTCGAGGGGTCGAGGAAATACGAGTGGGGGTCGAGCGTGTCCAGGGTGCCCTTGATCGCGGCGACGGCCAGCTCTTCCTCCCCGAGGGGCTTGAAGTAGCTCGTCTCGAGGACGCCGGCGATCGTCCGGGCCTTGGTCAGGGAGGCCGACCAGAGGTCCTCGTCGTAGGACGGGACCTGCAGGAGCAGAACGGCCGTGCATATGAGGAAAAGGGTGGTTTTTTTCATAGACCTCACGTTTCTCCGATTTTAGCACCCCCCGCCCCCTAAGTAAAGGAGCCGACGGGGGACACGTACCGGAGGTACATGTCCCCTTTTCGGGGGCGAAGTGCTATAATACCCGCCGCGAGACTCACATGTTCGGGAGCATCGGGCCGGCGGAACTCGTCCTCATCTTCGTCATCGCTCTGCTCGTCTTCGGCCCCAAGAAGCTCCCCGAGATCGGGCGCTCCGTCGGCAAGGCCCTCCGGGAGTTCAAGAAGACCTCCGACGAGATCAAGGGCCGCATCGAGGAGGAGATCGAGGCCTCGGAGCTCAAGGACATCCGCAAGGACATCCAGACGGGGGTCGACGACCTCAAGTCGAGCGTGAAGGACCTCACGTCCGGGGTCACGGACATCAAGAAGGAAATCCAGAAGGACATCGAAGGACATGAGATTGGGGAAGGGCCGAAAGTCACCTGACGAGATGACCTTCCTCGAGCATCTGGAGGATCTCCGGAAGCGGCTCTTCTATTCGGCCGTCGCCCTTTTCGCCGGCTTCATCCCCGGCTGGATCTTCTCCAAGCAGCTCTACGCGATCCTGGCCCGCCCGGTGACCCAGTACCTGCCCGAGGGGACCAAGCTGGCCTTCACCACGCTGACCTCGCCCTTCATGCTCTACATGAAAGTGGCCTTCCTGGCCTCGCTGTTCTTCATGTCGCCCTTCGTCTTCCTCCAGCTTTGGTACTTCATAGCGCCCGGGCTCTACCGGAAGGAGAAGAAATACGCCGTCCCCTTCGTCCTGATGACGACCTTCTTCTTCTCGCTCGGTGCCCTGTTCGGTTACTTCATCGTCTTCCCCTGGGCCTGCCGCTTCTTCCTGGCCCTCGGGAAGGATTTCCAGGCGGTCATCACCGTCGATCAATACTTCAGCTTCGCCCTGAAGGTCCTGCTCGGCATCGCCCTGGTCTTCGAGATGCCGACCCTCATCTTCTTCCTGGCCAAGATGGGCCTCGTCACGGCCAAATGGATGATCCGCAATTTCAAGTACGCCGTCCTCGCCGTCTTCGTCATCGCCGCCGTGATCACGCCCACTCCGGACATCGTCACGCAGAGCATCGTGGCGGTGCCGATGCTCATCCTATACGGGTTGAGCATCCTCATCGCCCTGGTCGTCGGCCGGGGCAAGGAGAAGGCGCGGCGGGCGGAAGAAGCGGAAAGGGCGGGATAAGGAACCGAACAAGGGAAAGGAAGAGTGCCGGGCATGGACGGTCGCCTGATCATCGCCGACGAACGAGTCGAAACGAGCGAAAGGCTCGTCTCCGAGAACCCGGCCACCCTCGAGCCCTTGGGCGAGGTCTCGGTCGCGTCGCGGGAGCTCTGCGAACGGGCCATCGCGGCGGCCAAGGCGGCTTACCCGGCTTGGCGCTGGCTCGATCCCCGGGAGAAGCGGGCCATCCTCAAGCGGGCCGAGAACGTCCTGGCCCGGCGGGCGACGGAGATCGCCCGGCTCATCGCCCTGGAGAAGGGCTCCCCCTATCCCGAATCGCTCTCGGTCGAGGTGTTCGGGGCCCTCCAGTCCCTCGGCTTTTATGCCGAGAACATGGGCCGGCTCCTGCGCCCGAAGCGGGACGGCCATTACACGCCGCTGTTCCTCAACAAGTCGGCCACCTACCACTTCCATCCGCTCGGGCCGACCCTCATCATCTCGCCCTGGAACTTTCCGTTCCTCATCCCCATGTTCGACGTCATGAGCTCCCTCACGGCGGGCAACACCGTCGTCCTCCGCCCTTCGACGGCGACGCCGTTCTCGGCGCTCGTGATCGGCGAGATCTTCGCCGAAGCCGGCCTTCCGCCCGGCGTCCTCAACGTCGTCGTCTGCAGGACACCCCAGGCCGAGGCCATGGTCGTCGATCCGGACGTCCAGACCGTCATGTTCACAGGCAGCGTCGGCGTCGGCCGGCGCATCATGGAGCTCTGCAGCCGGAACCTGACCAACGTGACGCTCGAGCTCGGCGGCAAGGACCCGATGATCGTCCTCGATGACGCCGACCTCGAACGGGCCGCGCGCGGGGCCGTCTGGACGGCCTTCATGAACTGCGGTCAGAGCTGCGGGTCGGTCGAGCGGGTCTACGTCGAGCGCGAGGTCGCCGAGGCGTTCACGGCCCGTGTCGTCGAGCTGGCCCGGCAGGTCCGGGTCGGGGATC
>JBGSUG010000200.1:0-14545 GCA_041736225.1 Candidatus Aminicenantales bacterium | reverse complement strand
GAGGTCAACGACGCCTGGTCCGCGGCCGACCCCGATGAAGCGGCGGCCGTCGCCGACCGCTGGCAGAAGACGGCGGCCCGGATCGAGGGCGTCGACCGGGCGACCCTGGTCACGTCCGCGGCCATGTATTTGGGGCAGAAGGCCGTCCTGGCGAAGCACGGCGCGAACGCCATCACCGTCAACTGCCTCGGCGGCTTCTACGGCGGCCACATCCACGCCTACCCCTGCCTCGGCTTCCACGAGCTCAACAACGAAGGGCTCATCGGCGCGTGCGAGTGCGACGTCCGGTCGACGGCGACGATGGCGGTCCTGACGGCCCTGACCCAGGGCCGGCCCGGCTACATCTCCGACCCGGTCATCGACACGGCCCGGCGCCAGATCATCTACGCCCACTGCGTCGCGTCGAACAAACCCTTCGGGCCGGGCGGCCCGGCGAACCCCATCGAGATCCTGACCCACTCGGAGGACCGCCAGGGCGCCGCGGTCCGCTCTATCCTGCCCCTGGGCTACATGACCACGACCGTCGAGTTCTCGCCGGAGCGCAAGCTCATCCTCTTCCACCGGGGTAAGGCCGTGGCCAACTCGCCCGACGACCGGGCCTGCCGGACCAAGCTCGCCGTCGAGCCCGTCGGCGACATCGAGAAGCTCTTCGGCGAGTGGGACCTCTGGGGCTGGCACCGCGTGACGGTCTACGGCGATCTCAAGGAGCCGGTCTACGGGCTGGCCGACGCCCTGGGTTGGCAGGTGCTCGAGGAGGCCTGAGAAGCCGAGACGAGACCCGGGTCATCCGGGTCATGGCCGGAAAACGGGGACATGACCGGGAAATCCGGGACATGACCCATTTCTCTTGAAATGGGATCGTGTCCCGTGGATTTCCCGTAACAAATAGGTTAAGATGGGGCCGGAATCGCCGCCCCGCGAAAGGACACCGCCATGGCCGAGCCGTTCATCGAAGAAAAAACCCGGAAAATCGCCCTGCTCATCGACGGCGACAACGCCCAGCCCTCGCTCATCGGGCAGATCCTGACCGAGGCGGGTAAGTACGGGCTGGTGACCATCCGCCGCATCTACGGCGACTGGACGACGGTCAACATGTCGGGCTGGAAGAACGCCCTCCACGACAGCGCCATCCAACCCATCCAGCAATTCCGCTACACCATCGGCAAGAACGCCACCGACAGCGCCATGATCATCGACGCCATGGACATCCTCCACGGCCACCTGGTCGACGGCTTCTGCATCGTCTCGAGCGACAGCGACTACACCCGCCTGGCGACGCGCATCCGGGAGATGGGCTTCTTCGTCATGGGCATCGGCAAGCGCTCCACGCCCAAGGCCTTCGTCAACGGCTGCAACATCTTCATCTACACCGAGAACCTCGTTCCCCGGGGCCGGGAGCGCGAAACGCGGGAACCGCGGCGTCGGGGACGGGGCGGGGCGGCGCAGAAGGGCGGCGTCAAGGAGACCCGGGAGGAGCACGACGAGCGCGAGGACCGCGAAGACCGGGAGGACAAGGCCGGCAAGTACGATCCCGTGCCCCTGCTCAAGGGCGCCTTCGATATGGCCGTCCACGAGGACGGCTGGGCCAACCTCGGCGAGATCGGGTTCTACCTGCGCCAGCTCGACCCCGGCTTCGACCCCCGGACCTACGGCTTCAAGCAGCTCTCGCAGCTCATCAAGAGCCAGCAGGCCCTCTTCGAGGTCCAATCGAGGGGCGAGGAGGCCGGCGGCGCGGCCATCTACATCCGCTTGCGCGAGAACCGCGACTGACGGGCGGCGCTCTCTTCCGGCCCTAGCCTTTCTTCCGGCCCCTCTTCACGTACGCGGTGAAGAGGAATGCGCCGCCGATCGCGATCATCAGGATCCCCCAGATCAGGTTCAGGTTGAGGCCGAGGGAGATCGCGTACATCTCGGGCTTCGTCACCAGGCCGTACACCGTCAGCAGCACGCCGTAAAAGCCGAGAAGCCAGCCGATCGGGAGCTTGAGGTCGAGGACGTGGCCCTGGCGCATCCCCCCCGCCGGGTCTTTGTGTTCGATGCTGTCGCTCATGGTTCGCTCCTAGGGTTTCCGGTCCCGATCACCAGAAGATGACGTTGAGGACGACGGCCACGATGACGGCCAGGGTCCCCCAGACGGCGGGCCGCGCGTACCAGCGGGCCTCGGCCTTGGGCTTCGGCGTCAGGCCGAAGACGAGGCCCACGAGCTCCTTCGGGTCCCGCTTGGCCGTGAAGAGGCTGACCCCGATGGTGACCACGAAATCGGCCGACCAGGCCCAGATGGCCTGGTAGAAGTTGGCGGCCATGTCGGAGTGGTAGTTCAGGAAACCGGCCTTGTAGAGGATGTAGTGCCCGGCCGCCGTCAGGATGCCGACGAGCAGGCCCCAGAATCCGCCCCAGCCCGTGGCCCCCTTCCAGAACATGCCCAGCAGGAACGTGGCGAAGAGCGGCGCGTTGAAGAAGGAGAAGATGAGCTGCATGTAGTCCATCAGGTTCGGGAAGGACTGGACGATGTAGGCGGTGCCGACGCTGATGGCGACGCCGATGACGGTGGTGTATTTCCCCACTTTCAGATAGTGGGCGTCGGGCCGGCCCTTGCGGATGTAGGTGCCGTAGATGTCGTAGGTCCAGATCGTGTTGAAGGCGGTGACGTTGCCGGCCATGCCCGACATGAAGCTCGCGAGGAGGGCGGTGATGGCCAGGCCCAGGATGCCGTTCGGCAGATAGTGCTTCATGAGCAGGATGAGGGCCGAGTTGTAGTCGGCCGTGGGCAAAGCGGCCGGGGCGAACTCGGGCAGGACGAGCAGGGCGACGAGCCCGGGGATGACGACGATGATGGGCACGAGCATCTTGGGGAAGGCGGCGATGATCGGGGTCATCCGGGCCGAGTTGAGGTTCTTCGAGGCGAGGGCCCGCTGGACGACGAGGAAGTCGGTCGTCCAGTAGCCGAAGGACAGGACGAAGCCGAGGCCCATGGCGACGCCGAACCAGTCGACGCCGAGGGGATTGTTGCTCGTCCCCAGGTATTTGATCGAATGGAGGAGGGTCTCCTGGAGCTTGGCCGCGAACCCGGCGAAGCCGCCGACCTGCTTGAGGCCGAGGAAGACGACCGGCAGGAGGCCGAGCCAGATGAGGAAGAACTGGATGACCTCGTTGTAGATCGACGAGGACAGGCCGCCCCAGAAAACGTAGAGGAGGACGACGACCGCAGCGAAGATGATGCTTTGCGTGAGCGGCCAGCCGAGCATGATCTTGAAGAGCAGGGCCATGGCGTAGAGGCTGATGCCGCTCATGAGGACCGTCATGATCGCGAAGGAGATGGCGTTGAGCCCGCGCGTCGCCTCGTTGTAGCGGAGCTTGAGATATTCGGGCACGGTCCGGACGCGGCTGCCGTAGTAGAACGGCATCATGAAGATGCCCAGGAAGACCATGGCCGGGATGGCCCCGACCCAGTAGAAGTGGACCGTGGCGATGCCGTATTTGGCCGAGTTGGCCACCATGCCGATGACCTCGAGGGCGCCCAGGTTGGCCGAGAGGAAGGCCAGGCCGGTAATCCAGCCGGGAAGGGACCGGCCCGAAAGGAAGAAGTCCTCGCCGGTCTTCATGTACTTCTTGAGAGAGTAGCCGACCAGGACCATGACCAGGATGTAACCGCCGATGATGGCGTAGTCGATGAAGTTCAGGGTGATGACGGGGGCCATCGCGCGCTCCTTTCGTCCGGGACGACGGGGGTCCTTTTTTCCGCGAGGGAGCATAGTTCACGCCCCGGGCGTTGTCAACGCCGGGCGGAGGGCCTGTGCCGCCAGGCCGTGTCCCCGCTCGTCCCCGCTCGTGCCCTTGAAATGCCCGTTCCGATGTCCTATCCTTGGGACGGGTTGCGGCCGGCGGCCGCGATCCTCCGAACGACGGCAGAGGAGGTGGCCATGCGGGTCCAGCAGAGGATCATCGTCGGGATTTTCCTGGCGGTACTGGTCGGGTCGGCCATGCACGGGATCCAAGCGGGTGGCTCCGTCAGCTACAGGATCGATGGCAAGGAATTCGCCTTCAAGAACGGCCGGATGGAGTATTACAAAGACGACGGCTACGTCTGGCTCATCGCCGAGAGGGTCGAGCGTGTCGCCGATCCCTCGGGCGTTGATGACGAACCGCTGGAGCTGACCGTCGACTTGAACATCCAGTTGGCAAAAAGCGAGGCCAAGCTCGTCGGCCTGCATGAAGCCAGTTCCTCGGATGAGATGCCGGCGCATTTTTCCTGGTATGAAATAGTCCCGACCGAGGACAAGAAGGGCAAGGAGATCAACGAATACCTGGCCACCCTGGACAGCGGCAAGGAGGGGATGGTCCTCCGCTTCAAGATCGACGCCTTCGGCCCGCCCGGCTCGATCGTCACGGGAACGTTCAGCGGCAAGCTTTACGACGAAGACGGCAAGCTCCACGAGATCACGGACGGTGTCTTCAGCGTGCCGCGCGTGGATATGAAATAGGCGGGGCCCATGGCGCTTCACGGAAAGACGACGCATCGCCGGGTCGTCGCGGCGGCGTTCCTCGTCGTCTTTTCGCTCGCCGGATGCTCGAGACCGAAGGCGCCCGCGCCGGGCCCGGTCGAGATCGGGCCCGGCGATACCCTCGACGAGCTTAGGGCGAAGGCGGCGCGCGTCGTTCCGTATGAACGTCAGATCGCCTGGCAGGCGATCGAGTTCCAGGCCTTCGTCCACTTCGGGATGAACACGTTCACCGACCGCGAGTGGGGCGAAGGGACCGAAAATCCCGGGCTTTTCAATCCGACTGATTTAGATGCGAGCCAGTGGGTCGAGGCGGTCCGGGCGGCGGGGATCCGGGGCCTCATCGTCACGGCCAAGCACCATGACGGCTTCTGCCTCTGGCCCAGCCGCTTCACGGAGCACTCGGTCAAGAGCTCGCCGTGGAAGGACGGCAGGGGCGACGTCGTGGGCGAAGTGGCCGAGGCCTGCCGTAAGGGCGGGCTCAAGTTCGGCGTCTATCTCTCGCCCTGGGACCGGCACGAGCCGAGCTACGGCGACTCGCCCCGCTACAACGAGCATTTCAAGAACCAGCTCCGCGAGCTCCTGACGGTTTATGGAGAGATCTCCGAGGTCTGGTTCGACGGCGCCTGCGGCGAGGGCCCGAACGGCAAGCGGCAGGTCTACGACTGGGCAGGGTATTTCGCCCTCATCCGCGAGCTCCAACCCGGGGCCGTCATCTCCATCATGGGTCCGGACGCGCGCTGGATCGGGAACGAAGAGGGTGTGACGCGCGAGAGCGAATGGAGCGTCATCCCCGTCGTCGGCTTCGACGACCTGCCCGACGAGAAGAACCCCGGCGGGATCGCCCGCCTCGACGCCCAGGCGAAAGACCTCGGCTCCATGGAGAGGATCGCCGCGGTCGCCAAGCCTGGCGGGCGCCTCATCTGGTATCCGGGGCAGGTCGACGTCTCCATCCGGCCCGGCTGGTTCTACCACGCGTCGGAGGACGACCGGGTCAAGTCGCTCGACCACCTCCTCGACATCTATTACACCTCGGTCGGCGGCAACGCCCAGCTTCTCCTCAACATCCCGCCCGATAAGCGCGGCCGCATTCCCGAGAACGACGCCCGGCGGCTCAAAGAGCTGGGGGATCGGCTCCGGGCGACCTTCGCCGTCAACCTGACGGAGGGATCGAAGACGGAAAGCGGGGGGGGCACAGTCCTCTTATGCACGCTCGACGAGGCGAGAGCTTTCAATGTCGCCATGCTCATGGAAGATATCGGCCGGGGGCAGCACATCGAAGCGTTCGTTATCGAAGCTTGGGAGGGGGCTGGCGCGGTGACGGACCACGATCTTCTCGGGACGACGGGATGGAGGGAGATCGCCAAGGGCACGACCATCGGCTGGAAGAAGCTCCTCCGCTTCCCGACGGTCACCGCGGAATGGGTTCGCGTGCGGATCCTGAAATCCCGAAGCGATTCCACGATTATCCGGCCGGCGGCCTGGGGGCTTTTCCTCGATCCCGGACGATGATCGCCGGGGGACACGTCCCTTGCGGCTCGGGACCGCCCGAGAGGGCTGTACCCGAGGTCCATATCTCCCCTTTTTCTGAACCGGACGGCCCGTTTGTCGTATAATACCCCGGGCACCCGCGCGCGGGTCCCCCTATCCGCCCTTTATCCGAAGGAGGCCGGCATGCTCAGGGACATCATCAAGAAAGAGATCTTGGACAACATCACCAGCCCGAAGTTCGTCTTCACCTTCCTGCTCTGCACCATCCTCATCCTGCTCTCGGTCTACACCGGCGTCTCGAACTACCGGGCCGAGAAGAAGGAGTACACGGCTGCGGTGGCCCTCAACAAAAAGAACATGGAGACCCAGCCCAACTACAACACGCTGGCCGGGATCGGGGTCAAGATCAGCAAGCCGCCCCAGGTCCTGGGCACGATCGTCACGGGCATCGAGGAGGCCGTCGGCCGGGTCGCGCCGGTCAACATCGCCGCCGATCCCAACCTCGTCGACTCCAAGTACAGCAGCAATCCCGTCTTCGCCGTCTTCGGCGCGCTCGACCTCATGTTCATCGTCAAGATCGTCCTCAGCCTCTTCGCCATCCTCTTCACCTACGACGCCATCGTCGGCGAAAAGGAAAAGGGCACCCTGAAGCTGGCCCTCTCGAACGCGGTCCCCCGCGACCGGCTCATCCTGGGCAAGGCCATCGGCGGCTACATCAGCCTGCTTCTGCCCCTGCTCGTCCCGCTCGTGCTGAGCCTGCTCATCCTGGTCATCGTGCCCGACATCTCCCTCGGCGGGCAGGATTGGGCCCGCCTGCTCCTCGTCTTCCTCATGTTCTTCCTCTACCTCTCGGTCTTCTTCAGCCTGGGCCTGTTCGTCTCGGCAAGGACGTCGCGGTCGTCGACGAGCTTCCTCGTGCTCCTCTTCGCCTGGGTCATCATCGTCATGGTCATCCCCAAGGTGGCCGTCATCGTCGCCGGGCAAGTCCGGCCCATCCCCTCCGTCCACGAGATCACGGCCAAGAAGGACGCCTTCCTCCAGCAGGTCCAGACCGAGGGCCAGAAGGGCGCCCGCGAGTGGGTCACGAAGAACCAGGCCGATGCGGCCAAGGACCCCAAGGCCTGGCAGGACAAGTTCCGCGAGTTCATCCAGAACTACCAGCAGGAGCTGACCTCGAAGATCGACGAGAACAACGCCGCGCTCGAGCGCGACTACCAGCAGAGGAAGCGGGCCCAGCAATCGCTGGCCGTCAACCTGTCCCGGATCTCCCCGGCTTCGGCCCTGACCTTCGGCTCGATGACCCTGGCCCGGACGGGGGTCGACGAGTACGACCGGTTCCTGGCCTCGGTCCGGGCTTACAAGCCCATCTACACCAAATGGATCAATTCCAAGCTCGGCGAGAGCATCAACTTCCAGACGGGCGAGCAGACCAAGATCAAGATCGACGACATGCCCCAGCACACGTCCGAGCCGGAATGGCTGAGCCGGTCGTTCGTCCGGACCGTCCCCGACTTCGCCCTGCTCACCGTCATGATCATCGTCTTTTTCGTCGGCGCGTACGTCTCGTTCCTGCGCTACGACGTCCGCTGAGGAGTCCCCCATGTTAGAAGCCATCGCACTGACCAAGCGCTACGAAGACGGAGAACTGGCCCTCGACGGCCTGACCCTCAAGGTCGAACCGGGCGAGATCTTCTGCATGTTCGGCGCCAACGGCGCCGGCAAGACCACGACCATCAATTTGTTCCTGGGCTTCATCCCGGCGACGTCGGGCCAGGCCCTCGTCGAGGGCGTCGACGTCGGCCGGGATCCGCTCCAGGCCAAGCGCCACGTTTCCTTCGTCTCCGAGAACGTCATGCTCTACGGCAACTTCACGGCCATCCAGAACCTCGACTACTTCAGCAAGCTGGCCGGGAAGCGGAATCTGGCCAAGAAGGACTACGCCGAGGTCCTCGGCCGCGTCGGCCTCCAGAAGGAGGCGTTCGACCGGCGGATCAAGAACTTCTCCAAGGGCATGCGCCAGAAGCTCGGCATCGCCATCGCCGTGGTCAAGGACGCGCCCAACGTGCTCCTCGACGAGCCGACTTCGGGGCTCGATCCGCAGTCGGGCCGGGAGTTCCTGGAGATCCTCGTCCAGATGCGCGACACGGGCAAGTCCGTGTTCATGTCGACCCACGACATTTTCCGGGCCAAGCTCATCGCCGACCGGATCGGATTCATGCGCAAGGGCAAGCTGGTCATGCTCAAGACGGCCAGGGAATTGGCCCACGAGGACCTGACCGACCTCTACATCCAGTACATGGAAGAGCAGCCCGGCGAGCCGGCCGCGCCGACGGTCTGATCGGCGGGCCGGCGCCCGTTGGTCAGACGATCAAGGCCGCGACGGAAAAACCCGTCGGCCGGACGACCTCGATGCGGACGGCGCGAACGTCCGGCGAGCGCGGGGCGAAGCGGACCGAAGCCTCCGTTCCCGGGGCGAGATCGGGAAGAGGCGACTCGCCCCTCTCGATCGGGATCGCGCCGTTACCGTAGGCCGTCCAGCGGAGCGTGTACCCTCTCAGGGTGTAGGCCGGGATGGTCCGCCTCGTCCGGACGACCGCGGTCCGGACCGCTCCGTCCGTCCGGACCGTGATCGCTTCGACCGGGCTCGACTCCTCGCGCAGCGCCTCGAAGGACGGTTTCCGGACGCCGAAGACGTCGACGACGCCGTGGACCCTCTGCTTGAGAACGCCCGTTCCCTTGTCGCCGATGTGGGTGCGGTAGTCGTTGTAGTCGAAAAAGATGAGCCCGGCGACCCAGGGAAACCGACGGAAGACCGCGTTATGGGTCCGCAGGATCTCCGCGCGCCGGGCGTCGTCCTCGGGCCGGTCGGCGGTGCAGGCGCAGTAGCCGTATTCCGAGATGACGACGGGCTTGTCCGGGAAGGCGCGGTGGATGGCTTCGAGGTTCCGCTGAAGGGTCCCGACATCTCCGCCGAACCAGCTCTCGTAATACTCGTTCCACTCGATGAAGTCCATTTCTCCGACCACGTCGCGCTCGGGCGTCGCCTGGAGCGAGTTGGAGGCGTAGGAGCAGAGCCGGCCGGGATCGAGGCCCTTGGCCTCGCAGAGCATGGCCCGGACGAAGCTCTGGGCGACCGGGTTCTGGCCGTCGACCTCGTTGCAAAGCCCCCAGGAGAGGACGCAGGGGTGGTTGCGGTCGCGGGCGACCGTCTCCCGGAGTTGCTCGAGGCCGTTCGCCTTGATCCTCTCGATCTCATCGGGTCCGGGCTTGGCGAAGGTGCCCGGCCCCCAGGTCGGCACCTCGACCTGGATGAGGAGGCCGTGCCGGTCGCAATAATCGAGGACCCGGCGGTCCTGCTGCCAGTGCACCCGGGTGAGGACGGCGTTGAGTTCCTTCATGTCGGCGTGGTCGTGTTCGATCCACGACGCCGGTTCGGCCATACCGAAGCCGGGATGGCTCCCGCCCATGCGCTCGACGCCGGCCAACCGTACGGGCTCGCCGTTGAGGAAGATCTCCGGGCCATGGACCTCGATCCTGCGAACGCCGAAGGTCGTCTCGGCCCGGTGCAGGATCCCGCCGTTCCGGGAGATCGAGGCCTCGATGGCATAGAGATGGGGATGGTCGAAGTGCCAGAGCTTCGACAGGACGTCCGCGCGACGATCGGCGAACCGGACCTCGCGGGCCGTCCCGGCGGGCACGGTCTCCTCGATGGGCGATCCGTCCGTCTGGAGGGGCGCCCCCGAAGCTTCCTCCTTGAGGAGGTAATCCAGTCCGACATGGACCGCTCTGGCCGTGGCATTGCGGACGACGGCCGTTACGCTCAGGGCCGTCGGTCCCGCCGGGAGCTCGGGCACGGCGTCGACCCAGAGGCGCTCGATGTAGACCGGCGGCGTCACGATGAGGCGGACCGGCCGGGTGATGCCGCCGTCCGGCGTCCAGTCGTAGGAGGCCGACCACGGCAGCATGGCCGGGGCGAACGCGTTGTCGACCCGGACAGCGACCGCGTTCCTCGCTCCTAACGCGAGCAGGCCGGAGATGTCGAAGGCGAAGGCCGTATAGCCCTTGCCCACGTGCTCTCCGGCCTTTTGGCCGTTGACGAAGACCTCGGCCGTGTGAAAGACGGCTTCGAACTCGATCCGGACCACGAGCCCTTTCCAGGCGACGGGCGCGGCGAATTCCCGCCGGTACCAGGCGCAACCCAGGTAGTCGACGGTCTTTTCAGCGACCTGCCATGTGGACGGGACGGAGACGCCTTCCCAGCCGCTCGCGTCGACGATGTCGGCGCCGTTCCAGCCGGCGGTTTCGCCCCGGCCGTCCGGATCCGTCCGGAAGAGCCACGTTCCGTCGAGCGGGACTACGAGTTCCCGGCCGTCCCCGAAGGCCGCCTCCGCGGACCCGTTCGCTTCGTCCGGCCCGCACGCGGTCCCCAACACCGTCGCGCCCGCGGCCGCCTGGGCGGCCCCCGCGAGGAATTTCCGCCGGGTCCATCGCTCCATGGGCAATCTCCTTTGGAGGAGAGTATGGAGGGATGGCCGCCGAAAATCAACCGGCCCGGCTAAACGTCTTTGGAGGCCGGTTTCTCGAGCAGGCCCATCTTCTTGAGGGCCATGTCGCAACGGCTCATCTCCGGACCTTCGCCGGGGAGGTAGAGCATGACCCCGCCCTTGACCGGGCGGAGCCCGATCTTGCCCTGCTTGGCCAGCTCGTCCGTCGCCTCGACGGGGTTCGCGCCGTCGAAGTAGCTCTTGAAGGCCTCGTTGAACCCGCTGTAGACCGTGTGGATGCCCTTGTAGTTCTCGAGGCGGAGCCGCGTGATGGCCAGCCTGACGAATTCCTCCTGACCGAGCTTGGTTTTCATTCCGGACCTCCCGTTCTGAATTTCCTATTCCTAGGACGCTCGGGCCCCCTTCCGATTCTCACGGGGCGGCCACGTGTCTTTTCGAGGGGGCTGGTCCCGGCGTATAATGCCGGCATGAACAAGAAGGTCAAAGAGGTCAGGGCCGTGGTCGTCAGCCAGAAGGGGACCTGCGAGCTGGGGCACGAGGCGGGCGACGTCGTCCGATTCACCGATCACGGCGTCGAGGGCCGGATCTGCATCCACGCCCTCTACAGCATGATGCCCAAGGTCTTCGCCATGATGTTCAATGCCGAATTCCCCTGGGCCGTAGACCACCCCGACACGTTGACCCACCCCTGTCCCGACGCGGACAACCCGGTCGTTTTCGAGCTCACCCGGATCCGCGAGGATTGAGGGCGGTCCGGCCGCCGGGACTCAGCGCTTCGCTCCTTCGGGAACGAGCTTCACCGTTTCGACGGCATGGTGGCCGACCGGGAGAACGAACCGGCCTTTGCGAGGCTTGAGAGCCGGGCCCTCCTCCTCGATGATATTCGTCCTTACGGCCGTCCGAAGCGGAACAAAGAGTCCGATCCCCGCTTCGGCATCTTTCCCTTCGATGTCGTAAAGACGGAGGACGACGGAGTCGCCGGTCTCCGCTTTCTTCATCGCCGACAAGACGATGTTCGGGCCGGAGTAGGGGAGAAAGCTGCGTGATCCCGGCAGGTCGGCCCCGGGGCCCCCGACCGGGGCTGTCAAAGCGATGAGCGGGTCGTTGGCTGCTATGCCCGCCCGGTAGCCGTTCCTCCAGCCGGCGGGGTGGCTGGTCACGGAGAAACGGTAATGATGGTCGCCTTCCTGGAGGTACCAATTTCCTTCGCCGTGGCAACTCCGCCGCGAGGCCAGCAGGATGGGCTGGAGAACGGGGTAGGCGACGGGACCGTCCGTCGGGTCCTGGAAGTCGTTGACGGCGACGCTCGTCGTCAGCGTCAGGCCGAAAGCGTCGTCCCCGGCATATAGGAAATTCTGGACCTCCCGCGGCCGGATGTCCTTCATCTCCTCGTCGTAGACGAGATTCCCGTAGGCCGGGCCGCCCGTGCCCTTGGCCTCGCCCGAGCCGACCTCGAGGACCCCGAGGGGGATCTCGTAGGCGACCCGGCCCGGATCGGCGGCGACCGGGACGGCTAGACGAAACTCCCGGTAGGGATCGCCGTCCCAGCCGAGGAGCGAGACCTCGCAATCGATGCGCTTGATCGTCCTGTACACGATGAGCTTCTCGCGGAGCGTGCAGCCGGAGAAAGGCTGTTCGAAGGCGTAGACATCCTTGATCGGTCCCGATTCCCCGGCGACGAAATGCCAGGCGGGTTTGAGGCGGCTCGACTTGTCGAAGCCCTCCATGGTCGGCTGCTGGACGCGGCCGAACTCGCCCGCGCCGTTGCCGACCGAGCGCATCGTGAAGACCTCGAAACCCAGGAACTTGCGGGTATCCAGGACGTCGCGGCCGAGCTCCTTATCGTAGAGAGCGGCCAGGCCGCCGGGCGCTAGGGTGACGCGGTAGAAGTCGGTCTCGAACGTCGTCGGGGGGGGACTTGAGACGGTCCCGCGGACGGGACCGTCATCTGTGAGCTCTCCCTTCCGGAGATAATAGGTCTTATAGCCGAGTGCGGGGACGTCCTCGGCGATGAACTCGAACGGCTGTCCGGCGGCCACATAACGGCCGCTGCCCATGTCCAGGTCCGAGCCGGAGGCCCTTGCCTGCTTGACCTGCAGGCGCGCCGGGCGGCCCTCCGCGTCACAGACATGACAGGCGGGATCCCACGACGGGGCGACCGCTTTTACCGGGCCGGTCCGAGGCCATGACAGCGGATTGAAGACGACGACGGGCACGCCCTTCGCGGGATCGACGGCGATCCGGCCGGAGATCGCGGTCAGGGCGTCATGGAGAACCGCCCGGCCTTCGTCCCGGGCGAACTCGTACTTCTTGCGGAACAGCCGGTCCGTGACCTGTCCCTCTTTGCCGCCCCAGCCGTGATCGGGGTAGATGGCGGCATCCCACGCGGCGGCCAACCGCGTGGCCGGGTATCCGGCGAAGCTTCCCTCGAGCAGGGCCCGGACCGTGCTGAAAGCTTCGGCCGCCGGTAAAAGCCGGCCGGCTTCACGCGCCGCCGAGATGGCCCAGTGGTGGGTCGGTCCGTGAATGTAGAGCCACAGGCCCGGCCGCTCGCCGGTGACGGTCTCGAGCTTGGCCGTCTTGACGTCGAACGCCTCGAAGAACCGGCGCGCCGTGGAATACTGCATGAGGGGCTTCGCCGCGTCCGCCGCCGCCCCCTCGTTCCAATGCCGGATGAGCGGGCCGAAATCGGTCGGCTGGGAGAAATCGACCGAGTTGAGGAGCGGGTATTCGGCGGGCATCCCCCTACCGGCGTAATAGACCGTCCATTTGGCCAGCTTATCCTCGATGGCCTTGGCGCTTTCGGCCGGTGTCGCGTTCAAATAGGCCGCGGCGTTGCCGTAATGGCCCGGCGAGTAGGCCAGGACCGAAGAGCCGTCGGGCGAAGCCCAGCGGTAGAACCCCTCGTGATAGCGGCTCATGACCATGTAGGGGATGCCGGCCTTGGCCAGGATCTGCGGCATTTGCGCCGCCCGTCCCGGCACGTCGGGATTGAAATAGACCTTGGCGTCGGCGCCGGGCACGGTCCGCCTGAGCCAGAGCCGGCCGAAGTAGGTCTCGCGCACGAGTTGCTCACCCGACAGGAGCGATTCATAGGGTTGGTTGTAGGTGGCGCCCCACTCCATCCGCCCCTCGCGGGTCAGCCGGCCGATCTCTTCCGCCCGCTCCGGATGGCGCTCGAGGTACTCGGCTAGATTGAGCATGTTCTCCATGGTGAACGAATAGGCCGGGTCCTTGGCCATCATGGCCAGGGCCGGGGTGATGCAGTTCGTGTCGCGGAAGACGATGCACTTTTCGGGCGAGTCCATCCAGGCGATGTCCTGGTGGCTCGAGGAGATGATGTGGAGCCGTCCCTTCACGGGTTCCTTCCTTTCCTCTTTCGGGCGAGGCGCGGCCGATGACCCCGGTCCGAGGAGGGCCAAGGCGGCGGCGAGGGCGAGAGTCCGGCGGATGGCGTTCATCGGTCCCTCCTGATCGTCGGTCGTCCCGTCCTCACCGCCGGCCCCCGAGGATCGAGAGATCGGGCCGGATGAGCCGGCGGACGTCCGGATCGTCCATGTTCGCACGGTCGGCCAGGACGACGGCTGTGGCCACGCTCTGCTCATAGGGCTCGCCTCGCAGGATGGCCACGGCGGTCCGGAGGCTCTGCTCGCCCATGGCGAAGGGATCCTGGAGCACGAGCCCCGAGATCCTGCCTTGGGACAGGGCCTCGACCAGCTTTTTGGAAGCGTCGAAACCGACGTGGACGATGCGGCCGGCCAGCCCGTGGTCCTGCAGGGCCCGGAGACAGCCGAAGGTCGTCGATTCGTTGGGCGTGAAGACGGCGTCGACGGCCCCGAACCGGGCCAGCAGGTTCTCCATGGTCTGGTAGGCCGTCTCCGTCGACGTGCCGCCGTACTGGTTCTCCGAGACGACCTCGATCCCCGGGAACTCCGCGCGGAGGGCGGTGAGAAAACCCTCCTCCCGCTTGGCCGTCCCCTCGACCCCGGCTTTGACCCGGACCATGATGAGCCGGCCGCGGCCGCCGGTGAGCCGGCCGACGGCCCGGGC
>JBGSUG010000176.1:0-9213 GCA_041736225.1 Candidatus Aminicenantales bacterium | reverse complement strand
GGGGCTGGAGCGAGGCGCGCTGGTCGAACTCGGACCGGACGCCCGTCGAACACGGCATCACTTCCGACTGGTACCATGTCCTGGACATGAGCGGAACGGCGCTCGTCATGCTGCGCTGGTACGACGAGCTCGAGAAGGATGCGCGGCTCGTCGCCTACGCGCGAACCTACGGCGAGCGCCTGCTCACGCTCCAGGACGCGCGCGGCTTCTTCCCCGGCTGGCTCCATCCGGAGACGCACGCGCCCGGGCCGGTGATGAACCGGACCCCGGAGTCGAGCCTGAGCGCGACGTTCCTGCTGAAGCTCGCCGACGTGACGGGCGACGCGAAGTACCGGGCCGCGGCGATAAAGGCCGTCGACGCCGTTCTCGCGGAGATCGTGCCGCAGGGCCGCTGGCTCGACTTCGAGACCTACTGGTCGTGCTGCGGCTGGGGGCGCGACAGGTATCTCGACCGCAAGGTCGAACGCAACGCCATGCACAAGCAGAACACGCTGTCGATGTTCTGGACCGCGGAAGCGCTGCTCGCTGCCTGGCGGGCGACAGGGCGCGGGCTCTACCTCGAATGGGGACGGCGGACGCTCGACGAGCTGTCGATGGCCCAGCAGGTCTGGCAACCGCCGTTCATCCACGTCCCGGCGCTCGGCGGGTTCGGGGTGATGAACGCGGACGGGGAGTGGAACGATTCGCGCGAGACGCTCTTCGCCGAGCTCTTCCTCGATTACGCCAAGGAGACGGGCGAGCCGGCTTACCGCGAGCGGGGGATCGCCGCGCTGAAGGCGGGCTTCGTCATGATGTACTGCCCGGAGAACCCGAAGGTCAAGGCCATGTGGGAGAAGGTCTACCCGTGGTTCGGGCCGGCCGATTATGGCTTCACAATGGAGAACTACGGCCACGGCGGGCGGACGAGCCCCGAGGGCGAGGGCATGGGCGTCTTCACGATCTACGATTGGGGCAACGGCGCCGCGGCCGAGGCCGTCATGCGCATCCTCGACCACTACCCCGAGCTCAAATCGGGGACACAATACCAATTTCCGAATTAAAAAGCTCAGAAGGCGAACTTGAGGCCGAAGGACAGCCCGAGGCCGTAAAGCTCGAGCATGTTCTGGGCGAGCGGATCGGTGTCGCGGATGGGCGCCGTCCGGGGCAGTTTCTCCACCCATGTCTTGGCCAGGTTGCAGCGGACTTTGGCGCAAGCTGCCAGTCGCGAAGTCAGGCGATAGTCGATCCCGGCGCCGAGCTGAAGGGCGATGCGGTCGACGAAGTCCCTCTCGATGCCGTCCGGGGGAGGCGCGTCGGGGGCGTAGCCGATGAACGAGAACCCGATCCCCACGAGGGCATAAGGGAGGATCCGGCCGTGGCTCAGGATGTACCAGTGCTGATTGATGAGGAGCGCGGTCGTTTCCATCCGGCCCGCGGCCAGGCCGGCCGTCCACTCATCGGTCGCGGCCGTTCCCGCGGCTACGGGCACGTCGAACCGCTCCACCACGATCTCGACGCCGGCGTGCTTCCCCGTCCGGAAGAAGGCGCCGCCGCCGTATCTCAGGCCGCGGCCGAAGCCGCTCTCGCCGAAGGAGACCGAGCCGAGATCGAGGACGACGGCGACGCACCTCCGCGCGTTCAGATCCGCGCTGGACGCCGCCTGCGCCGGCATCGCGAGGAGCCCCGCGAGCAATAAACCCGTTCCCAGCGCTTCGATTTTATGGATCTTCATCGCGGTCCTACGTCCTAGAACTGCCAGGTCGCGAAAACCCGGGCCTCGAGGAGGTGCCGGCTGCCCGGTTCGTCGACCTTGAAGACGTAATTGCGGCCGCAGTACTCGGCCGCGAAGCCGAGGCCGATCCGGCTCACGATGGGCACGCTCACCTGGCCCTGGAGGATGTCCCAGTGTTCCCGGCCGACCCGGCTGCCGACGACGTCCAGATTGAAAAGGGTGTAGTGGCGCCAGAGCGCCGAGAAGAACTCGTAGCCTTTGACCGCGACGGCCAGGTCGACGGCTGCGGCTGCTCCCGTCGCGAGGTTGTAGTTGCGGCGTTCGCCCGGCACGTTGGCGAAATCGTCGGAGCTGCCGAAGCCGAGCCAACCCAACCGGGCCGAAGCCGTCAGGCGCGTGTCGCGGCCGGGCCGGAAGCTCGAGGTCCAGCCGGCCGTGAACGATGTGCCGCAGACGCGCATCGTGTCGAAGCCGTAGTATTCGTATTGATGGTAGAGACCGAGGAAGTGCGTGGCGCCGCGGCTTCCGGCCATGGGCTTGCCGAGGACGGCGCCGCTGATGGAAAGCGACAGGTGCGGCCTGTCGGGTCCCCAGCGGAGACGCCCCGCGACCGTGAACACGTCGAAAGGCCGTCCCGTCCAGCCTGAGCCGGCCGGATCGCCGTAGCGGAGGGTGAACCCGAGGATGGGCGCTGCCCGGGTGCCGGTGAGGTCCGAGCTGCGGACGACGACCGGTCCGGTCAGAACGAGGTACCCCTCGAGGATGCGGCCGGCGTCGGGGCTACCGGGCAGCCAGGGCTCGTTGTCCTTCCGCCCGTTGAGGAGCCGGTTGGCCCCGCCGACGGGATCGAGGACGGTTCCGACGGTTTCGCGCCAGATGCGGTCGAGCCCGCGAGAGCCCTTTTTGCGGACGAGCGCGGAGAAACGGTAGCCGACCTCGCCGATGGCGATGCCGCCGAGCGACGTGGTGATCAGGTCGTTGATGCTGGGGCGGTACTTCTCCATCGTCATCTCCCACATCAGGCTGCCGCCTAAGGCACAGAGGGACGAGCCCCAGTAGCCCAGGCCGTTGGCCCGGCCGGCGCTGTAGTAGAGGTAGCCGTGATAGGGATGGTGGTAGAAATTGACGGCATACTGGCTGCGGTCCCATTCCCAGCCGTCGCGGAAATTGTCGCGGATCGTATCCCAGCTGATGTAGGAGTAGAAGGCGTTGCCGAAGTAGTGCACGAAGGCCCAGACGCCGACGTTGAGACCGGAGACCTCCGCCGCGGCGAGGAGCGGCTTGGGTTGGAACTGGAGGGGCGCCGGGGGGGGCGCGGGCCGGAGGCCGGGAGCGGTGGGCCGGACGCCGGGTGCGGCCGGGTTGAGGGCGAGGCCTATGCTCAAGATTAGGGCCGGGGCGATCGTGGTCAGTGTGTTCATTCGACTCCCCCTGTCGCGTTCGTCATTGGCTGATTACTTGCGCTCCCATCATCGGACCGCGCCGGGCGGGAGTTGTCAAAAGGATGTTAAGATTCCGTCAAAAAGACCTTTCGGCTTGACGGCCGGGCCGTAAGGGGGCCATATTAAGTCAACTTGTCCTGACCGTGTGCGGAGAGTGCGGGAGGAGAGTCATGAAAAGAAGCTCACGGGCGGCGGCCCTTGCGGTCGTCGTCATATTCGTTTCGATCTCCTGCGGGAGGAAGGCGGAAGGGCCGGCGGCGGCGGGGCGGGCGAGGTCGCAAGGGGCGGGAGCCGTGGCCCCCGGCGTGGTCAGCGCTACATATACAGCAGCCGTCGGGATCGACGAGCTGGCGCGGCTCGACCTGCTGCCGCGGTTCAGGCGGTCGGTCCGGGTCGGGCTCGTCTCGAGCTACGACCGGACGGGCGGCAACGACGACGGCTTCAGCGGCAAGTACTCGTTCGTCCGCAAAGAGCCGGGCGGGCTTGTACTGGCCGACCTCGAGGGCCCGGGCGCGATCACGCGCATCCACACGCCCACGCCGACCGACGACGTCGTGGAGTTCTATTTCGATGGCGAGGCGGCGCCGAGGCTCAGCCTGAAGGTCAACGAGCTCTTCGACGGGACGCGGCCGCCGTTCGTCGCCCCGCTCGTCGGGTCGGGCGTCGGCGGATACACGTGCTACGTGCCGTTGACCTACCGCCGCTCGTGCAAGATCTTCCTGCGGGCGGAGTCGTTCCAGTTCTACGACATCAATTACGCGGTTTATCCGGAGGGCGTCGAGGTGGCGACCTACGAGGACCCGCCGTCGCCCGAGTT
Organism: Candidatus Aminicenantales bacterium; assembly: GCA_041736225.1. Taxonomy (GTDB): domain Bacteria; phylum Acidobacteriota; class Aminicenantia; order Aminicenantales; family Saccharicenantaceae; genus RBG-16-66-30. The sequence goes on along the minus strand of JBGSUG010000176.1, from coordinate 5,243 downwards.
CATGGCCCGGGTCGGTAAGGCCGCCGCGCTCTTGGCGCGGACCGGGACGGACATATCCGATGTCCTCGTCCCCGCGGGAGCGAAGGTCGAGACGAAGACGGCGCGGGCGACGCTGCCGCCGGGCGCGAAAGCGACGATATTCGAGAGCAGAAAGGCCGGGCGGATCGTCGGGCTGAGGCTCGGCCCGGCCGCGACCTTCGCGGGCGCTGAGCGCGACATTCTCCTACGGGCGTATTGGGACGGCGCGGCCGAACCGGCCGTCGATAGCCCGGTCGGCGATCTCTTCGGCTACAGCTTCGGCGAGCCGGCGGTGAGGTCGCTCATGCTCGGCACGGCGGACGACGGCGCGAACTACATCTACTTCCCCATGCCGTACGGGCGTTCGGCGCGGATCGAGCTCGTGTCGGAGCGGAGCGGCGGGGCGGCCGTCGAGGTCGAGGCCACGGTCGTCACGGCGAACGCGGGGAAGAGGGCGGACGAGGGACGTTTCTATGCCAGGTGGCGCCGCGAGAACCCGTGCGTGGAAGGACGGCCGTTTACGTATCTGCGGACGGAAGGACGCGGCCACGTCGTCGGCGTCATCCTCCAGGCCCAGGGGCTCGAGTCGGGGGGGACGATCTTTTTCGAGGGCGACGACCGCGTCGTCATCGACGGCGAGCTGGCCGTGCCAGGGACGGGCAGCGAGGACTCCTACAACGGCGGCTGGTACGATGTCCCGGGACGGTGGGAGATGCGCACGTCGCTTCCGCTCAGCGGCTGTCTCGATTACGTGAAGCCGCTGGCCCGGACGGGCGGCTACCGGTTCTTCCTGACCGACACTTATGCTTTCTCGACATCGATCGACTTCACCATCGAACACGGCCCCGAGGGGAACGCCGTTCCGACGGATTACGCGAGCGTCGTCTTCTTCTATGCCCAGGACGCGCCGGCGGGGCTGGAACCGGTGCGGCCCGCGGCTGAGCGGCGTGTCGGGGCGCTCGACAGGGTCGTCTTCGTCCCCGGCTGGAACGTGCCCATCCACACGACGTCGCTCCAGAACGCGGTGTGGACGAAAGGGTCGTCGGCCGTCGGGAAAGATCGGGTGCGCCACTTCTCGATGAGGACGAGCGGCGAGGACGTCTTCGGCCCGCACCACGTCGCGTTCGTCTGCGGCCTGCCCGAGGCGGGGCGCTATCGGATCTCGGTCAAGGCGATCCTCGGGCCCGACCAGGGGATGGTGAGGATCTTCGAGCGCGACCGGCCGGCGGGGCAGGCGGTGAACCTCTACGCGGCGGAGCGGGCGGTGGGCGAGCCCGCCGAGCTCGGCGTTTTCGAGATGGGTAAGGGGGACAACATCGTCTACCTGCACCTCGTGGGGACGGACCCGCGGTCGAAGGGGATGGGGATGGACCTGGTGGAGCTTATATTTGAACGGCAACTGTGAAAAAACCGGAATGACCGGGGACATGTACCCTGGATACGCGTCCCCAATTTTGCGATTTTTGGGTGTAAAAACATCGAAAATAGCCCTGAAATTGCGCATATTGGAGAGATAACTTGAGCGAAAACAACGAGATGGTTAGGTCCGACCCCTTCAAGAAGATCAAGCGGTCGGCTCCGCTGTACATCTTCATCATGGCGGTGATCGCGGCGCTGCCGTTCCTGTTCGTGCGGTTGTTCGTGCCTGCCGAAAAGGCCGGGGTATTGGGCGAGGCGGCGCCGGCCCCGAGTCTCGCGATGGACCTTTCGGACGAGGCAGCCGAGTGGGCGACGAATACACTGGCCGGGCTGACACTGGAACGGAAGATCGCCCAGATCGTCACCGCGGACATCGCGGGCGGCTACATCCCGGAGGGCGACCCGCGGCTCGAGCGCTGGCTCGCCCTGGCCCGCGACCACGGCCTCGGCATGTTCGTCCTCTACGGCGGGACGCCGCGCGACGTCGCCCATCTCCTCAACCGTCTGCAGCAGGCCGCCGGGATCCCGCTTCTCATCTCGGCCGACTTCGAAGGCGGGCCGGGCCAGCAGGTCGCCGGCGCGAGCGAGTACCCGGCCAACATGGGCTTCGCCGCGGCCGGCTCGGAGGACCTGATGTTCCGGGCCGCGTCGGCTGCGGCCGTCGAAGGCCGGGCTATGGGCGTCCACCTGACCTACACGCCGGTCTGCGACATCGCTTGGGACCCCGACAACCCGGCCGAGAGCGTCCGTTCGTTCGGTGGCGACCTCGACCTCCTCGGCCGCATGGTCCGGGCCTACGTGCGCGGCTACCATGAGAACGGCATGCTGACCTCGGCCAAACATTTCCCGGGACGGGGCGACGTCGCGAACATGCCACAGAACCCCGGCTGGGCCTGGATCGACAAGCCCGCGGCCGAGGTCGAGTCCCAGGAGTTCCGGGCCTTCAAGCAAGGCATCGATGCCGGCGTCGACTTCGTCATGACCGAACACATCGCCGTGCCGTCGGTCACGGACGGCTCGGACCTGCCGGCGAGCGTGGAGGGGAAACTCGTCACGGGCTGGCTCAAGGGCAAGCTCGGCTTCCGGGGCGTCGTTACGTCGGACGACCTGTGGTACGACCACGTCGCCGCGCGGTTCGGCGCGGAAGAGGTCGCGGTCCGGGCCTTTGAGGCCGGGCACGACGTCATTCTCAAGCCCAAGGACCCGGTCGCGACGATCGCCGCGCTGGCGGCCGCGGTGAGGTCGGGGCGCATCCCGGAGAGCCGCGTCGACGAGGCCGCGCGCAAGGTCCTGACGCTCAAGGCCCGGCTCGGGCTCTACAAGCACCGTTACGTGGACGAAGCCCGGGTCGGCGAGTTCGTCGGGACGGCGGCCCACCAGGCCCTCGTCCAGGAAGTCGCCGACAGGTCGCTGACGATGCTCGAGAACGATGGGGCCGTGCCGGTCGCGACGGGAGCGGCGGGAGCCGCGCCGAAGATAGTCAACATCGCCGTTCAGAAGGCGGTCGAAGACCCCGCGCCGGGGCTGCTTGCGGCGAAGCTCGCAGCGGCGTTCCCCGGGACGCGGAGCTTCACGCTTCGACCGGACGCAGATTCGGCTTACTACGAGACGGTGTGGAAGGCGGTCGGGGAGTCCGACCTGGTAGTGCTGTCGCTCTTCGTCGCCCGGAATCGGATGGGCGATGCGGCGCCGTTCCGCGACGGCGACCTGGCCTTCCTGAAAAAGGTCATCGCGGCGAAGCCGAAGGCCGTCGTGGCCATGTCCTACGGCAATCCACAGCTCATCCGCAAGATCCCGGAGGTCGGTACCTTCCTCGTCGGCTACGGCGAGCGGGGCTGGTTCGGGAACCAGGCGGTCTACTTCGACTCGTTCGTCAAGGCGCTCAAGGGCGAGCTCGTGCCGGCCGGCCGGCTGCCCGTCCGCGTGAGCGACATTTATCCTATCGGCGCCGGCCTTTGAGATTCATTGAGTGGGCCAAACCCTGATCATGACGACGCCGTGACGGGCGACGTAGGCCTCGAACGCGCCGTCATGGACGCCGAGGTCCTTCTGGCGCCAGAGGTCCCGGACCTTTTGCGGGCCCGAGAGGCCGAGATCGGCCCATGACGCCGTGACCGTCGCCAGACGGTCGCCCCGGTTGAAGAGCCCGACCGCTTTCGAGCCGTCCTCCATCTCGCGGACCCAGACCTCGAGGTCGCCGGTCTTCGCGGCGCGCTTGCCGGGTTTGCCGAGCGGGTCCTGGTCGACCTCGATGATCTCGTCGTTGGTGAGGAGGCCCAGGGTGAAGTCGTCGAGACGGGTGATGTCGCCGCTGAAGATGAGCGGGGCCGCGACGAGCGACCAGAGCGAGACATGGGTGTACTGCTCGTTGGGCGAGAGCGGCGAAGCCTCGTTGCCGCCCTCCTTGTCGGTGACGAAAGCGGAGCTGAGGATGCCGATGAGCAGATAGTCGGGGTCGTTCCAGCCGCCCGGGCCGCCGTAGCGGTGGAGCTCGTTCTCGGAATAGACGTCGAAACCGTCGCGGAAGAGGTTGCCGACGACGTCGTGCCCGAGGTCGCCGGCGGTGCGCCAGCTGTGGCCCCCGACCGAGCGGCCCCACTCCCAGACCTTGCCCATGCCGTACTGGCAGAGGTTGAGGATGATGTCGCGGGGTTGGTCGGCCAGGATGCCGCTGATGAGGCGGTAGGGACGCTGGAGGTCGTCGAGGCTCTTCTCGTCGGCTGTGTCGCCGTAGGAGCACCAATCATACTTCAGGAAATCGAAGCCCCACTCGACATAGCGGCGGACGTCGAGCTCCTCGTGCTGCCAGGCGGCGGTGAAACCGGCGCAGGTCCTCGGACCGGGCGAAGTGTAGATGCCGGCCTTGAGGCCCTTCCCATGGATATAGCCGGTCATGGCTTTCATGTCGGGGAAATAACCGTTGGCGTTGATCATGCCGCCCGGGTCGCGGGGCTCGCCGCGTCGGCCGGGGTCGTCGGATTCGGGCCGGACCGACCAGCAGTCGTCGATGTTGACGTACATGTAGCCGTGGTCCGCCATGCCGCTCGAGACCATGGCGTCGGCGGCGGCGCGCATGATCGCGTCGCTGACGCGGTTCTCCCAGACGTACCAGCTGTTCCAGCCCATGTGCGGGGTGAGGGCGAGGGTCGGGCCGCAGACGATCTTGAAGGGGAGCGCGGCCGTGCCGCGGGCGTTGGTGGCGGTGAAGGTGACGTTGTAGGTGCCGGGAGTGGCGATCGAGCCCGTGATCCGCCCGGTGGCCGTGTCGAGCATGAGCCCCTCGGGCAGGCTTTCGACGCCGTAGGTCATCGGACGGTCGCCAGTCGCGGGGATGGTGAAGAGGAAGGGCGAGCCGGGCCGGACGCCGAAGACCCGGGTGCCGTTGATGCGCGGGGCCGGCCCGGGTTTGGGAGTGAGGACGACGCGGGGCTCGACGGCGGGGGAAAAGGCCGGAGCGAGAGCGAGGGTGAAAGCGAGGGCGGCGGCGAGGACTTTCGGCTTCATGGGCGGGCCTCCATTCGAATGTTGCCCGGATTATAACAAAATAGGCGGGCGGCTTGCCCGGAAATTCGGAAATTGGTATTGTGCCCCTAATGAAATGGCTATTGGTGCTCGACGTTCTTCTTGAATCGGGATCCGACGAATCCGTAAATGAGCGTCGTGTCCCCGAATTGGAGGCCCCATGATCAAACCCCGCCGGTTCTCCTCGCGTTTCATCCCCGTCGTCGTTTTCGCCGCGATGCTCGCGGCTGTTCTCGTCGCCGAGGCCCCACGGGCCCCGCAGGCCCAGGCCGCCGCGCCCGCCC
>JBGSUG010000164.1:0-5762 GCA_041736225.1 Candidatus Aminicenantales bacterium | reverse complement strand
CCAGTTCGAGGCCGCCGAGGCGGTCCTCCGCGAGGCCCTGACCGTCCGGCCGGGGGACGTCCGCACCCTGGCCGGATTGGTCGAGGTCTTCAAGAAACAGGGGCAGCCCGGCCGGGCCATCGCGCTCCTGGAGGGAGAGGTGGCCGCGGCCCCCGACAGCGTCCAGCTCCTCAACATCCTCGGCAACATCCACTTCGAAGCCGGGGAGACGAAGAAGGCGGAGGAGATCTTCACCCGGATCGTCACCGGCCACCCCCTCAACGTCAACGCCCGCATCAAGCTCGGACGGATCCAGATCCTCAAGGACAAGCTCGACCAGGCCTACGAGCTCTTCGAGCCCCTGATCAACAACCTGGTCAAGAAGCACAAGGACGAGAAGGCCATCGGCCTGCTCGGGCTCATCCTGGAGAGCCAGAAACCCCACCTGCCGGCCCTGGAGCGCCTGGCCCTCATCTACCGGTCGAACAAAGAGGTCAAGAAGCTCGAGGTGGTGGACCGGGCCATCATCGACGAGCTGCGCAAGATCGGCGAGAAGGAGCGGATGGTCGGGGTCTACAACGAGCTCGTCGAGCTGCGGCCCGACGACGCCGACCTCGTCCGGGAGGCCCAGGCACTGCGCAAGGAGATGGGCCTCGTCGTCGAAGAGGTCCGGGATGAGACGCCCGGGCTCTCGGACAAGGATCGCGAGGCGATCCGCGAAGTCATGGACCAGGCCGACCTCTACCTCCAGCAGGGCCTCGTCCGGATCGCCCGCCGGCTCCTCGAGAACCTCCGCTTCCGCTACCCGGAGGACCCCCAGATCGTAAGGAAGATCGCCGTCATCGACGAGGTCCGGACGCACATGGACGAGGACGAGATCCGCCGCCGCGTCGAGAAGACCACGCTTCTCGAGGCGCAGATCAGGGAGAAGGCGGCCGGGAAAAAGGCGGGAGACAAGAAAGCCGTCGAGAAGGCCGCGGCCAAGCCGGCCGAAGCCATCGAGGTCGAGACGAAGGGGCCCGCGCCGGTCGCGCCCGAGCCGAGAAAGCCGGCTAGCCCCTTTAAGAACGACGTCCTTGAAGGCGAGAAGATCAGCACCGCCGACATCTTCGCCGAGACGGACATCATCCCCTTCGTCAGCGAGAGCCCCGTCGAGCGGACCTACTACGACCTCGCGCGGGCGCTGGCCGAGGAGCTGCGCTGGATCGCCGCGATCCGGGACCGCCAGCTCCGGGGCGAGGCTTCGCCGCTCGAACGGGAGCTCACGGGGATCGTCGCCGATTTCCGCAAGGACCTCAAGACGCGGGGCGGCGCCCCGGATGCCGAGACCCATTACCAGCTCGGGCTGGCCTTCATGAGCCAGGGCCTGACCGTCGAAGCGGTCGAGGAGCTGACCCGCGCGGCCGAGGACAAGAAGCTGGCCGTCGAGAGCTACACCCTCATCAGCCAGTGCTTCCGGCAGAAGCGGAATTTCGACGAGGCTGGGAAATGGATGAAGACGGCCATGGCCGAAACCCGATCGGGCACCGATCCGTATTTCGCCCTCGTCTACGAGCTCGCGGAGATCCTGGAGGCATCCGACGACCGGGCCGGCGCCGCGGCGCTCTACCGCGAGATCCGCGACTGGAATCCCGGCTTCCGGAACGCCGCCGCCCGGCTCGAGAGCCTCGAAAAGCTTTAGAAGCCGAAGATCAGGCCCGTCCCCAACCTCAGGTATTCCCCGTAAAGCCCGCGGAAGGCGTACGTCGCCTCGGCCGTCACCCGGACGTTCCGCCGGAGGAGATAGCCGACGTGGGCCGTGGCCGCGGAGTAGCGCAGGTCGAGCTGGTCTGAATCCACCCAGTTGAAAAGCCCGGCCCCGTACCAGCGGCTGTCGTCCCCCTTGGGCAGGTAGACGAGCTCTGCGAAGGCGCCCCGGGTCATGACCTTCTCGACGGGCAGGACGGTGGCGAAGTACGGGTTGGTGTCGCGCCGCTCGACGTACTGGACGTTGAGCTCGAAGGGCTTGACCGAGAGCGTCGCGTCGCCGCCGAACATCGTGACCGAATTGACGGTCTCGTCGGGCCTCTCCTTGCCCAGGAAGCCGAAGGCGCCGACGCGGAAGGCCGGGGCCACCTCCTGGGAGACGCGGAGGAGGACGTTCTTGTAGGGGTCGTCGTCGAAGCCGCGGAAGACGTTGGCCTCGCCGATGCCCGAGCCGTTGAGGACCTCGAGGGTGACGTCGGTGCCGGTCGGGAAGCCGTAGGTCATCATGACGCCGCGGTCGTAGGTCAGGTCGAGCCCGGAGTCGCCGGGCGCCGCCCGGTAGATCTGGTAGTCCTCGAAGGGCAGGCGGATCTCGCGCTTGAAGAGCGGGTCCGAGATCTGGAACTGGCCGACATAGAGGTCGAGCTCGCCGTGGAACAGGTTGTTGAACATGACGAAGGCGTCCTCGATCCCGGCGACCTCGCCCCGCTCGCTGAAGAAGAAGTAGAAGTAGTAGGCGATGTCCTTGGTGATGGCCCCGCCCGAGAGGAACTTCAGGAGGTAGGGCGCGAGGAACTCCGCCCGGCGGACGTTGCCGTTGTTCCAGGCCAGGAAGCCCTCGAGGCGCAGGGCGATGGGGAGGTTCCGGAGGAGGGACAGGGAGGCGTCGCCGGTGTCGATCGTGTCGCGGGGCGTGTCCTTGTCCTTGATGACGAACCCGTTCGCGGCGAATTCCTCGCCGTAGGGCTTGAGCTTGGGGAAGGGCGCGTGGCAGGTCTTGCAGCTCATGCTGTACTTGCGGGCGAAGGCGGGCATACCCTGGAGGCTGCCGAGGGAGACCGCGGCGAGCAGCACGGCGGCGAAGGCGGTGTGCAGGATGTTCTTCATGGCGTGGCGTTCCTTTCTCAGGGGGCGTCGTCGACGACCGTGACCGTTGTCGCATGCCGGTTGACCTCGACGACCGCGGCCTCGTCCGGCGGGACGCCGAGGAAATCGGCGACGGGCTTGACCAGTTTCTGATAGTTGAGGACGGCCGTGACCGTGAGCTCGCCGATGGCGACGCCGTCGGGGAGCCGGAAGGTGCATGTCTCGAGCTTGGTCTCGCGCGGCCCGAGCCGGTAGTCCGTGCCGAGCGACTTCGTGTTCCACTGCTGCATGGTCATCCGCCCTTGCGGATCGAAGTAGGCCATGCGGAAGATGCGGTCGCCGACGGGGATGCCGTCCCGCTGAAGGCCCATGAAGGCGGCGTCGTTCAGGGCGATGCCCATGTCCTGGTAGGCGAGCGTGTCGGCGCCGATGGTGTACTCCTCGCCGGCGAAGCCCTTCTTGTCGACGGGCAGATGGTAGACGGTGCCCTTGGCGTCGACGGCCTCGACGTGCATCCAGACGATGCGGTCCTCGACGGAGCCGGAGGGGAACTTGTGGCCCGTCTTCTGGTTGAAGAGGGCGACCGTGAACTTGACCGGGTCGCCGGGCGCGGCCTCGCGGACGTCGGGGTGGATGCGGAGCTCGATCGTGCCCCGGACCTTCCCGTCGTCGTGGGCGCCGTGGAAGAGGTGCTGGCGGACGTCGGGGTAGGCGTTGCCCATGGCCGCCGACTTGCCCGGGGCGTAGGTCATGTGGCAGTCCTGGCACTTGACGCCCTGCTTGGCGTAGGGCCCCTCTTTCCACTCGAGGTGGGTCGACTTGACCCAGACGTTGTAGGGGCTCATTTCGTTGTGGCAGGTGCCGCAGAATTCGGCCGTGCTGAGGAACTCGGACTTGGCCAGGTTGTGCTCGGGCGAGTTCTTGCCCTCGCGGGGGCCGTACTTGGTCTTGCCGGGCGACGAGATGAAGTTGAAGTTGTGGGGCGTGTCGCCCGCGAAGCCGGTCGCCGTGTGGCAGACCTCGCAGGAGACGGACTCGTTGGCCCGGCTGTTCTTGGACGGGAGGGGCGGCGGAACGTCGCCGGCGAGAAAGGCGATCGGCGCGTGGCAGCCGTTGCAGCCGGCCTTGACCCCGGCGACGGCGGGGTCCTTCTCGGCGTGGGGCACGGCCAGCTTGAAGTACTCGATCTCGTCCCAGTGGTGGGTGTAGGCCTGGGACATCATGGCCTGCTGCCACTGCCGGTAGATGTCGGTGTGGCAGGCCGAGCCGCAGAACTGCGGCGTCTGGTAGTCGGCGTACTTGCGCGTGCCGAGGGCGGCGTCGCCGGCCTTGGGGGCCTGGGCCGCGGCGAGGGCGAGGAAAAAGACGGCGGCGAAAACGAGAACGACGGGCATAGCGGATCGTCTCACGGGGCCTCCTCTCCGGGGATCTCTTTGGGTCGGGCTTATTCTACCAAAATGGCCCGGGCCGTCAATGTGCGGGGTCGGAATGTGCGGGGTCGGACCTCGGGATGTCTTTGAAAATAAACAAATTAATCATTAAAAGTGCGCAATTTTCGGGTGTTTTTTAATGTTTTTGGGGCCAAAAATGAAAAAACGAACAAGAAGAAAACGGCCGACAGCAGGGCTGGAAATAGAACGGGGACACGTCCCTCGGGGCTCGGGACTGCTCTGAACAGCTGGACCTGAGGGACGAGTCCCCGATTCGAAGGCAGGAGGGAATTTCCTAGTCGACGACCTTGCCCGATATGATGAGGATGAGGCCCTTGTCCCCGCCGTCGAGCTTGCTGACGCCGACGACCGTCCGGTCGCCGGACTTGATGTTGAGCGTGCTCTCGATAAGGGTGTTGACTATGGGCTGAGCGGCTTTCATCGTGGCGGTCTCGGGCGTCGCAGCCTGGATGATCTGTCTGAGCCTTACTTCGGTCTTGATGACCGGCATCTTGGCGTCCCCGGCTACATCCGGCCTGAGAACGAGCTCGAATTCGGCCTTTGGACCGAATTTGACCGCCGCACTATCCCTGTTGATAGCGCGCACCAGCGTGACATCGAGAAGCGTGTAGCCCTTGAAACGGAGGAGTTTGCGGAGCTCCTTGACGATGGGGTCGGATTGGAGCTCGGCGTCGGTCGCGGCGTCGGCCTCCGAGCCCAGGACGATCTGGACCGTGTAGAGGACGTCGGCCGTCTTGACGTCGATCTCGCGGACGGCGGCCAGGATCTTTTCGACGTTCTCGGGGGTGTCGCTGACCGACAGCACCGTAGGCATGTTGGGATTGAACGAGATGAGGCCGTCCCGGCTGACGTAGTTGAAGAGCAGGTTCTGGATGTCCTGGGCCCGGACGTACTTGAGCTTGACGATCTCCTTGCGCAGGTTCTTAGCCTCGTCCTTCTGGGCCTGCGCCGGTGTGCCGGCCGGGTCCTCGGCGAAAGCCGGAACGACGACGGCCAGAGAGAAGGCCAGGGCGAGCAGGGCGATCATTGTTCTTTTCATTCTTGTTCTCCTTTGTAATCGAAATTCTTATCGAGGAACCAAACGATCTGGAGCCCGGTCTCAGGCGAGACCATGGTCAGGCTGACGACATCCTGTGCCCGTCCGGCATCCATGAGCGCCGAAGGAACGTCCGGCGATTCCGTCCTCGCCGGGCCGGGCACCGGACCCCTGAAAAGCACCGAGAGGATGACAAATCCGACGAGGACTCCCGCGGCCGAAGCGGCGGCCCAGCGCGGCCAGGCAACGCGCGTGTTGACGCTTCTTTCTTCTTTCCGCGATCCCGGCATTTCCCCAGTCGCCCGGACCATCAGGGCCTTCCATTCGCTTTCGCTCCAGTCCGGGACAGCCTCTTCTTTGGCCGCCGCCTTGATGCGGGCCAGGGCTTCCCGGAGCTCTTCGAGATCGCGGCGGCAGGCCGGGCAGGCGTCGACGTGCGACCGGACCGCCCGCGTCCGGCGCGG
>JBGSUG010000147.1:0-2009 GCA_041736225.1 Candidatus Aminicenantales bacterium | reverse complement strand
GAGGCGCTGACCGTGATCGAGACTTCGGCGTCGAGCCGGACCGGCTCGTCGGAGCGCTCGTCCTTCCGGGTCCGCGTCGTCGTGCCGGAGGCCGCGGCGTAGATCTGGCCTTCGCGGTCGAGGGCCAGGCTCCGGACCTCCTCGTACGGTGTCTCGAACAGGACCGAAGCGCGGCCGTCCGCTCCGATCCTGTAGACGAGTCCGTTGCCGCCGCTCCCGGCGACGACGTCCCCGCGGGCCGTCCTCTCCAGGCAGAGGATGTGGTTCTCGGCGGCCTTGAAGAACATGCCGCCTTCGCCGAGCGGCGAGATGCGGTAGATGCCGCCGCTCTCCCCGACCGCCGCCCAGAGCTCGCCGGAATCCATGAACAGCAGGTCCCAAACATATTTCTCGGCCGGGTCGAAGAACGGCTCGCCCTTGCCCTTGTCCGTGATCTTGTAGATCCGGCCGTTCGGCGAGGTCGAGGCGTAGAGAGTTCCCTTGCGGTCGAGAACGAGACTCGTGACGTCCATCTCGGCGGCTTGGAACCAGAGCTCGGCCTTCCCGTCCTTCCCGATGCGGTAGACCTTGCCGCCGTGGCCCGTGCCGAGGAAGGTCGTCCCGTCGGCCAGGGCCAGGACGGACAGGTAGAACTCTTCCTGCGGCGCGGCGATCTTCTCCTCTTTCGGGGCCAGGGCGAGCGTCCCGTCGTAGGCGACCGAGACGCCGTCGAACTTGCCCCTGAGGTAATCCTCCCGGGTCCGGAGTTCCCACTTTTGGGGGACGACGGCCCCGAGCGAGGCGGCCAGGACGACGAGCCCGGCGACGGCGAACGGGGTGACTTTGCGCATGACGGGAACTCCTACTTCCGGATTCTGACGGGGATGGTCGCCCCGCCCTTGAATACGTGCGCGACGGGCAGCTGGTATTCGGCCAGGGTCGAGCGGGTGATCTCGGTCGGTCCGGCCGCCGAGGCCCGGGGCGAGGCGAACATCGACTTGAGCGTCGGCGGCAGGTTGGGCATCTCCTCGCCCTTCAGGAAGAGGCCGGGCTTGGTCGCCATGATGCGGAAATAGATGCGGTTGTTCTTGCGGAGGTTGCCGAGCAGGCGGACGAGCTGCTCGAGGCTCCGCGGCACGAACTCCCGGATGCGGTACTGGGCCCGCTCGACCTGCTGCATCGTGGCGGCGTCGCCGACGAGGAGCTGGAACTCGGTCCCGGCCGGCAGGGCCGGGGCGACGACCGTCACCTCCTGCATCAGGCTCTCCTCCTTCTGCGTCCGGTAGAAGGCCTGGAGCTTGATGGGCTCGCCCGGGGAGACCTCGTACTTGTCGAGCAGGACCTTCTCGAGCGTCGCCAGCCGCGTCTCCTCGGCCGCCCGGACGTTGAGGTCGATTCGGAAGATCCCGACGTCCTTGAACTCGTTGTTCATCAGGTAGTGGACGACGGCGGCCAGGAGCCCGGACAGGCTGACGGGGGGATTGTCGTAGCTGCCGCTGAAGAGGTCCTCCAGGTGGACGCTGAGGCCGCTCTTGTCGAGAAAGACTTCGGCGTCGAAATCGAGGGAGATGTCGCCGAGGCTCCGCTGCTCGCCCGTGATCAGTCCGGACACGGCGAGGTTGACGAGGGCCGGCGTCAGGAACTTGTCGGCGACGAGCTTGAGCTTGAAGTCCTTGCGCTCGCCGGGGCCGGTCCGGACGCTGATGTTAAGCGGGATGAGGCGGGGCATGACCCCGATCTCGCCGGCGGTGCCCGCCGTCCGGTCCTGGGTGAACCGGCCGATGACCGGGCCGGCGGTGGCCAGCTTGAAGGAGCTCTCCAGGCTGGGCATGACGGCGATCACGTCCGCCCTGGTCAGTCCGTATTCGACGGCGCCGAGGTTGTAGAGCGGGTGCCCGAAGGCCAGGACCTTCCTGCCGTCGACGTAGGTCGCCGTGCCGACGGCGGAGAGGTCGAGGTCGCCGCCGATGAGCTGGACACCGACCGCGTCCCCCTCGCGCACCGACGGGCCGGCGGGCGCGTCGCCCGCG
>JBGSUG010000094.1:0-4378 GCA_041736225.1 Candidatus Aminicenantales bacterium | reverse complement strand
CTCCGAGCTGGTCGACGCCCTTTTCCCGATGACGAACCCCCTCGGCAAAGAGATCCGCGTCGGCCCCGAGGCCTTCACGGTCGTCGGCGTCCTGGCCAAGCGCGGCCAGATGTTCGGCCAGAGCCGCGACAACTTCGTCGGCCTGCCCATCACCACCCTGATGAAGTACTTCCCCTACGAGAAGGACGGGCTGGAGATCATCGCCGTCCCGCGCCGTTCCGAAGAACTGCTCGAGGCGATCGAGCAGATCCGCAACGTCCTCCGCCAGCGGCGCAAGGTCCCCTACGGCAAAGCCGACGACTTCGCCGTCATGACCCAGGACTCGATGGTCGACCTCTACAACCAGCTGACCGGGGCGGCTTACTTGGTCATGATCGTCATCTCTTCGATCGGCCTGCTCGTCGGCGGCATCGGGGTCATGAACATCATGCTCGTCTCGGACCAGGAACGGACGCGGGCGATCGGCAACCGCAAGGCCATCGGGGCCCGGTCGGGCGACATCCTGAAGCAGTTCCTCATCGAGGCCATCTTCCTGACGGGGGTCGGCGGCGTCCTCGGCGTCCTGGTCGGCTTCGGCATCGCCCTCGTCGTCAACGCCGCAACGCCGCTTCCGGCGACCGTCTCCCCCTGGTCCGTCGTCCTGGGGCTCTCGGTCTCGGCCGCGATCGGCCTGTTCTTCGGCATCTTTCCGGCCCAGAAGGCCGCGCACATGGATCCGATCGAGTCCCTCCGCTACGAGTAGGACGCTTATCTCTTCGAGCGGGTCCTGTCGGGTGGCGTCCCCGTTCGGCTTCGGCTCCACCCATCCCCCCGTGGGGAACCCCTTCCGCCTCAAGGCGAACGGGGACTATCCCCCCGCCACCCGTTCTTGGGATAAGCGCATTGGTTGGGAGGGCAGAAAGCAAAGATCTCGGAGGGGGGCCTCGGGATTAAAATCGAGCGGGCAAATGGGTCGGGCCGCCGCCTCGAGAGGACCCCGGGAAAAGGGAGAGGCCCCTTGGTCGATGATCAAGTAAGCACGGGCGGCCTCCCGGACGGTTATTGAGTAGGCGTGAACGAACACGCCATACCGTCAAAGGAGGCCGCAATGAAAAACCGTCGACGAACAGCCCTCATGGGACTCGCCTTGCTCCTCGCCGTGCCCCCCGTGTTCGGAGGCTCGCAGGAGTCCCCGGAAGCCCTGATCGGCCGGGCCCGCTCCGTCATCCAGGACCCCCATTTCTCTCGCGATGCCATCACGGACTCCCTGAGCGACGCTCTGGGGGCCGCGCTCCTGATCGTGCCCGCAACGGACTATGCGGACGATTTTCGGGCCCGCATCGAAACCGTCCGCAAGATGTTCGATGATGAGACCCTCTTCTCCGACAAGGGCCGCCAGTATCTCGGCCTCGCCTACCGGATGGTGAGCGGCGGCAAGACCTGGCAGATCCCCGAGGAGCTGAAAACGCTCGACCCCAAGAAGGGCATCGAACGGTCCCTGGAGATCTGTCGGCATCTCCTGGAGTCGGCCCTGGCCGAGCTCAAGGCCGGCCGCAACGAAAAGGCGGTCAGCCGTCTCCTCGAGTATGTCATCCTGGTCGTAACTCCCATCGAGGCCTGACCGGACGCGGAACATGAGAGGCGCCGGGCCCGGCCCCCCCGTTGATTCGCCGGCGGCCCTGGATTACATTATCCCGCAGAGGGCAGCCGTTGTGGCGGACCGGGAATTCGATTATGACGCTCTTGTCAGACCCCTGGAGGGCCGCATGATGCGCTCGATCTGGCGCATCGTCCGGCACAAGGAAGCAGCCGAAGACGCGCTCCAGGACGCCCTGGCCCTCATCTGGAGGAAGCGCCGTGTCGTGGCCCGGCATCCCAACCCGGGGGCTCTGATCCTCAGGATCGCGGTCAATTCGGCTTATGACGCCGTGAGAAAGGGGCGGCGGCGTCTCCGCCACGAGAGCGCCGGTTGGCCGGAAGAAAAGGCCGAGAAGGCCGCACCGCCCGCCTCGAAGGGGATCGAGGACCGGGACCTGCGGGCCGCCATTCTCGGCGCTATCGGCCGTCTGCCCCGGCGGCAGGCGACGGCGGTCCTTCTCCATATCGTCGAAGAGCGATCCTACGAGGAGATTGCCCAGGCGATGGGCTGCGCGGAGCCGACCGTCAGGGTCCACGTCGCCCGCGGCCGGGCCGGTTTGGCCCGGCGACTCGCCCGCGAGCTCCCGGGCCTTCGACGCGGACCCAAACCGAGCGAAAACGAGGAGCCGTCATGACCGAAAAGAACGCCCAAACCAAGACGATGGACGAACTCCTGAGAAGGGCCCTCGCCGACGACCTCCCGGCCGACGTCGCCGCCGGGATGCGGGAGCAGATCCGGAATTTCCGCGAAGCCAAGACAGGCGTCGAGACGGCGGGCCGAGGCCATACGGCGTGGAGCTGGCTTTCCCGCCGATCCGTCTGGGCCGCCATCTCGATCCTCTTTCTCGCCGCCGGCATTCTTCTCCAGGGAGGAGGATTCTCGAGCTCTCTGGCCGACCGGATCTCCGTGATCAAGGTCCAATGCCAAGTCCCGGAATAAGTAAGGAGAGAAAGCCATGACCGGATCCGCCAAGACCACCGCCAAGGGCAGGGCTGCTGTTCGCTGGATTTTCGCGGCCGCCTTCATCTTCGCCGTCGCCGCTTCGGGACTCTTCACGGGGCTGATGAACACCGCGGGTCTTTTCTACCTCGTCTTCGGGACCATCGCAGCGGCCCTCATGGGCTTCACAGGACGGGAGATCGCCGCGGCTTTCCGGCAACCGTCCGGTTCGGCGACGGACACGGAGAGCCTGGAGAAGTCCGCCTATTTCTGGCAGGCGGCCGCGCGCAACGCCTGGATCCTCGGAGCCCTGGGTAGCACGCTCAACATCATGATCGCCCTGAGCCGGGAAAGCGGCGGGATCGCGGACATCAGCGGCCGGATGATCCATTCGCTCATCATCATGCTCTACGGCCTCTTCCTGGCCGTCGTCTGTCTCATCCCGGAGATGAAGCTCAGAAGCCACATGGAAAAGGCCCTCCTCCTCAGGGATACCCGGCCGCCAACAGGGGCCGGAAACAGACCGGATGCCGTGGGCAGGGCCATCACGCCCGACCGGATCATAGGCTATGTCCTCTTCGCCGCCGTTCTCGTCCTGACCGTCATCTTCATCATCAGAGGGCAGCCGCAGTCCGCGGTCTTGCCGATCGGCAAGCTCCTGCTCCACTGGCCGGCCTACCTTGTCGTTCTCGGGGGCTCCATCGCGCTGGCCCTGTTCGTGGGCGCCGGAGCCGGGGCCCGGGCGTGGACGCTCGGTTTCGCCATGACCGGTCTCATCAGCCTCCTCATGGGCCTCATCCAGGGCCTGTTCGGCTTCGTCCACGGGAGCATCGGTGAGATCGCCTCAGCCGTCGCGTTCATCATCTCCGCTTCGTCGCTCACTCTCCTCGGCCTTCTTGTTGTCGCCTCACCTCTCGAGGACCGTGAGGTGATGGAGGGGCGCCGGCAGGGACCGGGCCCGCTCAGCCGGCTCTTCTGGGTCCTCCTGCCCCTTCTGACCTTCCTCTTCCTCATCCTGACGTTCATCATGGTCGTCACACCGATGAAGCAGAAGGTAAGCTGAGGGTCTGGGCCAGAGGAACCTTACTTGAGGAAAGCGAGGATCTCGGCGCGGGTCGGGGCTGAGAGCTGTGCGCCGGGGCGTGTGACGGAGATCGCGGCGGCGGCCTGGGCGAAGCGGAGGGCATCGTCGAGCGGCCGCTTTTCGGCCAGGGCCACGGCCAGGGCGCCGTTGAAGACGTCGCCGGCCGCCGTCGTATCCACGGGTTCCACCTCGAAGGCGGGGACGAACCCTTCGAATCCCTCCGACGATGCATAGACGCCGCGCTCTCCGAGGGTGATAACGACCGTCCGCGGACCTCGGGCCCGGATCCGGGCGGCCGCTTCGCGCATGTCGGCCTCGCTCTCGACCTCGATCCCCTCCAGCATCGCCGCTTCGTGCTCGTTGGGTGTCAGCACGGAGACGCCGCGGAGCAAGCCGTCGTCGAGCGGACGGGCCGGGGCCGGATTGAGGATGACCGGAACGCCCCTCTCTCCCGCCATCCGGACCGCGGCCTCGACCGCCGGGAGGGGCG
The DNA here is from genome assembly GCA_041736225.1 of Candidatus Aminicenantales bacterium. Lineage (GTDB taxonomy): Bacteria > Acidobacteriota > Aminicenantia > Aminicenantales > Saccharicenantaceae > RBG-16-66-30. Next base: position 247 of record JBGSUG010000094.1, on the reverse strand, counting down.
ACTCGAGCTGGAGGAGGACGATGTCGGCCGCGGCGAAAGCGTGGCCCGCCGCCTCGACGTCCGAGACGGACAGAAGCGCGTTGGCGCCCGAGGCGACGGAGATGCTGTTCTCCCCCCGCTCTTCCACGGTGATCAGGGCGATGCCCGAGGCCGCGCCGGGTGTGGCGAGGACGAGCCGCGTGCCGATCCCGTCACGTACGAAGCCCTCGAGCGCCTGCCGGCCGAAGAGGTCGTCGCCGACGCGGCC
>JBGSUG010000087.1:0-3066 GCA_041736225.1 Candidatus Aminicenantales bacterium | reverse complement strand
GGTCATCCGCATCCTCGACAAGGAGATGATCACCCAGACCATCCGCGAGCTCCGGCTCGACGTCCTGGGCTTCTCCGACGAGATCCTGAAGAAGTTCCGCAAGTACATCGCCCAGCCTTACGGCATGGTCCTGGTCACGGGTCCGACCGGGAGCGGCAAGACGACGAGCCTCTACGCCGCTCTGACGGAGATCCGGTCGCCCGAGGACAAGATCGTCACCATTGAGGACCCCGTCGAATACCAGGTCGACGGCATCACCCAGATCCCGGTCAACGAGAAGAAGGGGCTGACCTTCGCCCGGGGCCTGCGGTCCATCCTCCGCCACGACCCGGACAAGATCATGGTCGGCGAGATCCGCGACCCGGAGACGGCCCAGATCGCCATCCAGTCCGCCCTGACCGGCCACCTCGTCTTCACCACCGTCCACGCCAACAACGTCTTCGACGTCATCGGCCGCTTCCTCCACATGCAGGTCGATCCCTACAGCTTCATCTCGGCCCTCAACTGCATCCTGGCCCAGCGCCTGGTCCGGGTGCTCTGCCCCCGCTGCAAGGTCCCGGTCCGCTACGGTGCCGCGGCGCTGGCCGAATCGGGGCTCGATCCCGCCCGCCACGCCGAGACGGTCTTCTACGAGCCCAAGGGCTGCCCCGACTGCAACTTCTCCGGCTATCAGGGCCGGACGGCCATCGCCGAGATCCTCGAGCTGTCCGACCCCATCCGGGAGCTCATCTTGGAAAAGCGCCCCCTGTCCGAGGTGAAAAAGCGGGCCAAGGCCGAGGGCATGGTGTTCCTGCGGCAGGTCGGCATGGACAAGGTCCTGGCCGGGATGACCGGCCTCAAGGACCTGAACAAAGTGACCTTCGTGGAGTGACCGGTGAAGCTCGCAGAACGGATCCAAGCCCACTTCACGGAGAGGCTCCTGCCCGACGCGGTCTTCCAGATCGCCCCGGGCCACCTCAGCGCCATCCGCGTGGCCCGCAGCGACGGCTCGGTCAAGGCCGGCTTCGTCCTGCCCTTCCGCGAACGGCCGGTCTTCCCGTCCTTCGACCGGCCCAACGTCATCGATCCGGCGGCGCTCGAGGACGCCATCGCCCAGGCTAAGAAGAGCCTCCGCCTCGTCGCCGGTTCGTCCGCCCTGCTCATCCCCGAGCCGTCGGTCCGGGTCTTCGTCCTGGGCGTGGACTCGTTCCCGGGCTCCGGAAAGGAGCGGGACGCCTTCATCCGCTGGCGCATCGGCAAGCTGATGCCTCTCATCCCCGACGACGCGCGGATCGACTACGCCGTGACGCCGGGACGGGGCGTCCGGAAGGTCATCGTGGCCATGGCCCGGCAGGTGGTCGTCTGGGAATACGAGGCCCTCTTCGAAAAAGCGGGGCTCAAGCCGGTCGTCGTCTCCGTGCCCACCCTGGCCCTGGTCAATGTGGTCCGGCGGAAGGAGCCGAGGGCCGGCCTCCTCCTCAACCTCGAGGACGAGAGCCTGACCCTGCTGGCCACGGCCGATCCCGGCTGGACCCTCTACCGCCAGAAGGATGTCGGCTCCCCCGGCGAGAACGGGATCGAGGAGCGGGCCGACAACATCGTCCGGGAGGCGGAGAACACCCTCCGCTTCCTCGAGGACAAGGAGAACGCGGGGATCGGGAGGATCTGGCTCCGCACGTCCATCGCCGCAGAACGTCCGGCGTTGCTGGAGCGTTTGAAGGAGAGGATCGCCCTGCCGATCGAGCCGGTCGCCTACGATGCGCCCGAGGTGTGGACGGAGGCCCACAAGGCCGTACTCGCCCCCCTCATGGGACAGGTCCTATGAACAACGGTTCCATACTCAATCTGAACCTGGCCACGAGGCCGCTCCGCAACCGGCGCCTCTTCGGCACGGCCGTCCGGCTCTTCGCCGGGCTCCTCGTCGTCCTGGCCGGCCTGACCTTGTTCGTCTCCCTGAAGTACGGCGGCGAGGCGTCGCGGCTCAAGGCGACGCGGGCCGGGAACACCCGCCTGCAGAGCGAGGCGGACCTGGAGGTCAAGCGTCTGACCGCCGATATCAAGCAGGCCGAGCGGACGAGCCGGGCCCGGGTCGACCTCGTCAACGGCATCATCCTGCGGAAGACGTTCTCCTGGACCGGGCTTCTCACGGAGCTCGAGAACGCGCTCCCCGGGCCGAGCTTCATCACGTCCCTCGGCCCGGACTTCACCGCGTCCGGCGCGGTGACCATGAACATGCGGGTGACCTCGCGCAGCCTGGAGGACGTGCTCGCCTTCATCAACAACCTGACCGCCCGCGGCTTCAAGAACATCCAGGTCTTCGGCGACCGGAGAAGCGAGGACGGCCGGATCATCACGGAGATGTCCCTGACCTATGAACGCGCTATTTGAGCTCTTCGACGACGGCGAGCGCCGGACGCTCCTGCGGCTGGGCGTGGCGGCGCTCATCGTCCTGGTCGCCTTCCTGCTCCTCTTCGCCCGGCTCAAGGGCGGCCTGGAGAGGGAGCGCCGGGCCTCGGTCCATTCGCAGGAAGCCGCCCAGCGGGCCGTCAAGGAACGCGACGCGGCCCGGGCAGAATGGAAACGCTGGGAGGATGCCGGCCGCGACCTGGCCGAGCTCCGGACGGGCTATTTCTACGACGAGTCGGAGGGCGTCCAGGTCCTGCGTCAGGACATCCAGAAGATCTTCGCCCAGGCCGGGACGGCCATCACCGACCTCAACTACGGCTATTCCGATCTGGAGAGGGAACAGGTCCGGAAAACGCTGGTCACTTTCACCTACTCGGGTACGTACGCGGGCTTGAAGAGGCTCCTGGCCGTCCTCGAGGCCTTCCCCAAATTCCTGGTCATCGAGGCCGTCGATTTCCCCAGGACGGGCTCGGGCGGCGAGCGCCTGAGCGCCAAGCTGACGCTGGCAGGTTACTATGGGATATAAGAGGAAGATCTTCGCCGCGGCCGTTCTCGTCGCGGGCGGGCTCTCGCTCTTCGCGGCCCAGGACGCCCCGGCCCCGAAGCCTCTCGTCCGCAAGGACCTGCTCGTCCTGGGCAGCGGCGTTGCCCCGCTCCCTGTCCGGGACATCTTCCGGCCCC
>JBGSUG010000084.1:0-4161 GCA_041736225.1 Candidatus Aminicenantales bacterium | reverse complement strand
CCGGCCGCGGCCGGCTGCTTCCTTTTGGCGAACGAGGCGACGATCTCCGTCCTGGGACCGAGGAACGAGCGGATCCTGCGGAGCGCGGCGGGACCGAGCGCGCCGGCCCGGGGATCGGCCGGGGGCCGGACGACGGTGTTGAGCTCGATGCGGTCGGGGCGGATGCGGGCCACGGCCCGCTTGACGGCCTCGATGGCCGCGGGGGAGTCGTTGACCCCCTTGATCAGCATGATCTCCAGCCGGATCTCGCCGCGGAACTCGTCGCGGAAGCGGACGAGGCCCTCGACGATCCGGCGGTTGTCGAGCGAGGCGTGGGGCCGGTTGACGCGGCGGAAGAGAGCGGCCGGCACGGCGTCGAGGGAGGGCACGACGACGTCGGCCGCGAGGAGGTCGCGCCGGACGTCCTTGCGCGTGAGGAGCGTCCCGTTGGTCAGGACGGCGACCGGGATGGAGGTCATTCTCTTGATCTCGCGTATCAGGAAACCGATGTCGCGGCTGAGGGTCGGCTCGCCGGAGCCGGAGAAGGTGATGACGTCGATCCGCTGCCCGCTCGCGAGGGCCGCCCGGATCTGGGCCAGGATGTCCTCCGGTGGGAACCAGGAGCCCCGCCGCACGGATGTCTTTCCGGCCGAGCCGAGCTGGCAATAGGTGCAGTCGAGAGTGCAGGTCTTGAAGGGGATGATATCGACTCCCAGCGAGAAGCCGAGACGTCTCGAAGCCACCGGGCCGTAGACGAACTTGTGGCCGGCCATCAGGCTTCGTCCTTGTAGATCTGGATGAACCGGCGTAGCGATCGGTCGTAGGTCCTCTCCACGGAGTCCGGGAAGAGGCAGGCGGGAAGCTCCCGGTTCCGCCAGTGATAGGCCAGGCAGTCGCAGCAGACGCCCTTGCGGCTGCACGGCTCGTAGCTGCAGTTGCACCGGGCTTCGTTCTTCGCGCTCCGGCATTCGCTCATCGGGGACCTCGTTTCGGGTGATCGCTTCCTTATTATAAGGATTCCCCCGCTTCCAGGGAATGCTTGATCGATGTTTACGGCGTCTCTCTGCGGTGTGGGGCCACAGGGAGAAGGCGGGGCAAAGCCGATGAGGCCGCTGAAACGAGGGCCGAGGGGTGTCGTCGACGCGCGGATCCTCTACGATGACGGGCCGAAGTTCCTCGAGAAGATGCCGTCCGAACAGGCGCCCGTCCGAAAGAAGAGGGATGAGAAAACCGTCGTGACAGTCACCATATTCTGAACCCAAGAAAGCCACGAAATAATGCTTGACATAATAAGCTTCCGTACCCATTAATAATAATAAATAGGGGGGTTAATATGAAAAACAAACTCCCTCTCGCCTTTCTTGTCCTTTTCACCCTCTTCGCCTTGGCTTTCTCTGTTAGTAATTTCGTCGCCCCGGCCCGGGCTTCGGGTGCCCCGCCCATCTGCGGGACCGTCACCTATTGCCCTGAGTGTTGGGGTCATCCGCTCAACCAGTATTTCCATCTTTACGATGACTATTTCTGCCTCTATGATCCATCTAACTGTTGTGTGGTTCACTAGTCCCTGAGGCTATCCTATCCAAATGATTTGTAAGTTATTTTCGAGCTTCCTGGTATTTCCGTTATTAGCAACCGCCCTGTTAGCTCAGGGCCAGGAGGTTTCTCCCGCTTCCTTGACGCACATCGACCAAGCTGGCTCTCCTATTTTATATGCTGCTGACTTCATCGTTGCCGAAGACGGCGTCATCTTCATCAGCGACGGCAAGGACGGGAACCTCAAGAGCTACGATGCCGGTGGCAAGTTGCTTATGGTTATCGGTCGTCGTGGTCCTGGTCCTGAGGAGTTCATGGCGCCTTATTTCTGCGACTACCAGGAGCCCTACCTTTCCGTGCTCGACGCCTTCAAGATCAAGATCTATGAGCGGAAAGGGAGGGTCGACCTCGCCAAGGTCGCCGAGATCCCCTGCATGGCATGCACGTCGGACGTCATCCTTTCGAGGAAAGGGGTTCTTGTCGACGCGGTCATCAATGACAACGGGAGGAAGATTTTCTTGTCCTTGAGAGGCTTCCCGGGCGAGTTTATAAAGTACCTTCTCCCCATTGAGAGAAGGTATGGCTACGAATCGGAAAGGTCGTATAAGGCGAACTTAGATGACTTCACTAAGCTAACCTCGCAGAAGGGCTTTTTATCCGTGGCTGGGGATAGGGTCTATTTCGTCTTCGACGCGCGGCCCATCGTGACGAGCGTCAATTTGGACGGCTCGGGGGTCGCCAGGTTTATTTGTGTGTCCCCGAACTACCGCGAACCTCGGATCAATGCGATTATCCGAGACGCCTTTTTCAAGCCGGGTAGAGGGGGTGAAATCCAGGCGGAGCGGAAAAAAGTATCCTATATCACCGGTATCTTGGCCGACGATAGAATGATTGGCGTCCTCTTCTCCAACTACGACGCCGCATCCGAAATGTGGAAACTCTACCTTCAGCGGTATGACGCGGCTGGCAAGCTCGTCTCCGAGTGCCTCCTCCGTGGCGCTGTCAACTACGGGAACCTCTTCAGCTACTTCTATCAGCGGGGAAGCGGCACCCTCTATGTCATGGCCGAGGAGTATGGCGAAGAGACGGACGATTACCGGATCCTGGGGTACAAGCTCCGATGAAGAAATTCTTCGCTGCGGCCCTACCGGCTGTCCTCTCCTCTCTGGTCCTTTTCAGTTTGCTTTATAAGGAACGGCAGATGAACGTTTTCGTCCGGTTCGGCAAGGCGCCAGCCGAGGCCGGTGAGCCGGTCCTTTACCTTTACGGGTTCTTCTCAAGCGAGTCCTGCGCCTCCTGCAGGGAGCTAATCGGCGTCCTCAATAACCTCCCTGTACATTTCCGGATTACGGGCGTCGTACCCCAGGCGGAGGCCCCGCGGATCGAGCTCCTCAAGGAGGAGTATCAGATCCGCTTCCCGGTTTATGACGCGGCGAAATACCGGCGATACAAGCCGCTCATAAATCCGTCGATTATAGGGGCAAGCGCGAAGGGAAAGATCCTTTTCGTCCTGCCTTGTGCGACCATGCGGCCAGATGAGATCACCTCGTTCCTGATAGGCTTCCAAATGAAGCTGGCTCCCTACCTCGCCAATGAATCCTTCTAGGGATTCTTGAGCTTCACTATTACTCGGTTCTCGGAAACCAGCCTCGCCATCATATAAGTGATTTTCGATATCGGTGTTCAGAGTAACTGCAACTTGCCCTGAGTGCTCTCTACAGGCGACTGGCCCGGAGGAAGGGGCCGAACGTGGCCAAGATCGCGGTGGCTCGCCGGCTACTAACGATCATATATCGCGTGCTCTCTGAGAAGAGAGATTATATCCCAGGACTGATGAAGCAATCGGCTGCCTAGCTATCAGCTTAACGGGCCCGCGAGGGTCGCGTTCTGATTTAGGTTTAGGAGCCGAGATCGAACGTTATAGTGCGCATAATGGCGCGGATAGAAGGGTGGTTCACGAAACCGTGGTAGCCGGAGGAAGAGACGAAGAGAGGAAAGGGCAGCCAGGGTACTTGCGTTTCGCTATCATAGAAGCTGTTTCGGAGACGGATGAGGGTAGTTTCCCTGGAAACCGACAAAACGTGTTTGAGCGAGGCTTAGCGCAAGCCGAGCGAGTTGTTTTGGCGCCGAGTCCGTCGAACGGAACAGCGTAAAAAATCACCGCAGCGAGCGGAGATGATCCCCGAGGGTCCTCGGCGGCCGATCAAGAGCTGAGCTGGCGCCTTCTTGTCCGGCGCGGGAGATTCGTATATCATAGCCCCCATCAAGGAGTTAGTGAGGAAACCCATGCCCCGATACACGGACCGCGAGGCCAAGGCCGGCCTCGAGGCGAAGCTGCCGCCGCTCGAGACCTTCCCCAACCAGTTCCCCGACTACGAGATCGTCGTGGATTTCCCCGAATTCACGTCGGTCTGCCCCAAGACGGGGCTGCCCGACTTCGGGCGGATCACCCTGAGCTACGTCCCCGTCGGGCGCGTCCTCGAGCTCAAATCGCTGAAGGAATATTATCTGGCCTACCGCAACCTGGGCATCTTCTACGAGAACGTCGTGAACCGCATCCTGGCGGACGTCGTCGCCGCCTGCCGCCCGGCGAGCGCCGTCGTCCGGGGCGAGTTCAATCCGCGCGGCGGGCTCAGCTCGGTCGTCGAG
>JBGSUG010000081.1:0-2077 GCA_041736225.1 Candidatus Aminicenantales bacterium | reverse complement strand
TTCGAGCGCCTGGGCTACTTCGTGGCCGACCGGCGCGAATCGCAGCCCGGCGCCCCCGTCTTCAACCGGACGGTGACCCTGCGCGACGAATGGGCGCGGCTCGTCAGGGCCGGCAAGGACGCCGCTTGACCCCCTCCGCTCCGAAAAGCCCGAAGGTGGAGGTCCTCCACGGCCCGAGCCTCCTCACGGAAGGGGACATCTACCTCTTCAAAGAGGGGAACCACTTCAAGCTCTACGACAAGCTCGGTGCCCACCTCCTGAACGTGAACGGTCAGGACGGCGTCCAATTCGCCGTTTGGGCACCCAACGCCTCCCGCGTTTCCGTGATCGGCGACTTCAACGGCTGGAAATCCGGCCGTCATCCCCTGGAAGCCCGCTGGGACGGATCCGGCATCTGGGAGGGCTTCATCCCCGGCCTCGAAAAGGGCGCCCTCTACAAGTATGCCATCGCTTCGAAGGCTGACGGCTCCAAGTCGGAAAAGGCCGATCCCCTGGGCTTCTATTCCGAGGCCCCGCCGCGCTCCGCCTCTGTCGTCTGGGACCTGGACTACCGCTGGTGCGACGCCGACTGGATGGCCCGGCGCAAGAAGGCCAACGCCCTGGACGCCCCGCTCTCGGTCTACGAAGTCCACCTCGGATCGTGGCGGCGCGTCCCCGACGAGGGCAACCGCTCCCTGACCTACCGGGAGATGGCCCCGCTTCTCGCCGAATACGTCCGGGACATGGGCTTCACGCACGTTGAGCTCCTGCCGGTCATGGAACACCCGTTCTACGGGTCCTGGGGCTACCAGACGATCGGCTACTTCGCGCCGACGAGCCGCTACGGAACGCCGCAGGACTTCATGTACCTCATCGACATGCTCCACCACTACGGTATCGGCGTCATCCTGGACTGGGTGCCCTCGCACTTCGCCACCGACGGACACGGCTTAGGCCGATTCGACGGCACCTCCCTCTACGAGCACCAGGACCCGCGCAAGGGCTTCCATCCGGACTGGAAGAGCGCCATCTTCAACTACGGCCGCAACGAGGTCCGCGATTTCCTCATCAGCTCGGCCCTTTTTTGGCTCGAGCGCTACCACGCCGACGGCCTGCGCATCGATGCCGTGGCCTCGATGCTCTACCTCGACTATTCCCGGAAGGAAGGGGAGTGGATCCCCAACCGCTACGGCGGCCGCGAGAACCTCGAGGCCCTGAGCTTCATCCGGCGCCTCAACGAAGTGGCCTACGGGGCCTTCCCCGACATCCAGACGACCGCCGAGGAATCGACCGCCTGGCCCATGGTCACCCGGCCCGTTCCGCTCGGCGGGCTGGGCTTCGGCCTCAAGTGGAAGATGGGCTGGATGCACGACATGCTGGCCTACTTCAGCAAGGATCCTCTTTTCCGCAAGTACAGCCAGAATGACCTGACCTTCAGCATGTGGTACGCCTACACGGAGAACTTCATCCTGCCCCTCTCGCACGACGAGGCCGTCCACGGCAAGGGCTCGCTCGTCGGCAAGATGCCCGGTGCGGAGATGGAGAAGTACGCCAACCTCAAGGCCCTCTACGGCTACATGTTCACCCACCCAGGCAAGAAGCTCCTCTTCATGGGCGGGGAGTTCGCCCAGTGGAAGGAGTGGACCCACGAGGAGAGCCTGGAGTGGCACGCCCTCGACCACGAGACGCACCGGAACGTCCAACGCTGGGTCAAGGACCTCAACGACCTCTACCGCCGCGAGCCGGCCCTCTACGAGCTCGATTTCGAGCCGGCCGGCTTCGAGTGGGTCGATTTCAACGACGTCGACCACAGCATCGTCAGTTACCTCAGGAAGGGGCGTAACGCCGAAGACGTCATCCTGGTCGTCTGTAATTTCACGCCCGAGGCCCACGGCGATTACCGGGTCGGGGTACCCGGCGGAGGCCGGTGGCGCGAGGTCCTGAACAGCGATGCCAAGGAGTACGGCGGACGCGGCCTGGGTAACCTCGGCTCGGCCGAGGCGATCGCCGAGCCGCTCCACGGCCGGACCCATTCGCTGCGCTTGACCCTGCCTCCCCTCGGCGTCCTCGTCTTCAAGAGAGAGGCATGAGCCGCTTC
>JBGSUG010000051.1:0-14300 GCA_041736225.1 Candidatus Aminicenantales bacterium | reverse complement strand
GCCGCGGGGCCTCGGCCCTTCTCCTCGAACGGCTTCCCCGGCCCGGCAAGAAGCTTTTGGCGACCGGCGGAGGCCGGTGCAATCTCCTGCACGACGGCCTCTCGGCCTCGGCCTTCACCGCCACGGATCCCGGGCTCGTCTCTTCGGTCCTGAACCGGTTCGGCGGCGCGGAGATCAGGCGATTTTTCGAGGGGCTCGGACTCCGACTCCACTCGGACGAAAGCGGCCGCGTCTACCCGGTGACGAACCAGGCCGCTTCCGTTCTCAGGGTCCTGGAGCTCGAGGCCGCGCGCGCGGGCGTCGCGGTCGAGAACGGATTCGAAGCCCGGATCCTCGGAGACCGGGCGGGGATGTTGACCGTCCACGCCGCGGACGGGCGGGAGATCGGCGCCCGGGCCATCGTGCTGGCCGGCGGCGGCCGTTCCTATCCCGCGCTCGGCTCGGACGGCTCCGGCTACAAGCTGGCCGCCTCGATCGGCCATCGAATCGTGACCCCCGTTCCGAGCGCCGTGCCCCTTCTCGTCAAGGTCCGGATGTGCCATTTCCTCCAGGGCCAGAGGATGAAGGTCCGGATCGAGAGCCGGATCGGCGGCCGGCGGGGCCAGACGGCGGACGGGGAGCTCCTCTTCACTCAGTACGGCCTGTCAGGGACGGCCGTGCTCGACGTCAGCGAGAGCCTATCGATCGCGATGAACCGTGAAGGCCGGGAAGACGTCTCGGTCGTCGTCGACTTCGCTCCGTTCATGTCCGAGGAGGAGATGGCGGAGGAATTCGAGCGGCGGCTCGCCGCGGGCTGCGCGCCGGCGGACCTCGCGTCCGGATTCCTGCCCGAAAAATTCTCCCATTTCCTGCCCCGGCTTCTCGAAGAGGCGGGCTATGTCGAGGGCAAGGGGACCGGGCGGGAAGCGGTGCGGCGCCTGGCCGCTCTACTGAAAGCCAGGGAGTTCCGCGTACACGGGACGAGGGGCTGGAACGAGGCCGAATTCACCTCCGGGGGCGTGGACGCCCGCGAGGTCGAACACGGAACGCTCCGTTCGAAGCTGCGGAACGGCGTCTACTTCGCCGGAGAGATCCTCGACGTCCAGGGTGGGCGTGGCGGGTACAACCTCGCCTGGGCCTGGGCCTCGGGTTTCGTCGCCGGCCTCGCGGAATGACCGGGGAGGCGGAAAGCATGGATATCAGGTCACGACTTTCGCTCTTCATATTCCTTTCTGCCCTGGCTTTAGCGGCCGCGTGTACGCCGACGGGAGAGAAGAACGCCCTGCCAGCGCCGCGCCACGACCTCGTCTTCAGCGACCTCGCCCCGACTTGGGACGAAGGGATCCCCCTCGGCAACGGCATGATCGGCGCGCTCGTCTGGAAGAAGGGCGATTCCCTCCGGCTGTCGCTCGACCGGGCCGACCTCTGGGACCTTCGCCCCGTGGCCGAGTTCTCGGGCCCCGAATTCCGGTTCGCCTGGGTCCGCGATCACGTCCTCAAAAACGACTACGAGCCCGTCCACCGGATGGGCGACGCACCATACGACCGAGATCCCGCGCCGACCAAGATCCCGGCCGCGGCCCTCGAGTTCGACATCTCCGGGCTGGGCGAGATCCAGTCCGTGCGCCTGTCCGTGGCCGAGGCGGTCTGCCGGGTGCGGTGGAAGAACGGGGCGCAGCTCACCGCATTCGTCCACGCCACGGAGCCGGTGGGCTGGTTCCAGTTCGAGGGCTGGCCGACCGGGAAGAGACCGAAGCTCGTGCCGCCCGCCTACGTCGCGCCGGCGGCCGGAACGGAGGCGGCACCCAACTCGCTTACCCCGGGCGCGTTGGCCCGTTTGGGCTACCCCGGGCCGGAGCTTGTCGCCGACGAGACCTCGGTGCGTTACCATCAGGAAGGCTGGGGAGGGATGAGCTACGAGGTCGCGGTCGACTGGGACATGCCGGATTACGGGATGCTCACCGGGGCCTGGAGCGTGAGCGCGCTATATCCGGAGAGCGAGAGCGGGTCCGTCCCCGGAAGACGCAGCGATGAGCTGGCTCCGGATTCGGCCGCCCGGGCTCTCAAGCGGACGCTCGCTCGTGACCTCGAGTCGCATGCGACCTGGTGGAAGGAATTCTGGGCCCAGTCGACGGTGCGACTGCCCGATCCCGTCCTGGAGAAGCAGTGGTATCTCGAGACCTACAAGTTCGGGGCGGCCTCCCGCCGCGGCGCTCCTCCGATCACCCTGCAAGCCGTTTGGACGGCCGACGACGGCGGCCTGCCGCCATGGAAGGGCGATTTCCACAACGACCTCAACACCCAGCTCAGCTACTGGCCCTGCTACAGCGGGAACCGCCTGGAAGAGGGCCTGGCCTTTCTCGATTGGCTCTGGGCCATCAAGCCCCGCTCCGAGGAATACACGAAAAGGTATTTCGGGGTCGAAGGGCTCAACGTCCCCGGCGTCGCGGCCCTCGACGGCGCTCCCATGGGCGGCTGGATCCAGTACTCGCTCGGGCCGACCGTCTCGGCCTGGCTGGCCCATCACTTCTGGCTCCACTGGCGCTACAGCGGCGACCGCGGCTTTCTCGAAGAGCGGGCCTATCCCTATGTCAAGGCCGTGGCCGTATTCCTTGACAACATCGCCGAGCGCCGGGCGGACGGGAAGCGCAAGCTGCCGCTGAGCTCGAGCCCCGAGATCAACGACAACCGCATCGACGCCTGGTTCCCGGAGACGACGAACTTCGACCTGGCGCTCGTCCGCTGGCTTTACGGTGCCGCGTCGATAATGGCCGACGAACTCGGTCTCGCGGAAGAAGGGGAGCGGTGGCGGCGCATCCTCGCCGAATGGCCCGGCCTGGCCTTGGCGGAAGACGACGGCCGGCTCCTCGTCGCGCCGGGCTATCCTCTCAAAGAATCCCACCGGCATTTTTCCCACCTCATGGCCATCCATCCGCTCGGGATCGTCGACGTGAGCCGGGGAGAGGCCGACCGGAAGACCGTCCGCGCCGCGCTGGCCGAACTCGACCGCCTCGGCCCCGATTGGTGGTGCGGTTATTCCTACAGCTGGCTGGGGAACATGGCGGCGCGGGCCGGCGACGGGGAGAAGGCCGCCCGGGCGCTGCGGACTTTCGCCGATTGCTTCTGCCTGCCCAACAGCTTCCACGCCAACGGCGATCAGACCAAGAGCGGCAAGTCGAAGATGACCTACCGGCCCTTTACGCTCGAGGGCAATTTCGCCTTCGCGGCGGGCATCCAGGAGATGCTCCTCCAGAGCCATGCCGGGATCATCCGCGTCTTCCCGGCCCTGCCGGCCGCCTGGACGGACGTCGCGTTCGATTCCCTCCGGGCCGAAGGCGCCTTCCTGGTGTCCGCGGCGATGAAGCGCGCAAAGGTCGTCGAGATCCGGATCGTCTCCGAAAAAGGCGGTCCGCTCCGGCTCGAGAACCCTTTCCCGGACGGAGCCTATGCCGTAGCCGGCACAGCGAAGGGAAGCGTCAAGTCCGAAGGCCCGGTCATCGAAGCCGGCCTGCGGCCCGGAGAGACGCTGCTTCTCCGGTCGAAGTGACCGGACCTCACTCGGCCTTGGGATAGAGCAGGGCGTTCAGCAGGAACTTGTAGGTCCCGTGCGACTGGGCCCGGCTCTGGCAGCGGATGCCGATGAGGATGATCCGGCCGTCCTTCCACTTCGTGTCGACGACGGCGGCCTTCCGGGCCAGGTATTCCTCGCCGAGGAGCCAGCCGCTCGTGAGGATCTCGTCCTCGGGATAGGCGGCCACGACCTTGCGGTCCCAATCGTAGGACGGCGAGAATGTGTCGAACGCCAAGCTGTTGACGAACATGGCCGCGGCCTCCTTGGGCATGCCGTAGCCGATGGGCGTCTCGTTGTCGACGAGGATCCGGAGAAGCGAGGTCGGGCAGAAGAACTTGGCCCGGTCGACCCCCGACAGGGAGTTCCTGGCCGGCGCGCCGAACTCGGCGATGGCGAACTCCGAAGCGCCGTTGAGCGCGACCAGCCGGCCGCCCTTCTCGACGAAAGCCTTGAGCGCGTCGACACCCTCCTGGCCGATGCCGCCCTCGTACTCGGGCGGGACCGGGCTCTGACGGAACATACGGGCCATGGGCGACTCGGCGCCGCCGCCCGGGGTCGCTCCGGGCCGTGTTCCCTTGATGGTGTTGGCGTTCTCGTCGGCGAAGACGATGACGTCGAAGTCGGCCCGCAGATCCACCTTCTGGTCCTTCGCGCCCTTGATATCGGCGTTGTGCAGGGTCTTGAAAGGGATGCCCAGGTCGTCGAACACGTAGCGCGTCCAGCCCTCGTCCATGTTGCCGCGCCAGGATTGGAACAGCCCGATCCGCGGGAACTTGACCGGGGTTTTGTCGAGGCCGGAGACGTCGTCGACGTCGAGAACGGCCAGCCCGAGCTTTTCGGCCAGCGCCGGCAGGGCCTTTTTCACGGCCGCCGAATTCTTGACGACGAAGCAACCGGCCTGGAGGTCGTGGCCCTTGAGAGCGGTCTTCTTGTTCGTCCGCCAGACCTCGGCGCCGTCCTTGAGCAGCGCGACGGCCATGGCGTAGGAGGCGTTGACCCGCGCATCCAGGACGAAATAGCCGTTCTTGCCCTGGACCGGGACCTTGGGGGTGGGGACGGCGTCGATCTTCTCGAGCCTGGCCTCGAAGGCTTCGTCGACCTCGTCGCAGAGGACGCCCATCTGCAGGGGCAGGGTCCAGGCCGCGTTGTCGTAAGGGGGGATCGGGGGGCCGCCCGGGTACTGCCTCATGTCCGGATATTTCTGCTTTTCGAGCAGGGCCCAGGCGAAGGTCTTGTAAGGCTGGGCCGTCTTGACCACGAACGACCCGGCGTTGTAGAACCGGCCGCCGGCGATGAAGTCGGCCTTGGCCTGATGGATCTCGACTCCGCCCATCTTCAGGACCTCGAGCATCTTGAGCATGGTCGGATAGTCCCGCTGGACGGCCGGGACGACGAAGGCGTAAGGCTGGCCCTTGTCGACCTTCTCGACCGAGTTCTTGGACATCTGGTAGAAGTTGAAGAGCAGGTCCTCCTTGTGGAGGCCGGCCGTTTTGATCATGCTCTTCGACAGGACGAGCTCGTAGTCGACGAGGTCGCGCAGACGCCACCAGCCTCCGGGCCAGGGATCGACGTAGTCCATGCGCTTCTCGTGATAACCCGCCTGGATCTCGTTCGGCTCGATGTAGATGGGGCTGGCCACCCTCACCGAGGCCGCCTCGCTGAGGATGCCGATGACGTTGTGGAGCCACGAGGTGTCGTCGCAGGCGCCGATCCACCAGGCCGTGTAGGAGCGGCCGTTGACGACGCCGCTCAGCCCGTGCTTCTGGAGGTCGTAGCTCATCCCGGTCCCGACGAGGTTGACCCCTCGCCAGACCGAGGGCTGGATGTTCGGGAGGGGCGGGTCCATGAACGGCGGGACGAAGAGCCTCGCGCCGTTGCTGCCCTGCTGGTGCTCGTCGACGTGGATTTGGGGCAGCCAATCGTGGTAGAGGACCGTCGTCACGGCCCGGGTCTCGGGCAGGTTGAACATGTACCAATCGCGGTTGTTGTCGTGGCCGGCGTAGTGGTGGTAGAGCCAGGGCATGTTGCCGCCTTCGTACTGCGTGCCGACGTACTTCTCGTACCAGTCGACGACCATCTGGTTGCCGTCGGGATTGTGGGACGGGACGAGCAGGACGACGACGTCGTCGAGGATCTTCCCCGCGTCGAAGAAGGTCTTTCCGGTGACCAGGTCGTAGGCCAGCTCCATCGACATCTGGGAGGCGGCGATCTCGGTGGCGTGGAGGGAGCAGGTGATGAGGACGATGGCCTTGCCTTCCTTGGCCAGCTTGCGGGCCTCGTCGACGGACGTCACGCGGGGGTCGCGGAGCTTGTGGGTGATCTCTTTCCAGCGGTCGAGCTTGGCCAGGTTCCCGGGCGTGGAGATCGCGGCCATGATGATCGGCTTCTTGAGGACGGACTCGCCGATCGTGAACAGCTTGAGCCTGTTCGATTCCTGGGCCAGCTTCTCGAAGTAGGCCTTGATCTGGGTGTAGTCGGCGAGCTTGCGGTCCTCGCCGACCCTGTGGCCGAGGAACTTGTCGGGCGGCGTCTGGGCCCCGAGCATGCCGGAGACGAGGACGAGCGCGGCCAGGACAAGGGCCAGACGGGCGATCGCGGGGGATCTTTTCATGGACGACCTCCTGACGAAGATCAAAGAGGTCTATCTATCACCGCGGAAGACCGGCTGTCAAGACGCGCGGGCCCGCGCGGCCCCGATTCAGGGCCAGGTCAGCGTGTCGTGGGCGAGGAGGAGCATGCCCTGGACCGGGACGCCGTAGGGACAGGCGGCCTCGCAGGGCGCGGAGCAGTCCCCGCAGGCGTCGGCCCTGGCGCCCGGGATGGCCGCGTAGTAACCCATGGCCTCCTTCTCCCGGCGCTGACCGGCGAAGTACCGCTGGTAGCGGAGGATGGTGTTGACAGGGACGCCGTGCGGGCAGCTCGGCTCGCAGAGGCCGCAGGCGTGCCGGCAATACAACTCGCCGCAGCCCACCTTGTAAGCCTCGAGCTTGGCGGTCTCGGCCGCGGCCAGCCTCGTGCCCGAGAGCCGGACGATCGTATTGAGGGCGTCGTAGGTCTGGGTCTGATAACAGACGGTGTGGACATCGGGATGGCCGAGGACGAAGCGGATGGCCGCGTCCCGGATCTCGTCGGGATTCCGGAGGTCGTGCTTGGCGATGAAGGCCTGGGCGGCCTCGAACTTCTCTTTATAGCGGGCCAGGCCGTCGGCGTAGAGGGAATTGACGGGCTTCTGTTCCTTTTCGAGCCGCTCGATCCGTTCCTTGAGCTGGTAGTAGATGGCGACGGGGGCGGATTTCATCAGGGCGACGCCGATCTTCTTGTCGCGGCAGGCCTCGAGGACCTTCTCGGCGTTGTCGCGGCGGAGGAAGTTGTAGGCCATGAGGAAGACGTCGAACCGGCCGTCTTCGGCCGCAGCGAGGAGAATCCTATCCATCGTCTCCTCGGGATCGCGGAACCAAAAGGTGCCGTGCTGGGAGACGCCGACATGGCGGACCCGCCCCTCCGTCTTGAGCTCGGCCATGGCCGCATGGAAGCCCTCGGTCTTGAGCGTCTCGGCCTTCTCCGGACAGTGCATCATCAGGCAGTCGACGTATTCGAGTCCCAGTTCCTCGAGGGCCTTGCGGGCCCGCTTGAGAAAACCGTCCTTGGACTTGTCGTCGGCGACCTCGAGCTTGGTCGCGACGAAGATCTTCTTGCGGTCCATGCCTTGAAGGGCCCGGCCCAGGGCGCGGTGATGTCCGGGATACTGCTCGGCCGTGTCGAAGTAGTTCATTCCCGACTCGTAGGCCGCCCGGATGACCCCTTCGTCCATGATGAAGCCGCAGGAGATGTCGGAGACCTTGAAGCCCGTCCGCCCGAGGACGCGGTATTCGCGGATCCTCGGCGTCTCGCCGGAGACCGGCGGATTAGCCGGGACCTGGGCAACCGCCAGGGCCCTGCCTCCGGCGAGGCCGGCGCCGATCGCGCCCAACGCGGACGTTTTGATGAACTGCCTGCGGCCTTTGGCCCTATTTTCCATCGCTCCTCCGTTCGCGCCGGGCGCTTCCCAGGCTATCAGGAGCGGAGCATAGCAGGGCAGGGGAGCGAAAGCAATCGCCGCTCCTCCACTTTAGCCGATTCCCGGCAAAATATGTATAATGGAAGCGGCCGTGCTAGACGGGGAGGTAGCGGTGCCCTGTGGCCCACAATCCGCTCCAGTGGGGTCGAATTCCCTGCCGAGGCTTCCCTCTTTCTGGCCGGTGCCCGGGCACGTGGCGTTGAAGGCCGGGGCCCTGCGCGAAGGGCCGCCCGCGAATCCCGTCAGGACCGGAAGGTAGCAGCGGCAACGGGAGGGTCCCTTGTGCGGCAGTCAGCCTCGCCGGAGCCGGCGGTCCGGGACACGCAGGGAGAGTGCTGTCGGAGCAGGGTGCACGGTCTTTCCTTTGCCGCGAGCGTGAGCGAGCGGGGGCGGGGATCCTGCGGAGTTACGCGGAGCAGGATCCCAGCGAAATATCGGAAAAAAGAACTCTGCCTGAACCTGCCTCTACCTCATCGAGCGTGAGCGAGCGGAGGCAGTAACCCGCCGGAGCTTCACGGAGAAAGGAGCCCGAGCAATCTCAGTAGGGACTCGATCTCGCGCTTGGCCGGCTCGTCGACGGGGAGCAGGGGAAGCCGGGTCGGACCACCGTGATAGCCGCGCAGGTCCTGCGCGTGCTTGAGCCCGGCGATGCCGTAGGTTTCCATCAACGCCTTGTTTAGGGGGACGAGGTCGAGCTGGCGCTCGCGGGCTTCGTCCTTCTTCCCTGCCTGATACAGGCGGAAGATCTCGGCGCACATCTCCGGGGCCGCGTTGGCCACGGCCAGGATCGCTCCGGCGGCCCCCATCTCCAGACCCGGGTAGACGACGTGGCCCGAGCCGAGGAAATAGTGGAACCGGTCCGGGACCTGGCGGACGATCTCTTCGAGGAAAGCGATGCTGCCCGAGCTCTCCTTGAGCCCCATGATATTCGGGTGCGGGGCCAAGTCGACGATGAGGCGCGGCTCGAGTGAGATGCCCGTGTTCTGGGGTATGTTGTAGACGAGGACGGGGAGCCGGCTGGCCTCGGCCACGGCCAGGTAGTGGGCTTTGAGGGCCTCGCGGGTCAGCTTCGATCTATAATAGGACGGGGGCCGGACCAGGACGGCGGCGATGCCGCGCCCGGGCAGGCTGTTCGTGAACTCGATCGTCCCGCGCGTCGACTCGCGGGACGTGCCCACGAGGACCTTCTTGCCGGGCGCGGCGGCCTCGAGTACGGCGTCGACGAGGGCCAGGGATTCCGCGTCCGAGAGCGAAACGCTCTCGCCGGTCGAGCCGAGGACGAGGTAGCCGGCGAGGCCGGTAAGATCGAGCCTGCGGACGTTGTCTTTGATCCCGTCGATCGATATGTTGTCCCCGGCGAACGGTGTCGTCAGGGCGGCGTAGATGCCTGCGAGGGGCTTGTTCATGAGTGCTCTCCTTTGCGCATCTCGCGGACCGCCCGCTCGATCTCGCGGAGCTCGGCCTCGCCCAACCCGAAATAATGTCCGACCTCGTGGAGCACGGTGTCCCGGACGTGGTCCTTGATCTCCTCGTCGGACCGCGAGATCGACTCGATCGGCCGCTGGTAGATGACGATGACGTCGGGCGGGTAGTTGCCGTAGGAGGCGGGGCTCCGGTGGGGGTAGGGGACGCCGTGGTAGAGCCCGAGCAGGTTCGTCCCCGGCGGGCAATCGTCCTCGACCTGGACGTTGAGATTGTCGATGAGCTTGCGGAACTTGGCCGGGATCTCATCCAGGGCCTCGGCGACGAGCGCTTCGAACCGGGCCGGTTCCATGGTCGGACGGAACGGGCTCCGGCCGAAGGGATTCGGCCGCCGCATCATTTCTCGATGCCCTCGCGGGCCGGGACGCCCTTGTTGAAGTAATGTTTGATGTCCTTCATCTCCGTGACGAGGTCGGCCCGGTCGATGAACGAGGCGGGCGCGTAACGGCCCGTCAGCACGATCTCCACGCCCTTAGGACGCACATCGAGGAAGTCGAGGACGTCCCGCTCCGGCACGATCTTGAAGTGGACGGCCGTGTTGATCTCGTCGAGAACGACGATCCTATAGGCGCCGGAGAGCATCGCTTCGCGCGCGCTCTCCAGCCCTTCCCGGGCCAGGGCGACGTCCTCGTCGCCGGGCCCGTCCTTGACGGTGATGAAGCCCTCGCGTCCGAACTGCTCGATGCGGATAAGAGGCTCCAGCTTCTTCGCGGCCTCGCCCTCGCCCGACGGCTGTCCCTTGAGGAACTGCGCGACATAGGTCCTGAAACCGTGGCCGGCCGCGCGGAAGGCGAGGCCAAAGGCCGCGGTCGTCTTGCCTTTGCCGTTCCCCGTATAGACCTGAATACAGCCTTTCATCCCGCCTATTGTTGAACAATCTGCTCGGCTTGTCAAAGCTCCGCCCGGAAATGGGAGACACGATCCCATTTCAGGAGAAATGGGTCATGTCCCCCATTTCCGTGCTATAATCGCCCCATGTTCGACCCGAAATTCGTCCTGGAAAACCTTGAGTCTGTTCAGAATAGGCTAGCCACACGCGGTCCGCGCCTGAACTTCGACGAGTTCGTCCGCATCTCGCGCGAGAAGAAGGACCTGCTCAAGAAGGCCGAGGACCTCCGGGCCGTCCGGAACAAGGCCTCCGAGGAGGTCTCCCGGCTGAAAAAAGACGGTCAGGACGCGTCGACGATCATCGCCGACATGAGGAAGGTCGGCGACGAGATCGGCGCCCTCGAAGAGCGGCTCAAAGCCCTCGACGAAGAGCTCAAGTCGACCCTCCTCAACATCCCGAATATCCCCCACGAGTCCGTCCCCGTCGGCAAGAGCGCCGCGGACAACCCGGAAGTCCGGCGGTGGGGGAGCCGGCCGGAGCTCGGCTTCAAGCCCCAGGCCCATTGGGACATCGGCGAGAAGCTCGGCATCCTGGACTTCGAACGTGCGGCCAAGATCACCGGCTCGCGCTTCGCGGTCTACTTCGGCGCGGGGGCCCGATTGGAGCGGGCCCTGATCAGCTTCATGCTCGACATCCATACCCGGGAGCGCGGGTTCACAGAGGTCCTGCCGCCATTCATCGCCAACGCCGAGAGCCTCACCGGTACCGGCAACCTGCCCAAGTTCAAGGAGGACCTGTTCAAGCTCGAGGGCTTCGACTGGTACCTCATCCCGACAGCCGAAGTGCCGTTGACGAACCTCTACCGGAACGAGATCCTCGACGGCGGCGTCCTGCCCACTCGGTTCGTCGCCTGGACGCCCTGCTTCCGCAGCGAGGCGGGCTCGTACGGCAAGGACGTCCGCGGCCTCGTCCGTCAGCACCAGTTCAATAAGGTCGAGATGATGATCTTCAGCCGGCCCGAGAGCTCCTTCGACGAGCTCGAATACATGACCGCCTCGGCCGAGGAGGTCCTGAAGCGGCTCGGACTCCACCACCGGGTCGTTCTGCTCTGCACGGGCGACATGGGCTTCGCCAGCGCCAAGACCTACGATCTCGAGGTCTGGATGCCCAGCCGCGACGGCTTCATGGAGATCTCGTCCTGCTCGAACTGCATGGATTTCCAGGCCCGTCGCTCGAACATCCGGTTCAAGCGCGAGGCCAAGGGCAAGCCCGAGTTCGCCCACACGCTCAACGGCTCGGGCCTGGCCGTCGGCCGGACCGTCAGCGCCATCCTGGAGAACTGCCAGCAGGCCGACGGCTCGGTCGTCGTCCCCGAGGCCCTGCGGCCCTACATGAACGGGCTCGAACGCATCTCAGCATCGAAGACATAGAACGACGGAGGGATGGCCGAGTGGTTGAAGGCGGCGGTCTTGAAAACCGCTTTCCGGTTATCCGGAACGGGGGTTCGAATCCCTCTCCCTCCGCCAATTTTCCCCGCCGCCGCAGGAATCGTGCGATCGCGCACATCCAGCCGCGAAATTCCGAAATCAGGATCTTGAAATGCCAGTTTTCGGGGAAGCCGTGAGGCCGGCAACGCGGACCCAGGCCCTTGCGAGGGCCCTCCGGGTCTTCCGGTCAGTGAAGAGGACGATCTTTTCCAAGACGCGTCTCGGCTACGAAAGGTTCAAGGAGTTCTTCATGCTGCCGGGATGCTACCGCGAGGTCATGGCCATGAAGGACCACGGTCGATCGGGGCTGGGGCTCGCTTCCGATCTCCTGAGCTGGTTTTTTTCCTATAAAACATTCCCGAGCCATTATGGCTTGAGCCGGCTCTGGGAAGTCGATAGGAAAGAATGGAAATACTACTACGGCTCGAATTACCTCCCCCACCAAATCGCCAGGCTGAAGAAGACCGTACAACCGCCCGAATACCGGGTCCTTTTCAACGATAAATACATCATGGCCCTGCTCTGCGAAGCCCTGGACATCCCGATCCCGAGAACGCACGGCACCCTCGATCCGGCCCAGGACTACAGGTCCGCGATCGCTTCATGGCTCGCTTCGTCTCCCGCCGGGAGACTGATCATCAAGCCGCTCTACGGGGAGCGGGGCCGCGATATCGTGCTGGCCGAGCCAGCCGGGAAGGGTATCACGATCAGGACCCCGCGGGGATCCTTCCCCCTGGGCGAATTTACCCTCAAGGAGAAAGCGATCGTCCAGGACGTTCTCTCCCAGGACCGCCGGACCGCCGCCTTTTCCACCGCCTCGGTGAATAGCCTGAGAGTGGTCACGATGATGACCCTTCAGGACGAGGCGATCATCGTGAACGCATCCTTCCGCTCCGGCGTCGGGAGCGCCTTCGTCGATAATTTTAGCGCGGGCGGCGTTTCGGTCGGGGTGGATTGTTCCAAGGGAACGATGAAGGAATACGCATATGACAAGAAGTCCAATCGATATGCGGCCCATCCGACATCGGGAGTCGTTTTCAAGCGCCACCCCGTACCCGAATGGGATCGGGTCTGCACGATGGCCGCCTCCATCCAAAGAGCCTTCTCATTCTACCGGTTGATCGGGCTGGACATCGCCATCGACGTGAACGGCAACCCCGTGCTCATCGAGGCCAATGGGGCGCCCGACCTTCCTTCGCTGGAGCAGAAAGCGGGCCCTCTCTTGAAGGACGATCGGGTCCTGCGGGCGTTCGGCGAATACGATCTCCTGGTCAACAGACATCAGAGAGGCCTCTACGTCGCTCTCCTGCGGAACGACCGCGCCAACAATCCTCTCCGATCGACCGGCGGCTGAGAGGATTACGCGATGAGAGAGTCTGCTCACCTTATGGCCTCGGTCTCCGACCCCGAGGCCCTGCATGGACGGCCTCGAAGGCCTTTCCGCTTCGAAGAGATGGATCGTCGGAGGGATGGCCGGGTGGTTGAAGGCGGCGGTCTTGAGAACCGCTTTCCGGTCCTCCGAAACGGGGCTTCAAATCCCTCTCCCTCCGATATATTCTATTTAATAACAATGCTTTATAGGATTGTAAAAAATCTTTGTGCCCTAATTTGTGCCCGATTTCGCAAGCTTTTTCGAGGCTCGGATGATCATCCGCGTCCTTAGGTTCAGGTCCGAGGAGATGAGAGCGAGGGGAGGGCTTCCGTGACAAAAATGAGGAAAGGATTGCCTTTACTTAGCGTCTTCATTCTCCTGCTATCCATCCAATCCGCAAGCGTCGGACAGATCATTGAGAATCCATCCAAGCTCCGGGCTAAAAACGCGGGACGCGTTCTGAAGCTCACCGAGGTCTGGAGGATCACGGATGAGGGGGGCGATTTCTATTTTCAGGCTCCCCATAATCTACAGACCGCAACGGATGGATCGATATTCATCGCCGATAATGACGAGTTCTTGAGATTCTCAGCGGACGGAAAGTTCATAGGGAACATTTTCAAGAAAGGTCAGGGCCCGGGCGAAATAGGCGACAGTTTCATGTATTTTATCCATGGCCGTGACGTTTTCATCCAGGATTTAAACTCCTGGCGTTTTTGGCGGGCCGACTTTAACGGTGTCTTCCAGGAACAGATCGTCATCAAGAATAAAGATATTAGCGTCCTTATTGGGGTTGTCCCCGATGGCTTTTTATTCATCAGGATGGTCTGGCCCCCGCGGAGCGAATGGACGGGAAGGATGCTGGAGGTTCTCCACAGTGTTGAATCCTTTGAAAAGGATAGCTCCGACAGAAGAGATATCGCTACGTTCAAGACAAATGCGTTCCTGAGTCCCCGGTCAGCAACCAACTGGGACTCGTCGATTACAGCGTTAAGCCCGGACGGAAAATCGCTTTACGCCTTTTTTGGCAGGGAATACCACATCGCGATTGTGAACCTGGACAGT
This sequence comes from Candidatus Aminicenantales bacterium, assembly GCA_041736225.1. Lineage (GTDB taxonomy): Bacteria > Acidobacteriota > Aminicenantia > Aminicenantales > Saccharicenantaceae > RBG-16-66-30. The sequence goes on along the minus strand of JBGSUG010000051.1, from coordinate 458 downwards.
AGCCCGGTGGTGAAGAGGTTCAGGAGGACATTTCCCAGGGTCCCCCATGTCGAGAAAAGCTGGGAAAGCGAGTCTCGCAAGAAGAACGGTTACCCGAAGATCGAATACGAGACCGATATCAAGGGGCTCTATCCCATCGAAGGGTGCGTTTGGGTGGAAACATCGACTGAGGACAAGACCAAGGGCCGACTCATCGACGTCTTCGACGACGGCGGCCGATATATTGACAGCTTTTATTTGGGTCCAGGAAGGGCACTTATGGCTGTCGGGGAAGGCTATGTGTTCTGCCAGGAAAAGAACGAGGACGAGACGATTACGGCTGGTGTATGGTGATGTTCGCAACTTGGCATAGGAGGTGGGCCATCGTAAACTCTCTTCGAGTGCAAAATCGAATGAGAGGAGGACTTTTACTACGATGGCCCAGCAGCATTATAGGACACACTTCAAGAAGGCGCTAT
>JBGSUG010000021.1:0-4251 GCA_041736225.1 Candidatus Aminicenantales bacterium | reverse complement strand
CGTCCTGGCGGAGCGGCACGCGATCCCGGTCGTCAACCTGGCGCTCATCTTCGACGCCGGCTACGCCGCCGACAAGGGCGGCCTCGCCGGCACCGCCAGCCTGGCCATGACCATGCTGGACGAGGGGACGGCCAAGCGCACCTCCCTCGAGATCAGCGAGGAACTGGCCCGGCTCGGGGCCGAGCTCGGGACGGGCGCGGGCCTCGACACCTGCCAGGTGACGCTCTCCGCGCTCAAGGACAAGCTCGACCCGGCCCTCGACGTCTATGCCGACGTCGTTCTCAACCCGGCCTTCCCCGACGCCGACTTCCAGAGACTCCAGAAGATCCAGATCGCCCAGATCGCCCAGGAAAAGGACTCGCCCATCTACATGGCGCTCCGGGTGCTGCCCAGGTTCGTCTACGGCGACGGCCACGCCTACGCCGCCCCCTTCACCGGGTCCGGCTTCGCAGAGACCGTGGCCAAGCTGACGAGGGACGACCTGGTCAAGTTCCACAAGAGCTGGTTCAAGCCGGCCAACGCCACCCTGATCGTGGTCGGCGACGCGACCCTGGCCGAGATCAAGCCCAAGATCGAGAAGCTCTTCAAGGATTGGAAGGCGGGCGCCGTCCCGGCCAAGGACGTCAGGCCCGTCGCGTTGCGCGTCCGGCCCGCCGTCTACATCATGGACAAGCCGCAGGCTCCCCAGTCGGTCGTCATCTGCGGTCACCCGGCGACGCCGTCGGCCGACCCCGACGCCGTGGCCGTCGAGACCATGAACGACATCCTCGGCGGCGACTTCATCTCCCGGATCAACCTGAACATCCGCGAGGACAAACACTGGAGCTACGGCGCCATGTCGCTCCTCTTCCCGGCCCGGGGACAGCGCATGTTCCTGGCCTACGCGCCGGTCCAGGCGGACAAGACCAAGGAGACGATGATCGAGATCCGCGGCGAGATGGAAGGCGTGCTCGGCAAGAAGCCGATCACCGCCGACGAGTTCCAGAACATGAAGGCCAGCAAGGTCCTGGGCCTGCCCGGCCGCTGGGAGACGGCGTCCGCCGTGCAGTCTTCTCTGGCCGAGATCGTCAGCTACGGGCTCCCCGCGGACTTCTACCAGAAGTACTCGGCCCAGGTCCAGAAGCTGGCCCTCGAGGACCTGGCCAAAGCGGCCAAGAAGATCCTGCGCCCCGACGCCCTGATCTGGGTCGTCGTCGGCGACCGGGCCCAGATCGAGCCCAAGATCCGCGAGCTCGGCATCGCCGACGTCTTCGTCATCGACGCCGACGGCCACATCGTGAAATAGGCCGGGGGCGCGCGACATGCCCAACGGTCACGGCTGGATGCCGTTCCTGCGCTACGACGAGGAACAGGACCGGCCGCAGATCAGTTGGGCGCTCGTCCGCCGGGCCTGGTCCTACGGGCGGCCCTACGCCGGCCGCATCGCCGGCCTGCTGGCCCTGATCCTGGTCGTGACCGTTCTCGGGCTGGCCCCGCCGCTCCTGGTACGCAACCTCATCGACCAGGCCCTGCCGGACCGGGACGTCCATCGGCTGACCCTGCTCGCGCTGGGCATGCTGGCCGTCCCGCTCGTCAACGGACTGCTGGGCGTGGCCCAGCGCTTCCTCGCCTCGTCCGTCGGCGAGGGGATCATCTGCGACCTCCGGACCGAGCTCTTCGCCCATCTCCACCGGATGTCCCTGCGTTTCTTCACCAGCGTCAAGACCGGGGAGCTCATCTCGCGCCTGAACAACGACGTCATCGGCGCCCAGCGGGCGGTCAGCGGGACGCTCGTCGAAGTGTTCACCAACTCCATCACGCTGGTCAGCGCCCTGGTGATCATGCTGGGGCTCGAGTGGCGTCTGACCCTTCTCGCCGTCGCCGTCCTGCCGCTCTTCCTCGTCCCGGCGCGCTTCCTGGGCAAGAAGCTCCGGGCGATCGTGCGCCGCCAGATGACGCTCAACGCCGAGATGAACGCCATGATGGACGAGACCCTGAACGTCAGCGGCTCGCTGCTGGTGAAGCTCTTCGGCCGGGCGGGCGCCGAGGGGAGCCGGTTCCGGGGACGGGCGGAGCGCGTGCGCGACGCGGGCGTGCGCCAGGCCTACATGATGCGCTGGTTCTTCCTGACGGTCAGCCTGATCAGCGCCGTCGGCTCGGTCGTGGTCTTCTGGGGCGGCGGCATGCTCATCCTCCGCGGGGCCGGATTCACGATCGGCACCATGGTCGCCTTCACCGCCTATCTGGGCATGCTCTACGGGCCACTCTCCGCGCTGACCAACGCGCGCATGGACCTGGCCACCTCGCTCGTCAGCTTCGAGCGGGTTTTCGAGGTCCTGGACCTGCCCCTCGAGATCGCGGAGAAGCCCGGCGCGAAGACGCTTAAGACCGTCCGCGGGGATGTGCTCTTCTCCAACGTGTCGTTCAGCTACCAGCCGGACGACGCCGCGGAGGAGGCCGCCGCCGCGGGCCTCGCCGAAGTGGTCCGGTTCGGCGGGCCCCGGAGCCAGCAGCGCTTGGCCGCCCCTCCCCTATCGCAGGAGGGGGGGAAGCTGAAGAGGGTCGCGATGAAGGTGAACAACGATACGCCCGTCCCCCAGGCCCCCGCGGAGCGGCGCTGGGCCCTGCGCGAGGTCGATTTCGAGATCAAGCCCGGCCAGCTCGCCGCCCTGGTCGGCCCCAGCGGGTCCGGGAAGACGAGCATCACCTATCTCCTGCCCAGGTTCTACGACCCGACCGAAGGAACGGTCAGCATCGACGGGCACGATCTCCGTGAGCTCACCTTGAGCACCTTGGCGGACAATATCGGCATGGTGACGCAGGAGACGTTCCTGTTCAACGACACGATCCGGGCCAATCTTCTCTACGCCAAGCCGGAGGCTTCCGCGGCCCAGATCGAAGCAGCCTGCCGGGCGGCCAACATCCACGAATTCATCGCCGATCTCATCGAGGGCTACGACACCGTCGTCGGCAACCGCGGCTACCGCCTCTCGGGCGGCGAGAAGCAGCGCGTCGCCATCGCCCGGGTCATCCTCAAGAACCCGCGCATCCTCGTCCTCGACGAGGCCACGTCCTCGCTCGACAGCCATTCCGAGGCGCTCATCCAGGAGGCGCTGGAGCGGATCATGAAGAACCGGACCAGCCTCGTCATCGCCCACCGCCTGAGCACCATCCTAGCGGCCGACATCATCCTGGTCCTCGACGCCGGGCGTCTCGTCGAACGGGGGACCCACACGGAGCTCCTGGCCAGAGGCGGGCTCTACGCCTCCCTCTACGAGACCCAGTTCCGGCAGGGCCAGCAATAAATCGGGGACATGATACCTATTTCCCTATTTTCTTCCTGAAATAAATAGGAAATAGATATCATGTCCCCCATTTTTCATGTCCCCCATTTTTCTTCCCATTTTTCCGCGGTTGCCCGACGACGCCTCACCACTTCTCGCCGAGGATCTCGGCCCGCTTGACCCGGTACTCGTCGTCCGTGACGAGCCCGTCCTTTTTCAGGCCTTCGAGCTTCCGGAGCCTGGCGTCGAAGTCCGGAGCGGCGTCCGTCTTCGGGGGCGTGGTCTCGGTCTCGATCTCGACGACGCCCTTGCGGGACCTGAGATAGAAGGCATAATAGAAGATGATAACCCCCAGGACCAGGAACCAGAGGGCCATGAAGCCGATGGCTGGTCCGGGCTCCCCGCCGCTGTCCGAAAGCACGGCGTTGAAAAAGAAGATCCCGAAGATCAGCATGGCCACGGCGACCACCAAGCCCATCACCAGGACCGGCTTGGTCGGTTTGATCTGCATCTTTTGTGACACGTCGTCCTCCTTCTGCCGTTTTAGGCCCGGCGGGCCGTGATGACCCGGGGCTTGCCGGCCAGGTCCCAGGCCGTTTCGATCTCGGTCCAGCGCCGGTCGAAGAGAGACAGGACCCGGTCGCGCTGGCCCTCGCCGATCTCGAAGATGAGGTAGCCGCCCGGCCGGAGGAACGTCCGCGCCCGGCGCACCAGCCTCTCAATGATCTCCAGGCCCGACTCCCCGGCGAGCAGGGCCCGCCGCGGCTCATAGTCGCGGACCTCCGCCGGCAGGGAATCCCATTCGTCGCGGGCGATGTAGGGCGGATTGGAGACGATAAAATCGAACTGCGCGCCCGAACCCCGGAAGGCCGAGAGCAGGTCGCTCCTCCGGAACCGGATGTGCCTGGCCCGGTGGAGCGCCGCGTTCGCCGCGGCGACGCGGAGCGCCCGCTCCGAGATGTCGACGGCTTCGATCCGGGCCCGCGGC
>JBGSUG010000378.1:0-2651 GCA_041736225.1 Candidatus Aminicenantales bacterium | reverse complement strand
CGAGTCGTTCGACCGCGGCCGGACCTGGAAGTACATGCCCAACCTGCCGGTGACCCAGTTCTACAAGGTCGCGACCGACAACGACACGCCGTTCTACAACGTCTACGGCGGGACCCAGGACAACTACAGCCTGGGCGGCCCGTCCCGGACGACGAGCGCCCACGGCATCGTCAACGCCGACTGGATCACGACCGACACCGGGGACGGCTTCGAGTCGGCCGTCGATCCGGAAGATCCGAACATCGTCTACGCCCAGTCCCAGCACGGCTATCTGGCCCGCTTCGACCGCGCGAGCGGCGAGTCGACGCCCATCCAGCCCAAGCCGCGCAAGGGCGAGGCCGAATACCGCTGGAACTGGGACTCCCCGCTTTTCGTCAGCCCCCACTCGCATACCCGGCTCTACTTCGCCGCCAATAGGGTCTTTCGCAGCGACGACCGCGGCGACTCGTGGACGGTCGTCAGCGACGACCTGACGCGCCGTCTCGACCGCAACACGTTCGAGGTCATGGGCCGCGTCTGGCCGATGGACGCCGTGGCCAAGAACGCCTCGACCTCGCAGTACGGCAACATCGTCGCCCTCGACGAATCGCCGGTCGCCGCCGGCCTGCTCTACGCCGGGACCGACGACGGGCTCATCCAGGTGACCGAGGACGGCGGCGCGAACTGGCGCAAGATCGACAAGTTCCCCAGCGTCCCCGACCTGACCTACGTCAACGACATCGTCGCCTCGCACCACGACCGGGCGACCGTCTACGCCGCCTTCAACAACCACAAGCGGGGCGACTTCAAGCCCTACGTCCTGAAGAGCACGGACCTCGGCAGGACCTGGACCTCCGTCGCCTCGGACCTGCCCGGGAGCGGCTCGGTCTACGCCCTGGCCGAGGATCACGTCCGGCCGGACCTGCTCTTCGCCGGGACCGAGTTCGGCCTCTTCGCCACGCTCGACGGCGGCAGGCACTGGAAGAAGCTCGGGTCGGGCCTGCCGACGATCGCCGTCCGCGACCTGGACATCCAGAAGCGCGAGAGCGATCTCGTCCTGGCCACCTTCGGCCGCGGTTTCTACATCCTCGACGACTATTCGCCCCTGCGCGACGTCAAGCCCGAATCCCTGGGAAAGGACGGGCATCTTTTTCCGGTCAAGAACGCCTGGATGTTTGTCGAGAAGATGCCCCTGGGCGGCCTGGGCTCCCGCGAGAAGGGCTTCCAGGGCGAGAGCTACTTCTCCGCCCCCAACCCGCCGGTGGCCGCGGTCTTCACCACCCATCTCAAGGACGCCCCGAAATCCCTCAAGGACAAGAGGAAGGAGGAGGAGGCCGCGCTGGTCAAGTCCGGCAAGCCCGTCCCCTACCCGACCCGCGAACAGCTGAAAGCCGAACAGGACCAGGAGCCCGCGGTCCTGCTCTTCACCGTCGCCGACGAGGACGGCCAGGTCGTCCGCGTCCTCCGCGAGCCGGCCCGCAAGGGCCTCAACCGGGCGACGTGGGACCTCAAGTACCCGGCGCTCGAGCCGACCAGCTCGGCGCAAGCTTCGCCGGCGTCCTCGGGCCCTTCGGGCACCTTTGTCGTCCCCGGGACCTACGCGGTCTCGCTGGCCGCCATCGTCGACGGCAAGGTCACGGAACTCGCGGGCCCGGCCAAGTTCGAGATCAAGGCGCTCGCCGCGGTCTCGCTTCCGGCCCAGGACCGGGCCGAGCTCGCCCTCTTCCAAAAGAAGGTTCGCAAGCTCTATAACTCCGTCACGGCCGCCTCGAGCACCTTGCGCGAGCTCGGGACACGCACCCGGCACTACCGGGCCTCGCTCAAGAGCGTCACGGCGCCGCACGGGGACATTCTCGATTCCATCAAGGCCCTGGAAGCGAAGCTCGAGGCGCTGCAGCTCAAGATGTTCGGCGACAGGGTCCTCTCGCGCCTCGACAAGGACACCTTCCCCGGGATCGCGAACCGTATCGGCGGAGTCGCCGGGGACACGGCGAGCTCGACCTCGGCCCCGACCAGGATGCAGCGCGACGGGTACGCCATCGCCGAGGAGGAATTCCGGCCGGTCTACGAAGAGCTCAAGAAGATCCTGGCCGAGGACGTCGCGGCCATCGAAAAGCGGCTCGACGCCGTCGGCGCGCCCTTCACGCCGGGCCGCCTGCCCGATTGGAGATAGGAGGCCCATGACCGCCGAGATCGCCCTGACCCTGGCCGTCCTCCTGGCCACCGTTCTGCTTTTCGTCTTCGAGGTTCTCAGGGTCGACGTCATCGCCCTCCTGGTCATGCTGGCCCTGGCCTGGCTGAAGCTGGTGACTCCCGCCCAGGCATTTTCCGGGCTGGCCGGCACCGCCGTCGTCTCGATGATCGCGGTCATGATCATGGGCGCAGGCATCGACCGTTCCGGGGTCATGAACCGGATGATCCGCCCGGTCATGAAGATGGCCGGGTCGAACGAACGCAAGCTCACCGCCATCGTCTCTTCCGCGGCCGGCCTGGTTTCGGCCTTCATGCAGAACATCGGCGCGGCCGCCCTTTTCCTGCCGGGCGTCATGCGCATCTCCAACCGCGCCCGCCTGCCCATCTCCCGTCTGCTCATGCCCCTGGGGTTCGCCGCCATCCTCGGCGGGACCCTGACCATGGTCGGGTCGGGCCCCCTCATCATCCTCAACGACCTG
>JBGSUG010000039.1:0-1893 GCA_041736225.1 Candidatus Aminicenantales bacterium | reverse complement strand
CTCGCCGATGACGACGTTGACGATGGGCGTCTTGAGCATGGCGATGGTCTTGAGATTGTAGGCGATGGCCTCGGCCTGGCCCCTCTCCTCGGCCCCGATGCCGGGGTAGGCGCCGGGCGTGTCGATGAAGGTGACGACCGGGAAGCCGAACTTCTCGGCCTCCTGCATGATCCGGAGGGCTTTGCGGTAACCCTCGGGATTGGCCTGGCCGAAATTCCGGTCGATGCGGGCCCGGGTCGTCCGGCCCTTTTGATGGCCGATGACGGCCACGGTCCGGCCCTTGTAGAAGGCCAATCCGGCCACGATGGCCGGGTCGTCGGCGAAGCGGCGGTCGCCGTGCATCTCCATGAAGTCCTGGAATAGGAAGGCGATATAGTCCAGGGTGTAGGGCCGTTTGGGGTGGCGGGCGATCTGGACGATGTTGATGGTCGTCAGCTGGGGCACGATCCGGGCCCATTCCTTGTCGATCTCCGCCCGCAGGACCGCGATCCGGTCCTTTTTGTCTATGACGTCCGTCTCGTTCAGAGCGTCGATCTGATCCTTGAGGGACAGGATGCCCTTCTCGAGGCTATAAAACTCCGCCGATTTTTCCATGCTCTGCTCTTTCAAGGGGTTACGATACGGGCTTATTCTAGGGGCCAACCGGGGCCAAGTCAAGCAGGGCCTCGCGGACCTCCATCGAGAGCGGCCCTATTTCCCGCGGCGCTGGCGAACGACCTCGAAGAGGAAGACGGCCGCCGCGGCACCGACGTTGAGGGAGCCCACCTTCCCGGCCAGGGGGATGGCCAGGACCTTGTCGCAGGTCTTGCGGACGAGGGGCCGGAGGCCTTTGCCCTCGGAGCCGAGGACGATGCCGACGGGCCCGGTGTAGTCGAAAGAATACCAGGGTTCGTCCCCGGAGCCCTCGGCGCCGACGAGCCAGAGGCCCTTCTCCTTGAGCTCCTCCATGGCCCGGACGAGATTGGGGACGCGGGCGACGGGAAGGTGGTCGAGGGCCCCCGCTGAGACCTTGTCGACGGTCTCGGTCAGGCCGGCCGAGCGGCGCTCGGGGAGGACGATGCCATCGGCCCCGGCGCCTTCGGCGCTCCGGACGATGGCCCCGAGGTTCTGGGGGTCCTCGACCTCGTCGAGGATGACCACGAACGGCTTCGGCGAGCGGGCCAGGATCTCCTCGAGGGTCGAGTACTTCTTGGGCGAGACCTCGGCCACGACGCCCTGATGGCCGGGCGCGGTCCGGTCGAGGCTGCGCGACGGCACGAAGACGACGGGGACATGCTTGGCCTTGGCCTCGCGGATGACCTCGCCGATGCGGGCGTGGCCCCGCTCCTCCTGGACGAAGACCTTGTTGACCCGCTCCGGCGCGGACCGGAGGGCTTCCAGGAGGGGATTGATGCGGATGATGCGGTCCATGGTACGATTCCATTATACCCCCGAATCCCTTCATCATCAGGCACAAATTTAAAGGTCTTCTCCTGATTCCGGGAAGCCCCGCTCTCGTGCTTTGCTCGGGGATATCCTCTAGCTCCCCGGCCCCCCGGGAACCAGTGCGCGCGGTTCCCCCCGCTTCGCGGGTCCCCCCTCCACCACGGGGATCTGCGAGGATAATCCCCTCGCCGCCTCGAGAGGGTGTCCCGGAATTGGGAGAAAGATAAATACACATACCTGGGGATGTGTCCCCGGTTGTGTCGGTGGCGGGCATCGGGTAAAATGGGCCCCGATCGGAGACAGGGAGACGGAACATGCCGGACAGCATCAAGACGACCCGGATCGCGCTCGTCGTGGCCGCGGGCCTGGCCTTCGCGACGGCCGCGCTCTTCGCCTTCATCTTCGTCACCGGCGCCGTCGTGCAGAACGGCAGCGGCTCCATCTCCTTCTTGCAGCACAGGGGGATGG
>JBGSUG010000315.1:0-4539 GCA_041736225.1 Candidatus Aminicenantales bacterium | reverse complement strand
GACCTCGTCCGCGTCGTCCGCCTCCTGCGCGAGCCCGGCGAGGTCGCGCCCTGCCGCTTCGACGAGCGGGAGCTCGTCGCCCCGGCCGTCTATCCGGTGGATTTCGAGGACGTCAAAGGCCAGCAGCACGTCAAACGGGCCCTCGAGGTGGCCGCGGCCGGGGGTCACAACGTCCTTCTCGTCGGACCGCCCGGGGCGGGGAAGACCATGCTGGCCCGCCGCCTGCCCTCGATCCTCCCCGACCTGTCCTACGACGAGATGCTCGAGGTGACCCGGGTCTACAGCGCGGCCGGGCTGCTGGCCGGGCAGGGGACGATCGGCGCCAGGCCCTTCCGCGCGCCCCATCACACGGTCACGGACGCCGGTCTCGTCGGCGGCGGCCTCGTGCCCAAGCCGGGCGAGGTCAGCCTGGCCCACCACGGGCTCCTCTTCCTCGACGAGCTGCCCGAGTTCAAGCGCAAGGTCCTCGAGGACCTGCGCCAGCCGGTCGAGGACGGCCGGGTCACGGTCGCCCGGTCCGGCTACTCGGTCACGTTCCCGTCCGCATTCATGCTGGTCGCGGCCATGAACCCCTGCGCCGATGTCCGGCGCGGCCTCCTTGGCAAGACCGCCGACTGCACGGAGAGCGAGAAGGCGCGCTACTATTCCAAGATCTCCGGCCCCCTCCTCGACCGGATCGACATCCAGCTCGACGTGCCCGAGGTCAAGTTCGGCGACATCGTCTCGCGGACGCCGGCCGAGAGCTCCGCTTCGATCCGGGCCCGCGTAACGGCTGCCAGGGAGAGGCAGTCGACCCGGTTCGCCGGCCGCCGCCTTTTCGCCAACGCCCGGATGGGGCCGAAGGAGGTCAAGGAATTCTGCCGCATTCCTCCCGAAGCCGAGAAGCTCCTGGAGATGGCCGTGACCAAGCTCGGCTTCAGCGCCCGGGCTTTCGACCGGGTCCTCAAAGTGGCCCGGACGATCGCCGACCTCGAGGGAAAGGACAACATCGAGACGCCCCACGTCTCCGAAGCCATCCAGTACCGGATGATGGACCGGCTCGGGTAGTCGTTGGCCAGCCAGTCCTCAGCGCTAGTTGAGGGCCGGATCGGGTAACTTCTCCGCGATTGCCCTTTTGAACGGCACCTGATAGAATCCTCCCGCCTCGAGCCCCGAGACGGAAGGAGTCGAACCGCATGGATCCCAACGCGCCCGCTTGCCCCGTCCTCGACAAGACCAAGATCGCCCTGCCGCGCATCCTGAGCCTCTGGGACGTCGTCATGATCGTCATCGGCGGCGTCGTCGGTTCGGGCATCTTCCTGTCCCCCTCCGAGATCGCCGCCGCCGTGCCCGCGCCGCTCCTGATGCTGGCCGTCTGGGTCGTCGGCGGCCTGTTCAGCTTTTTCGGCGCCGTGGCCTTCGCCGAGCTCGGTGCGGCCATGCCCGAGGCCGGCGGCATCTACGTCTATCTCCGGGAGGCCTACGGTCCGCTCATCTCGTTCCTCTTCGGCTGGACGCTCTTCCTGGTCATCGACTCGGGCTCGATCGCGACCCTGGCCGTGGCCTTCTCCCATAACATCCTGCCCCGCTTCGTCGACATGAGCCCCCTCGTCAAGAAGCTCATCTCCGCGGGCTTCGTCGCCTTCCTCGGGGCCGTCAATTATATCGGCCTGCGCTGGGGATCGCGTCTCCAGAACTGGACCACCTACCTCAAGACGGGCGCCATCGGCATCATCGTCATCGGCGTCTTCTTCTTCACCAAGGGCCAGGGCGCCGTCCGGAACTTCGTCGAGCCCGGCCCCGGTCCGTTCAGCCTGCCGCTCCTCGGGGCGTTCGGCGTCGGGCTGGTCGCGTCCCTTTGGGCCTATAAGGGCTGGGAGGCGGCGACCTACAGCGCCGGCGAGGTCAAGAACCCGCAGAAGAACCTGCCCCTGGGCATCCTCATCGGCACGGCTTCCGTCATCGTCCTCTACGTCCTGGCCAACCTGGCTTACCTCTACATCATGCCCGTCGGCCGGATCGCGGCGTCCGAAGGGCGGGTCGCGCTCGATGTCATGCAAGTCGTCGGCGGGCCTTTCCTGGCCTCGCTCATCACCTTTCTCATCCTCTTCTCCATCCTCGGCGCGGCCAACCAGAACATGCTGACCTCGCCGCGCGTCTACTTCGCCATGGCCCGCGACGGCATGTTCTTCAAGAGGATCGCGGAGTGTCATCCCAAGTTCCTCACACCGCACGTCGCCATCGTCGCCATCACCCTCTGGAGCATCGTCCTGACCCTGACCGGGACCTTCAAGCAGCTCTTCACCTATGTCATATTCGGCGAATGGATCTTCTTCGGCATGACCGTCTTCGCGGTCATCGTTCTACGCAGGAAAAAACCGGACCTGCCGCGGCCCTACAAGACCTGGGGCTATCCGGTGACGCCGATCCTCTTCGTTCTGGCCGCCGTTTACGTCGCGGTCGGATCGCTGCTCGGCTCCTTCATGAACGCCATGTTCGGGCTGCTCATCATCTGCCTGGGCATCCCGGCCTACTTCTACTGGAAGGGCAAGCTCGGTAAAGTGGAATGAAATACTTCGTGCTCGGTTCGACCTATGTCGTCCGGCTGGACGCGGGGGAAAGGATCGTCGAGACCCTGCTCGCGATCTGCGAAAGGGACGCGATCGGCGCGGGCTTCTTCGCCGGCCTGGGCGCCGTCGGCGAGGCCGAGATCGGGCACTTCGACCCCTCCACGAACGAGTACGGCTGGATCCGGCTTTCAGGGCCCTACGAGATCGTCTCGCTCTACGGCAACATCACGACCGTCGGCGGCAAGCCCTTCATCCACGCCCACATCGCCTTGGGGGACAACACCTTCGCGGTGAGGGGCGGGCATTTGAAGGAAGCCGTGGTCTCGGTGACCTGCGAGGTCACGCTGACCCGGTTCAGGGACGATATCGGAAGGAAGAAGGACGGGACGACCGGCCTCTGGAAGCTCGCCCTCGAGCCGGACGGGGATTGAGCGTCAGGGTCGAGTAAGCCGGCCGCCGGCCGAGCCAGGCGAGGCGAAGGACGTAGAGGCGGGGATTCAGGCGGGGGGACATCAGCGCGGGGCGATCCTTCGGCCGTCCGCGACGACGGCCTTCCCGTTCTTGATCACGGTCCGGACCGGGTTCCGCCCGGCGTCATAAGCCAGCGACACGTGGTTCGGAACGTTGCAGAGGATCAGGTCCATCTTTTTACCGGCTTCGAGGCTTCCGACCGAGCCGTGCCGCCCGATGGCATAAGCCGCGTTCCCGGTGCAGGCCATGATGGCCTCTTCGACCGTCAGGCCGAGGGTGAAGACGCCGAGCTGAAGGACGAAGGGCATCGAATGGATATGGGAGCTTCCGGGGTTGAAGTCGGACGCGAGGGCGATGACGGCTCCGGCGTCGATGAGGCGCCGTGCCGGGGCCCGCTTGTCCATCATCAGGAAGAACGACACGCCCGGCAGGAGGATGGCCGCGGTGTCGCTCGCCCCGAGGCGGTCGATGCCCTCGTCGGAGACGGCGATGAGGTGTTCGGCCGAGACGGCGCCGGCCTCGGCGGCCAGCTCGGCCCCACCCTGCGAGACGAATTCGTCGGCGTGGATCTTGATCTTGAAGCCGGCGGCCTTGGCCGCCTCGACAAGCCGCCGCGTCTCCTCGATCGAAAAGACGCCGGGCTCCGAGAAGACGTCGAAGAACTCGGCCAGGCCGCGACGGGCGATCTCGGGAATGATCGTGTCGATGAGGAGGCGGATCCAATCCTCCCGCTTTTCGCGGTACTCCGGCGGGACCTCGTGGGCGCCCATGAAGGTCGGGACGATGTCGACGGGGTGAAGGGCGGCCAGGCCGCGCAGGGCCTCGAGTTGCTTGATCTCGTCCTCGAGGTTGAGACCGTAACCGCTCTTGGCCTCGACGGTCGTCGTCCCTGTGAGGAGCATGCGGTCGAGCCGCTCGAGGCACAGGGTTAGGAGATCGTCGAGGCTAGCCGCCCGGGTCGCCTTGACCGTCGTCAGGATGCCCATGCCGCGCGCGGCCAACTGCTTGTAGGTCCAGCCTTCGACCCGCAGTCCGAACTCGCGGGTCCGGTCCCCGGCGAAAGGGAGGTGGGTGTGGGCGTCGACGAAGCCGGGCAGGGCGACCTTGTCCCGGCCGTCGATCGTGACGGCTCCCGGCTCGGGCTCGATCCCAGCCAGGAAACCCGCTTCGTCCCCGGCGTAGACGATGACGCCCTTCGACGAGGCCAGCCAGCCGTTCTCGACGAGGCCGATCTGCCGCAGGGCCGGGCCCCGCCGGGGGAGGGGCCCGGCGCAGGTCACCAGCTCGCGGCAGCCGGCGATGACGAGATCAGCTGATGTCATGGGGCGACTTTCTCACGGACGAGTGCTTGGTCCGGCGTATGAACGAAGGCGTCTCGTATCCGTCCCACTGTTTCTCGCTGAGCGACGACGGCTCCCACAGGGGCGCCCCCGCTCCGGCTCCGCCGCCCGCGCCCTTGCCTTCGAAGAGATAGGGGGGCGTCTGGGGCATGACGGGGAACGGCGAGGCCGGCTTCCGG
>JBGSUG010000033.1:0-1709 GCA_041736225.1 Candidatus Aminicenantales bacterium | reverse complement strand
CCGCCATGGCCGCCCGGGCCACCGTCGCGATCTCTTCGTAGCTCAGCATGCCGGCCATCGGGACGAGGGTCACCCCCGATTCGGGCATGCAGTAGATGCACCTCAGGTCGCAGCGGTCCGTCACCGAGATGCGCAGGACCTTACCGCTTCTCAATGCGGTCTCCGGGCCGGATGCCGCCCCCGCGGACGACCTCGCAGAAGATGCCCCGGACGGGCATGATGCAGTCGCCGGTGATGTGATAGACGGCGCAGCGCGTGTGGCATTCCTTGCCGATCTGGCTGACCTTGAGCCGGACCTCGTCCCCGACAGAAAGCTCGTCGCCGAGGCCGAGCGCTCCGAGGTCGATGCCGCGCGTGGTCAGGTTCTCGGCGTAGGCGCCGGGCCGGATGGCGGCGGCCGCCTCGCCGCCACCGAGCCGTTCCCGCTGGGCCTCGATGTCCTCGATCATCAGCAAGGACACCTGCCGGTGCGCGAATCCCTTGTGGGCGTCGCCTTCGATCCCCAGTCCTGCGACGAGCTCGGCGGACGCGACGGGCTTCTTGATCTGGCCCTTCTTGGCGCTCGTGTTGACGGAGACGACGGCACCCGCCGTCCCCGGGGCGGCCGCGGTCACGCCCGTCTCCGGAAGGTCCCGCTTTTCCCGCCGCATTTGAAGTCGAGGCGCAGGCGGTCGATCTCGGCCCCCCGCTCCACGGCCTTGACCATGTCGTAAACGGTCAGGGCGGCGACGGCCGCGCCGGTCAGGGCCTCCATCTCGGCCCCGGTCTTGGCCTCGGCGCCGACGCGGCAGCGGATCCGGATCCCCGTCTTCAGGATCTCGCACTCGACGGCCACGTTCTCGAGGGGAATGGGGTGGGCGAGGGGGATGAGCTCGGGGACCCTCTTGGCCGCCTGGATGCCGGCCAGCCGGGCCGTGTTCAGGACATCGCCCTTGGCGATCCGGTTGGCCCGGACGAGGCGCAGAGTGGCCGGGCCGAGCTTGACGAAGACGGACGCCGCCGCCTCACGCCGGGTGACGGCCTTGGCCCCGATGTCCACCATCTTCGCCTTCCCTTCGCCGTCGACGTGGCTGAGCTTGGCCATGGCGTCACCGTCCGTCCATGAAGAGGATATCGACTTCGCGCCCCGCCTCGATCCGCGAGACGTCGGCCGGGACGGCGATGAGGACGCGGCTGTGGACCATGGACCGGAGCACGCCGCTTTTCTGGTCGGTGTAGGGCGCGACTTTCAAACCCGGGCCTTCGCTCTCGAGGACGCCGCGAAGGAACTGCGTCCGTCCCGGCTTGAGGACGATGTCCTTGGCGAGCACAGCCCGTCCGGTCGTGGGACCCGGCGCTTTGCGGCCGAGCATCCGGTCGACGGCCGGGCGGACGAACAGCAGGAACGTCACCATGGCGCTCGTCGGGTTTCCCGGCAGGCCGAAGACGAGCTGCCGGCCGCGGACGCCGAAGAAGACGGGCTTCCCCGGCTTGATGCGGACCTGCCAGAAGACAGGTCTGACACCCGACGCCTCGAGCTCGCTCTTGACCAGATCGTAATCGCCGACGGAGACGCCGCCGGAGAGAACGAGGATGTCGGCTGCCTTCGCCCGGCGGAGCTTGGCGGCGAGCGACGACTGGCGGTCGCGGGCGATTCCCAGGTACGCTGCCTCGGCGCCCGCCTCCGCGGCCATGGCGGTGAGGGCCGGTCCGTTGGCGTTGCGGATCTG
>JBGSUG010000185.1:0-9375 GCA_041736225.1 Candidatus Aminicenantales bacterium | reverse complement strand
CAGGAACGCCCCGGCCGCGAAGAGCCCCAGGCCGAGGGACAGCCCGAAGCGGCGGCCGCGGCGGTCCGTGAACGGCGCGAGCAGGGGACCCAGGGCGCCCGTCGCGGACCTGGCCGAGAGGGCCAGCGACATCGTCCCCAGATCGACGCCCAGCAGGCGGGCGAAGACGGGCAGGAACGGATAGACCATCCGGTAGGCCGTGTTGGAGACCGTCCGGACGGCGACGAACAGGGCGATCAGGCCGCGGCCCCTTTCTTCTTGCCGAAGCTCAGCTTCATGGTCAGGATCTTGTCCGTCGAGAAGATCCGGGCCGCCACGACGACCAGGACACCGAACACGACGAGCATATAGGCCAGACCGGCGGCGATCATGCCGTAGTTGCCAAGGTAGAGGTTCTGGGAGACCAGGAACGGATGGGTGAAGGGGATGGCCAGGACGAATATCTTGAGCGGCAGAGAGATCGTGTTCAGATCGGCGAAGATGGAGATGAAGTAGGGGATCATGACCATAAACATCAGCGGCATGATCATGTTCTGGGCGCTGCGGAAGTCTTCAGCGAGCACCCCGAGGATCATGGCCATGGCCAGGGCGACCAGGATAGCCAGGAAAATGGACAGTCCGAGGATGATGTAGCCCGTCGTGTCGAAGGTCAGACCGAGCTTCTGCATCAGTGCGGGGCCGCCGGCCTGGGCGCCGGCCGCGCGGGCCTCATCGCCGATCCCGCCGAGGAAGCTCTTCATGCCGAACATGTAGACGGCGGCCGAGATCAGCCCGATGAGGCCGGCCGCAAGCATCTTGGCCGTGATGATCGAGGTCCGCTTGATGGGCACGGTCAGGAGCGTTTCGAGGGTCTTGTTCTGCTTTTCCATGGCGATGGCCGAGATGACCATCTGGGACGAGTAGATGATGATCATCATCAGGACGATGGGGATGAACATGGACTGCTGGGAGATCATCCCGGCGACCAGGTTGGCCGAGCCCTCGGCCATCCTGTCCTGGACGATGATGAAGTCCTTGCTCTTGATGGGCCGCTTGAGGCTGGCGGGGTCCATCTCGGGCAGCTTTTCCCTGAGAAAGTTGTTCGACAGGGCTTCGTTCAGCGCGGAGATGACGCTCTGGACGACGATCTGGCCCCGGGCGCCGATGAGGGAGAAGCTGCGCATGAAGGAGTAGGTCTCGATCTCGCTCGGCTTGAGCTCGGTCAGGGAGTCGCCGAAGCCCTTGGGGATGACGAGGAGGAGCTTCGATTCCCCGGACTTGGCGACCGCGACGGCTTCTTCCTTGGTCTTGCCGGACTGGTCGAGGACTTTGAAGCGGGCCGACTCGAGGCCCCGGATCAGGGCCCGGGAGGCCTCCGTGCCGTCCTGGTCGAGCGCCGAGATCGTCTGGACGCCGACGGCCTTCTGGACCTCTTTCTTGCTGACCTGCCCGATGAAGTTGAAGAGAATGACGGTGAAGGCCAGCGAAATGATGAGCTGCTTGGTGACCAGCTCCTTGATCTCTTTCTTGAGCAGGTTGGTGAATCTTTTCATCGGATGGAACTCCTGAAGACCTCTTCCAGGTTCTTGGCCTGGTGCTTATCCTTGAGCTCGACGGGCGTCCCGGTGTCGAGGATCAGGCCTTTGTTGATGAGGGCGACCCGGTCGGACAGGAACTCGATCTCGAGCATATTATGCGACGAGAGGAGAACCGACGTGCCCTCACGGACGTAGCGCCGGACGATCTCCCGGACTTCCAGGGCGTTGAGGACGTCGAGGCCCGATGTCGGCTCGTCGAGGATGGCCAGGACGGGCTTGGTCATCAGGGCCCGGGCCAGGAGGAGCTTCCGGGTCATGCCCTTGCTGTAGGTGCCGACCTTGGTCTTGAGCCGGTCGCCGAGCTCGGTGATGGCCACGGCCCGGTCGACGAACTCCTTCTCTTCTTCCGGTGTCCGGGCATAGAAGGCGGCCATGAAGTGGAGGTAATCCATGCCCTTCATGTCCTTGTAGGCCCCGGCCTCCTCGGGCAGGTAGCTGATCTTCTCCCGGACGAAGTCGGGTTCCTTGCAGTGGTCGTGGTCGAGGAAGGTGATCTCCCCCGCGCTCGAGGTCAGGAGCGTGGCGACGATCCGGAGCGTCGTCGTCTTGCCGGCCCCGTTCGGGCCGATCAGGGCGAAAACCTCCCCGGCGCGGACCTCGAAATCGATGCCGGCCAGGGCCATCTGGGTGCCGTAGGATTTCTTCAATCCCCGGACTGTCAGGACGTTGGGCATGGGCGACTCCCTTATGAGGCGCGAGAATTTCCCGGTTATTTTAGTAGATACGGACAGGGAAGTAAACCGTTCTTCCCCTACTCGAGGCTGATGTCTTCGCGGTAGTCGACGGACACCTTGGCCCGCGAGCCCGGCCGGGGTTTGAGCAGGGCGGCGACGCGGAGGAAGGTCCGGTTGCGCTTCTTCCAGGTCCGGTCGAGGTTCCGGGCGTAGTGGGCGATGGCCACCCCGATCCATTGGCCGGCCATGAGCTTGCGGGCCTCCTGCTTCAGCGAGTAGAACTTGCGGTGGGCGAAGCTCTGGGCTTTCTGGAGGTCGGGCAGGGAGAAACGGGCCGGCTGGAAGACGGCGTGGTGGGCGTCGTAGAGGGCCCAGTCGTGGAAGCGCAGCCGCTTTTCGGCCTTCATCTGGTCGTAGAAGGCCGAGCCGGGCAGGGGCGTCAGGATGAGGAACTGGGTGGAGGTCAGCCGGGCCCGCTTGGCCCAGCGGACGGTCTTGCGGATCGTCTTCCAGTCGTCCTGGTCGAAGCCGAGGACGAACATGCCGTGGATGTGGATGCGGCTGCGGCGGAAGACCTTGACCGCCCGGGCGATCTCGGCGACCGTCTGCTTCTTCTTCATGTCGACGAGAGCTTCGGGGTTGACCGATTCGAAGCCGATGTAGACCGTGTGGCAGCCGGCCTTCTTCATCAGCCGGACGAGATCGGGATCGCGGGTGACGTCGGCCCGGACCTGGGTCGTCCACTTGAGCTTGAGGCCCTCGCGGATCATGGCTTCGCAGAGCTCGCGGGTGCGCTGCGGGTCGGCGGCGAAATTGTCGTCGTAGAAAAAGATGAGCGATTTGAGGCCTTGGTAGCCGCGGAGCTCCTCGATGATGTTCTCCGTCGAGCGGAAACGGTATTTCCGGCCGAACATGCCGGTCACGGAACAGAACGAGCAGTCGAAGGGGCAGCCCCGCGAGGTCAGGACGGGGATGGACGACATGTGCTTGAGCCCCTTGGCCTCGGGCCGGAGGAGCGAGAAGTCGGGGAAGGGGATGCGGTCGAGGTCCGAGGTCCTCGGGGCCATGGGATTGTGGACGATCGTCCCGGCCTCGTCCCGGAAGGACAGATTGGGGACATCGCCGTAGCCGGTCCCCTTTTCCCGGGCCTCGATGAAAGCGGCGAGGGCCGTCTCGCCCTCGCCCCGGACGACGAAGTCGGCGTGCTCCAGCGCTTCTTCGGTGAGATAGGTCACGTGGGGCCCGCCCATGATGACGGTCTTGCCCATCGTTCGGACCCGGTCGGCGATGGCGTAGGCCCGGGGCGCGGTCGAGGTGATGGTCGAGATGCCGACGAGGTCGGCCGCGGCGATGACGTCGAAGTCGACCTTGCGGAAATCCTCGACGAAGAGCTCGACCGCCCAGCCGCGCTTCTTCATCATCGTGCCCAGGATGAGCGTGCCCAGGCGGGGCAGGGGGAACTGGGAGAAGATGTGGAGGTTCGGGGCCTTCGGCTCGATGAAAACGATCTTAGGCATGGTCATCCTCCTGGGCCGTTCTTCCGCGCTTCTTGTTCCTGGCCTGGAGGGCCAGGATGTCCTTTTTCTTCTTCTTGAGGAGGTCTTCCCAGCGCTCGACGCCCTCCTCGAGGAGCTTCATCTTGGCGGAGAGGGCCGCGACCGCTTCGAGCATGGACGATACCCTCTTCTCCACCTCGGGCCGGGAGAAGGATTCGAGCCCGGCCTCGATGGCCACATAGGCCCGGACGTCGTCCGAAACCGCCTTGATCTCCTCGAGCGTGTAGCCGAAAAGCTGAAGGTCGCGGATGAGCTGGCAGAGAAAGACGTAGGATTCGGGGTAGAGCCGGAAGCCGCCTTCCGTCCGCATGTCGGGCCCGATGATGCCCTTGTCCTCCCAGTGCTTGATCGTCCGCGGGCTGACTCCGGAGCGCTCGGCCAGGTTCCCGACCGTGAGGAACTTGGACTTTTCAGCCCCCTTCTTCCGACCGCGGTCCTCCCGGGGAAGGCCGACCTTCTTGACGATCTTGGCGATCTCGTCGGTCCCGTAGCCGAGGTCGGCCAGCCGCCGGATGTGGGCCACGCGGTCGAGACTGCCGGCGGCGAAGAGCGGGGCCTTATCGTCCGAGAAGCCGTCGGGCTTCAGGAGCTTGGCCTTGGACCACTCGGCGAGGCGCTCGGCGGGAACCCCGGATTTGAGAGCGAGATCTTCGAGGGAGAGGACTTCTTTGTTCATATCATACCTATGCGTTTAGATTAATCATATTTCTAATATAACATATACGCGTAGGAATATATTGATCAGGCATGGCCCTGTCAAGCGTTATTTTGATCCTTCTCCCATTTCCGGGCTTCCCTCTCGATGCGGGCGAGGAATGTTGCCTCGAAGATCCCCGTTGCTGGAGGAGGGGACCCGCGTAGCGGGGGGGAACCGTGCAAACTGGTTCCCCGGGGGGCCGGGGAGCAAGAGGCATATTCCGAGCCTAAGCCTGAGAGAGGGGCTTCCCGGAATCGGGAGAAGAACCTATTACTGCTTCCGGCCGCGGCTTGACCCCCATGGGCTTCTTCTATAGAGTGTGCCGCAATCGGGAAAAATGAAAGAAACCGCGGACTTCACCTTCGATTATCTGGTGGTCGGGTCCGGCTTCGGCGGCAGCGTCGCGGCCATGCGCCTGGCCCAGAAGGGCTATTCGGTCGGCGTCGTCGAGGCCGGCAAGCGCTGGCATGCCGACGATTTTGCCCGGCGCAACTGGAACCTGCGCAAATTCCTCTGGCTCCCCTCGCTCGGCCTCTACGGGACCTGGCGCTTGCGCCTCCTCAACGGCGTCTTCATCCTGGCCGGGTCGGGCGTCGGCGGCGGCAGCCTCAACTACGCCAACACGCTCTATGTCCCGCCCGACGTCTTCTTCGAGCGCCCGAGCGTCCGGCGCCTGGGGGGCCGGGACGAGCTCCTTCCTTACTACGATCTCGCCGGTCGCATGCTCGGCGTCGTCACCAATCCCGTCGAGACCGTCCAGGATGTCCTGATGAGGGAGACAGCGGCCGAGATAGGCCGGGAAGGGACGTTCCGCCCGACGCCGGTCGCCGTTTATTTCGGGCGGGAGGGCGAGCCGGCCGCCGATCCCTATTTCGAGGGCGAGGGACCGGACCGCGTCGGCTGCGAGCTCTGCGGCGAGTGCATGACCGGCTGCCGCAAGGACGCAAAGAACAGTCTGGACAAGAACTACCTCTACTTCGCCCAAAAGTTCGGCGCCCGCGTCTTCGCCGAGAACCGCGTCGTCGACGTCGTTCCCCTGTCGTCCGACGGCGCCGAGGGCTACCTCGTCCGGACCCGGAAGACGACCGGACTTTTTCGCGGCCGGCGCGGCCTCGTCTTCCGGACCAAAGGCCTGGTCGTCGCCGCGGGGACCCTGGGCACCAACGCCCTGCTCCTCGACCTGAAGCGGCGGGGCCGCCTGCCCAACCTGTCCGACCACCTCGGCCGGTACACCCGGACCAACAGCGAGACCCTGCTCGGGGTGCGGAACTTCACCCCCGGGACCGATTACACCCGGGGCGTGGCCATCACCTCGAGCGTCCATCCCGATGCGGACACCCACCTCGAGCCGGTCCGCTTCGGCAAGGGCCACGACGCCATGTGCGCGCTCGTCGCCGCGCTGACCGACGGCGACAAAAGAATGCCGCGTATCCTCCGCTGGCTGGGTAACGAGCTGAGGCATCCGGTCCGTCACTTGAGGATGCGCAACCCGTCCGGTTGGGCCAAAGAAACCATCATCCTCTTGGGCATGCAGACCCTTGACAACTACTTCCACCTGAAGCTCGGCCGCCCCTGGTTCTTCCCCTTCGTCAAGGTCCTGGCGACCCGGCCCGGCGCCGAACGCTGCCATCCGACTTGGCTGCCGGCCGGGAACGATTTCGGCCGCCGGCTGGCGAAAAGGACCGGGGGCGTCGCCGCCAACGTCGTCACCGAAGTCACCGTGAACGCGCCCATAACGGCCCACATCCTGGGAGGGTGTTCTTTCGGGCCGACGCCGGAGGAAGGCGTCATCGACGAGCGGAACCGGGTCAGGGGTTACGAGAGCATGATCGTCTGCGACGGCTCCCAGATCCCGGAGAACCTGGGCGTCAATCCGGCGCTCTCCATCACCGCTTTCGCCGAGAGGGCCATGTCGTTCATCCCGCCGAAAAAGCCGGTCCGTCCGTTGGCCGCGGAGAAGTCCTGGGGCCTGGACGGCCTGCTCACGAGAGAGCCCGTGCTTTCTCCAAAGCCGCCCCGGCCAGTCTCATGAGGACCCGGGGCCCGTCGGCCGGCGGGTCCGGCCAGGCGATCCCCGCGGCCCTCTTGACCACGGCCTTCGAGTCGGTGACCGGCGGCGGAAAGGGACGGCGGCCATCCGCCCATTCGCTCCACTCGTCCAGCGTCCTTTCGAGATCGCGGAGGGCGAGCTCGCACGCCTGGATGGCTTCGTCGGCGGCGCCGATGAAGCGTCCGGCTTCGCTTTCCAGGGCCGCGAGCGGCCCTTCGACCTCGGCGGGCGGCCGGCCCAGAAAGTAATCGACGCGGAAGCTCGCGAGCAGGCCCTCGATGCGCCGGGCCGACTGCCAGATCTCGCGCATCCGCAGGCGAACGAGCGCGGCCTCGACGAATTCTCCGGCCCGGAACTTTTCGAATCCCGCCCGGTCCGCGCCGGGGCGAAGCTTTGGCCGCTTCCTGAAGGATTCGAGCCTTGCGAGCGACTCGCCGATCCGGCTCCACCCCGCGCCGAGATCGTTCGCGGCCCATGCGCAGTAAAGTCCGTGATAGGCGATCTCGGCCATGAAGGCCCGCAGCTCGTCCCATTGGACCGGGATCCGTCCCGCTTCGAAGTCGGCCCGGAGCCGGGCGACGACGGCGTCGTCCAGCCCGGCGTGGATGCCTTCGTGCATGAGCCCGCCGGCGAGCATGGGATAGTTTTCTTCCCGGAGCTTGCGGATGAACCCGGCGTAGACGTCATCGCCCAGCGCCTTCCGGAGAGCGCCGTGCCCGGCAGCGTCGAGGAAAAAGGGCTCCAGCAGCCCCGTTTTTTCACGGAAGGCCGCGGCTTCCCGGCGATCCGCCTGGCCGCGCATCCGGCTGTATTCGCCGACGATGGAACCGGTCGTGAAGGTCCGCCTGTTCTCGACGCAGAGCGTGAGGTAGGCGGACTCGTGGACCTCCATGAACAGCTTCCCGTCCGGTCCGAAACCGTGGGTCATGAAGTAGGTTCCCGGAACGACGAAGTAGGTCTTCCCGGGGAAATAGCTCCGGGCCCGCTCCCAGGCGTCGCGGAAGCCTTCCGCGGCCCAGGCCTTCGCGGTGAACCCCGCCCGCATGGAGTAGAAAGGGGAATCGAGGATGGTCCGGACTATCTCTCTCGCGGGGTCCGCGGAGGGAAGGTCTTTGAAGAGGGTTCGTTCGAGTCCGCCCGGTCCGGCGAGCGATGCCGCCGCTCCCAGGCACAGCAATACTGCGAGGACTCCCGCCGCCGGGCGGACGAAGCCCTTCATCGGACCCTCATCGGATGACGCCGGCCCCGGAAAAGGCCCCTGTGCGGGGTTTTGGGCCGGAGGAGAATGATCCCGTCCGTCGGAGAACGGCCTCAGCTCGCTTCCTGTTCGGGATCGTCCGGGTTGGGCGGAGCGGCGGGCGCCTCGTCGGCCGAGAAGACTTCGGGTTCCCCCTCGGGATTTTCGAGCTTGGCCAGCTTACGCTGCCGCTTTTCTTCCTGTTTCTTCAGACGCCTGAGTTCTTTGGTTCTTTTTTCGCTCTTGAATGCTCTGTTACCTCTAGCCACCAGACCTCCTCGTTCCGGATTTCGGCCCTTATCATACAGAGAAAGCGCCCGGCGTTCAAGCGGATCCCGAGGAGGGACTGTCCCCGAATGGGGCTGTCCCTCCAACCGGGGGGAGGCCGCCGCTACCGCCGCCCGAGCCGTCTCTGTTATAATCCGGCCATGAAAGATCTCCAAGGCACTGACTTCCTCTATCGGCGCTGGGATGCGATAACTGCCGGGCCGGCCTCGCCCAAAGCCGTTTTCCTCCTCGTCCACGGCCTCGGGGCCCACTCGGCCCGCTGGGACTTCCTGGCCGCATACCTGGCCGGACAGGGCTACGCCTCGTACGCGATCGAGCTCCGCGGCTTCGGCCGGACGCCGGAGCGGCCGCGGGGACACGTCGACTCGTTCGAGACCTGGTTCCGGGACATTCTCGCCTTGCGCGAGATCGCCGGCCGGGACTTTCTCGGAAAGAAGATCTTCCTCCTCGGCGAGAGCATGGGCGGTCTCATCGTCTACGACCTGGCCGGGCGCCACCCCGACAGGTTCGCCGGCGTCGTGCCGATCGCCCCGGCCTTCAAGAACGGATTGAAGTTCCCTCCGAGCGTCTACCTCAAGGTCGCCCTCGTCCGGCCGTTCGACCCGAAGCATCTGGTCGATACTCCCTTCACTTCGGAGATGGCGACCAGAGATCCGGACTACGCCGCGGTCATGAACGCGAACCCGGACGAGGTCCGGGTGGTCAGCCTGGGGGTCCTGGCCGGGTTCCTGCCCGTCCAGGCCCGGGCCGGGCGGCTGGCCCGCTCCTACGCGGTCCCGTCTCTCTTCCTCATTCCCGGCGTCGATCACCTCGTCGACGAGAGCGGCGGCCGAAAAGTATTTCGCAAGATCGCCCTGGCCGACAAGACGCTCATCGAGTACCCGGACATGTTCCACGCCCTGTCCATCGACCTCGGACGCGGGAAGGTTTTCGAGGACATCGCGGCCTGGGTCGCTCCGAGGATCTGACGTGGGCCTCGTACTGGCCATCGACCAGGGCACGACCGGCAGCCGGGCCATCGTCTTCGACCGGAGCGGCCGGACCGTCTCTTGCGCCTACGAGGAATTCCCCCAGCATTTCCCCCGGCCCGGTTGGGTCGAACACGATCCCGAGGAGATCTGGCGAAGCGTCTACCGGACCATTCAGAAAGTGCTCGCCGCCGTCCCCGTCCGCTCGATCGCCGCCGTCGGCATCACCAACCAGCGCGAGACGACCGTCCTCTGGGACCGGAAGTCGGGCCGGCCCGCGGCCAACGCCATCGTCTGGCAGTGCCGCCGCACGGCCGACCGCTGCCGC
>JBGSUG010000151.1:0-5632 GCA_041736225.1 Candidatus Aminicenantales bacterium | reverse complement strand
CGGAGCCGTGGACTGGACGCGCTTGATCCGCGCACTGACCGTTGCCGCTTTCCGCTTGGCCGGCGGCGGCGGGGGCGGGGGGGGCGGCGGGGGGGGCGCGAGGAAGGCGCTATAGACCTCGACCGTGGGCAGATCACCCGTGGAGAGGAGGGGGAGGACGATGGCCGAGATGATGAGAGCGACGTGCAGTATCAGGGCGATCGGAAAGACGAGGGCTTTCCGGGCCGTGCCCTTCTCGCTCTTGAAGAAGGAGTCCTTGAAGAGCGCGGGAACAGCCGTCGCGTTGACCTGCTTTTTAGCTTCCGCCATGATGCTTACCTCATGCACGTGATATTACAGAACAACACAATCGGTAGTATAGAAGAAATAAATCCTTTTGACAAGGGAAATTTAGCGCTTTCCCGCTTTTTTCGGCCTGAACCATTTCTGCCAGAACAGGACGATCGGGCAGGACAGATAGATGGTCGAATAGACGCCCTCGACCGTGCCGATGAGCATCAGGAAAGCGAAGTCGTTGATGACCTCCCCGCCGAAGAGGAACAGGGCCCCGACGGTCAGGAGGACGGTGCCCGAGGTGATGATCGTCCGGCCCAGGGTCTGGTTGAGGCTGACGTTCATGACCTCTTCGAGGCCCTTGCCGCGCATGATCTTCAGGTTCTCCCGGACGCGGTCGAAGATGACGATGGTGTCGTTGATCGAGAAGCCGACGATGGTCAGAATGCCGGCGATGATGGGCAGGTTGATCTCGCGGTTGGTGAACGAGTAGAGGCTCATCGTGATCAGGACGTCCTGGGCCAGGGTGAAGATGGCGGCGACGCCGTACTCGAGCTTGAAGCGCAGGGCGATGTAGACGAGCATGCCCAGCAGGGACCAGATGGTCGCCTGCACGGCCTTGCGCCGCAAGTCGGCGCCGACCTGCGGGCCGACCGTCTCGCGGCTGAGGATGGTCATCTTGCCGAGGTAGGTCTTGTCTTTGAGGAAGGCCTGGATCTCGGGCTTGAGGCCGATCCCGGAAAGCTCCTCGAACTCGGCGATGATCCCGGTCTGGTTCCGGAAAGAGAGGACCTTCAGGGCCGCGTCCGGGCCCGAGCCGGGGAAGGCGCTCTCGAGGAGCGCCGTGAGGGACTTTTCGTCGATCGTGTTGAGGTCGACGAGGCCGCGGGCCTTTTCGGCTTTCCCGTCGTCGCCGCGGAGGGCCGCGATGACCTTGTCGGCCAGGGCCTCGTGGGCCTCGAGCTGTTCCGCCGCGTCGGTCTTGGTGTTGCCGGATTCCATAGCCCTGATCTGGAACTCGCGTCCCGTGCTGCCCGAGCTCTGGACTTGGCTCTTGGCCAGGCCGACCTGGCCGAGGAGGTCGCGGATGTCGCCCTCGTTCGAAGGCGTCCGGGTCATGACCCGGATGAGCGTGCCCTCGCCGAAGTCGACGCCCAGCTTGAGCCCCTTGAAGGCCGTGACGTTGAGGACGCCGGCCAGCACGATGACGGCCGTGACGACCAGGGCGACGTACTTGTATTTCAGGAACTGGATATGGGGGGTTTTGAAGAGTTGCATGTCAGATACTCAGTGTCTTGGCGGATTTCTTGATCATCAGGTCGAAGATGAGGTGGGAGACGAAGACGGCCGTGAACAGGTTGGCGATCAGGCTGATGGTCAGCGTCACGGCGTAACCCCGGATGGGGCCCGTCCCGAACTGGAACAGGAAGATGGCCGATATGATGGTCGTCAGATTGGAGTCGAAGATGGCGGTGAAGGCCCGGGAAAAGCCCTGGGAGATCGCGCTGGCGACGCCCTTGCCGAGGGCCAGCTCCTCTTTGATCCTCTCGAAGATGAGGACGTTGGCGTCGACGGCCATGCCGATGGCCAGGATGATGCCGGCGATGCCCGGCAGGGTCAGGGCGGCCTTGAAATAGGCCAGGGCCCCGAACAGGAGGAGCACGTTGAGGAGCAGGGCGATGAGGGCGTTGATCCCCGAGAACTTGTAGAAGACGATGAGAAAGGTCATGACCGCGATGATGGCCACGAGTCCGGCCATGAGCCCCTGGCGGATAGAGTCGGCGCCGAGAGCCGGCCCGATGGTCCGTTCCTCGAGGTAGCGGATGCCGGCCGGCAGGGCGCCGGCCTTGAGGACGACGACGAGGTCCTCGGCTTCCTGGGCGGTGAACCGGCCGCGGATGATGCCGCCCTGGGCCCGCATGATCTTGGTCTCGACGACCGGGGCCGACTGGACCTTCTTGTCCAGGATAATGGCGATCTGTTTGCCGATGTTCTCGCCGGTGGCCTGTTCGAACCGGGCCCCGCCGTCGGCGTTGAGGGAGAAGGAGACGGCCGCGTTGTTCCACTCGTCGGTCGTCTGGCGGATCGTCCTCAGGTCCTTGCCGGTGACCACGGCGACCTTGTCGACGAGGTAGAAGCCGCCCTGGCCCCTCTTGGGATCGCCCTTGATGACCTCGGCGTCGTCGGGGACCTGGCCGTTCGTCGCCTGGAGCAGGGTGGCCTCGTCGGCCGCGGGGCCGGCTTTGACCAGCTTCCACTCGAGGACGGCGGTGACCTTGATGAGCTCCTTGACCCTCTCGGGGTCGTCGACGCCGGGCAGCTCGACGACGATCTGGTCCGAGCCCTGCCTCTGGATGAGGGGTTCGGCGACGCCGAGGGCGTTGACGCGGTTGTCGATCGTCTGCTGGGCCTGGTCGACGGACTGGTCGCGGAGGAACTGGACGGCCAGCGGCTTGAGGGTCAGGTTGGCCCGGTCGCCGCTGAATCCGTACTCCCAGTCCCGGCTGTACTCGTCGAACAGGTCGCGGGTCTTGCCCTCCTGGTCGGCCATCACGCCCTGGACGGCGATGCGTCCGAGGCCTTCCTTGGTGACCTTCTGGAAGGTGATGCTGTTCTTCTTGAGCAGCTCCTCGAGGCGGGCGATCTCCTGGTCCGTCTCGATGTTGATGGAGTCGTCGGTCATGACCTGGAGGGCGAGGTGGATGCCGCCCTTGAGGTCGAGGCCGCGCTTGATCCTGGCGTCGTTGAACGGGTAGGCGAGGAGGAACGCCCCGGCGATGACGGCCAGCGTCAGGACGACCTTCCATTGCAGGTTCTTTTTCATGGGACCTTCACTCTCTCGAGTACTCCGGCGCAGGGGAGGGGCCGGGGGCCCTTCCCGCGGCCCTTACTCGGCTTGGGGCTTGTCCGAGGCGCCCAGGATGACTCCCACGGCGCTCTTGGTGATCTTGATGATCGTGTTGGAGGCGATATTGAGCTCGATGCGGTCCTGCTGGACTCCCACGACCGTGCCGAAGATGCCGGCGGTGGTGATGATCTTGTCGCCGGACTTCAGGGCCCCGACGAGCTCCATGTGCTTCTTCTGCTTTTTCCTCTGGGGCATGATGATGAGGAGGTAGAAGATGACGAAGACGAGGACGAAGGGCAGGAGGGCGCCCAGCATGTTAGGCCGGGTGCCGGCGCCCGCTCCGGCCTGGCGGGCCAAGTCGGCGATGGTGGCGAAGATCATGGCATTTCTTCCTTTTGTAAGGCGTTCGAGATCAGACTCTTCTTCAGGGAATCGAAGGAGCCAGACGCAATAGAATGGCGTATTTTACGGAAGATGTCAAGATAGAAATGGAGGTTGTGGACGGTGTTCAGGACGGCCGCGGTGATCTCGTCGCGCTCGGTGAGGTGGCGGAGGTAGGCCCGGGAAAAGTTCCTGCAGGTGTAACAGGTGCAGGCCTCGTCGAGCGGCCCCCCGTCGCGGGCGTACTTCCTGTTCTTGATGGCCACGCGACCCCGGCTGGTGAACAGGGTCCCGTTGCGGGCGTTGCGGGTCGGCAGGACGCAGTCGAAGAGATCGACGCCCCGGGCGACGGCCTCGACGATGTCCTCGATGTAGCCCATGCCCATGAGGTAGCGGGGCCGGTCGGCCGGCAGAAGGCCGTGGCCGAGCTCGAGCGTCTCGAAAAGGCGGGTTTTGGGCTCGCCGATGCCCAGTCCGCCGTAGGCGTAGCCGGCGAAGTCCTGTTCCATCAGTCCCTCGATCGAACGCGTTCTGAGGTCGGGGGAAATGCCGCCCTGCGAGATCCCCCAGAGCTGCTGACGCGTGTCGTGGCGGGCGAAGGCCGCCATGGACCGGCGGGCCCACAACTCCGTCAGGCGGACCGACTCCTTCATCGTCTCCTCGGAACAGGGATAGGCCGGGAAATGGTCGAGGCACATCAGGATGTCCGTGCCCATCCGGACCTGGAGGTCGACGGCGTCCTCGGGCCGGAGCAGGATCTTCGTCCCGTCGAGGTGCGAGGCGAAGCGGACGCCCTCGTCGGTGACGCGGACGAGGGACGACAGGCTGTAGATCTGGAAACCGCCGCTGTCGGTCAGGATGGGCTTGGGCCAGGAAATGAAGCGGTGCAGGCCGCCCAGGGTTTCGATGTCCTCGACGCCGGGGCGCAGGAACAGGTGGTAGGAATTGAGAAGGATGATGTCGGCGCCGAGGCTTTCGACCTGGGCGTGGGTCAGCCCCTTGACCGTGCCCTGGCTGGCCACGGGCATGAAGGCCGGGGTCGCGACGGTCCCGTGGGGCGTTTCGAGGAGGCCCGTCCGGGCCGCCGAGTGCGGGTCCCGGGCGATCGTCCGGAAGGCGGCGTTCATGTCGCGAACCTGAAGTAGACGACGTCGCCGTCCCGGACGACGTAGTCCTTGCCCTCGAGCCGGATGGCCCCGGCCTCCTTGGCGCGGGCGAGAGTTCCGTGGCGGAGGAGCTCTTCGGCGTCGACGACCTCGGCCCGGATGAAGCCCTTGGCGATGTCGGAGTGGATGGCCCCGGCGGCCTCGGCGGCCGTGGCGTCCTTACCGACCGTCCAGGCCCGGACCTCGTCCTTGCCCACGGTGAAGAACGTGATGCGGTCGAGGAATGCGGCCGCCTGCCCGGAGAAGAGCGGAGCGCTCAGCCCGGCCAGCCCGTATTCGGCCATGAAGGAGGCCCGTTCGGTCTCGTCGAGCTCGGCCAGGTCGCTCTCGATGCGGCCGCAGAAGGCCAGGACGTGACGGTCCGTTTCGGATGGGGGCCCGGATGGGGGCCCGGATGGGGACATGTACCTTTGGTACGTGTCCCCGGTGGGCTCCCCGGAGGCCCGGGCGGCGAGGCCGGGAAAGAGAGATTCCGGCCGGCGGACGGAGGCCAGGTCCTTCTCGTCGATATTGACGAAGTGGAGGAGGGGTTTGAGGCTGAGGAAGGCGAAGCTGCGGATGAGCTTCTCCTCGGCCGGGGTGATCGGCAGCTCCCGGAGCCCGCGGCCCGACTCGAGCGCCGGGCGGAGCCGGAGCAGGAGCTCGCGCTCCTTCTCGCCCTCCGGGTCCTTCATCTTCTTGAGGTCCTTATCGAGCCGCTCCAGACGCGAGTCGGCTAGGACGAGGTCGGCCAGGACGAGCTCCTCTTCCATGCTCCGGGCGTCGGCGGCGGGATCGATGCGGCCCCGGGCGTGCGGCAGGTCGTCGTCGGTGAAAGCGCGGACGACGTGGACGAGGCCGTCGGCCTTTCTCAGTTGGCCGAGAAAGAGGCTGGTCTTGACCTCGCCGAACGAGAGGCCCGCGAGATCGGTCAGGTCCATCGACGCGGCGACCCGGCGCCGGTCGGGGTAGGCGGCGGCGATCC
>JBGSUG010000130.1:0-11955 GCA_041736225.1 Candidatus Aminicenantales bacterium | reverse complement strand
CGGCGCCGCCGCCGGCGAGGAAGACTTTCCCGCGGGCGACGAGGGCGGAGCCCCGGGAGGCACCGGCGGTCCCGACGACGACATCCCCTTCTAGGCCGTGAGCGAAAAGCCCCCTCCCGAGTCCGGCTTCGAGGCCGGCATCGTCGAGGACGTCCGGCCCTGGGGTCGGTTCCGACGCTTTCCCCACGGGAACGTCAGCAGCGTCAAGATCATCACCGTGGATCCCGGCGGACGCCTGTCCCTCCAGTACCACGAGGGCCGGGCCGAGTTCTGGGTCGTCCTCGATCCGGGGCTCGAGGTCACGCTCGGCGACCGCGTTTGGCTCGCCGCACCGAACGAGGAGTTCGTCGTCCCCCGCCGCACGCCGCACCGGGTCCGCAACGTCGGCGACAAGCCGGCCCGCGTCATGGAGCTCTGGCTCGGCCCCTCCGCGGAATCCGACATCGTCCGGCTCTCGGACGACTACCGCCGCAAATAAAAAGATCGTCCCCGCAGGGGACGGTCCTCTTTTCCCTTTCCTCTCATAGCTAGAAATAGTCCTCCTCCCTCGGTACGGGAATCCGCCCGTGAGGCGGCGAACGGTATCGTTCCTAGGCCCCCGTGAGGGAGGGGGGGCCCGCCGGTAGGCGGGGGGAACCAGCTACAGGGTTCCCGGGGTGCGGGGGCAAGGAACGATATCGCGAGCATAGCCGAAAAGGGCGGATCCCCTCCGGCCGGGAGGAGGAACCTATTTCTTCGGGGCAGCTTCGATCGGCTGGCCGGTCAGGAACACCTGCGGATGGCGGAGGAGGATCTCCTCGATCACGTACTCCTCGATCTGCTGGGCGCTCCGGAGCTTCAGGGTCTCGTCGGCGATCCGCTCCGCCGTCCGGAATTCGATCGACCGCAGGGCCTTCTTGATCCGCGGGATGAAGATGGGGTTCATGCTGAAGGTCCTCAGGCCGAAGCCCATCAGGACGATGGCCGAGAGCGTGTCCGCGGCCATCTCGCCGCAGACGACGACGTCCTTCTCGGCGCTCCGGGCCGCCTGGATGACGGACCGGATGAGCCGGAGGACGGCGGGGTGGAACGGCTTGAAGAGGTGGTTCACGAATTCGTTCGACCGGTCGACGGCGAGATAGTACTGGATGAGGTCGTTCGTCCCGATGCTGACGAAATCGACCTCCTTCAGCATGATGTCGGCCAGGGCCGCCGCCGCGGGGACCTCGATCATCACGCCGAGCGGGATCTTCTCGTCGAAGGCCTCGCCGGCCTGCCGCAGCCCCTTCTTGACGTCCTCGAAGACGTCCTTGACCTCGAGGATCTCGTCGACCTCGGTGACCATGGGGACGAGGATGCGGACGTTCTTGGTGACGCTGGCCCGGAGGATGGCCCGGAGCTGGATGCGGAACAGGTCCTTGTGGCGCAGGGAGAAACGGACGGCCCGCAGGCCGAGGGCCGGGTTGGGCTCCTTCTCGATGTTCAGCCGGGGCAGGCTCTTCTCGCCGCCGATGTCGAGGGTCCGGATGGTGACCGGGCGGGGCGCCGCGCCCCGGGCCAGGCGCGAGTAGATCTCGAAGTGGTCCTCCTCGGTCGGCAGGGACTCCCGGCGGAGGTAGATGAACTCGGAGCGGAAGAGGCCGACGCCCTCCGCCCCCATGGACAGGGCCAGCGCGATCTCCTCGGGGAGCTCGATGTTGGCCTGGGGGATGAAGCGGACGCGGTCGAGAGTCTCCGACTTGAGCTTGGCCGTCTTCTGGAGCTCCCGCCCGTAGTTCTCGTACTTCTCCTTCTTGGCCTGGAACTCCCGGCGCACGGCGGGCGGGGGATCGATGATGATCTCGCCGTCGGTGCCGTCGACGATGACGAACTCGCAATCACGGACCTGGCGGGAGATGTCGCGCAGCCCGAGCACGGCCGGGATGCCGAGCGACCGGGCCAGGATGGCCGTGTGCGACGTCTGCCCGCCCATGTCCAGGGCGACGCCCAGGGTCAGCTCCCGGCTCAGCCGGAGCGCGGCCTCGGAGGGCAGGAGCTCGTGGGCGACGAGGATGTGCTCCCTCTGGGGCTGCTTCTCCTTCTCGCGTCGCGCCTCGAGGTTCCGGTAGACGCGCTTCAGGACGTCGGAGACGTCGGACTTGCGCTGCCGGAAGTATTCGTCGGTGAGGGACTCGAACAGCTGTTCGAATCGCGAATTGGTCTTGGACAGGGCCCATTCGGACCGGGCCTTTTCGTCGCGGATGACGCTCTCGAGCCCGCCGACGAGCGACGGGTCCTCGAGGATGAGGAGGTGGGCCTCGAAGATGAGGGAGCTGTCCGGGCCCATCTTCTCCCGGACGCCCTCCTTGACCTTGACCAGGTCTTCGCGCGTCCGGTCGAGGGCCTGGTGGAGACGCCTGATCTCGTCGGGGACCTGGGCCTCGTCGATGATCTCTTTGCGCGAGGTGAAGACGACCCGCTTGGCCAGGAGCGCTTCGCCCATGGCGATGCCGGGTGAAACCCCGATGCCGCGCAGGCGTCTCACGTCCATGCCGCGTCACTCCTTCTCGTCGAAGCGGTTGCCAATGAGCTCGACGAGGGCGGCCATGGCCGCGTCCTCGTCCTTACCCGAGACGAGGAGCCGGATGGCCGTGCCCTGGGTCGCGGCCAGGGTCAGGATGCCCAGGATGCTCTTGCCGTCGATCTCGTCGCCGTCCTTGACGATCTTGACCGACGCGACGAAGCGGTTGGCCAGGTTGACGAACTTGACCGCGGCCCGGGCGTGGAGGCCCAGCTTGTTGCGGATGGTGACGGTCTTGTCGAGCATGGGCGGGGTCACTTGGCCCGGGAACCGAGCAGGGCGCTGACGAGGTGGATGTTCTTCTTGCCCTGGTCGACGACCTTCTTGGCGACGTCCTTGAGGTTGTTGTTGCGCTGGAGGGAGACGAACTTGATCAGCATGGGCAGGTTGACGCCTGTGATGATCTCGACGTGGTTCTCCTTGAAGAAGCTGAAGCTCAGATTGGACGGCGTGCCGCCGAACATGTCGGTGAAGATGACGACGCCGCTCTTCTGGTCGACCCGCTTGAGGCTCTGGCTGATCTTCTTCTTGGAGTCCTCGACGTCGTCGTACCAGCCGATGGAGATGGCCTCGATGTTGGGCGCCTCGCCGAGGATGATGGTCAGCGCGTTGTGCAACTCCTCGGCCATGCGGCCGTGGCAGACGATGATGCCTCCGATCATGGGTCGTTCTCTCTCCCGTTCAGTCGGCTATTGTATGACAAAGGCCCCTATTTAGAAAGGTCCCGGTGATAGACCCTGACGTCGTACGGCCCCTTCTTGAGATGGGCCCGGAGCTCCTCGGCGACGACGACCGAGCGGTGCCGGCCTCCGGTGCAGCCCACGGCCACGGCCACGGTCGTCTTGCCCTCCCGGGCGAACCGGGGCAGGGCGAAATCGAGGAGGCGGCAGAGATGGCCCAGAAAGGGCTTGGTCCCCGGCGAGCCGAGGACGAACCGGCGCACGCTCGGGGTTTTGCCGTTCCGGGTCCTCAACCGCTCGACGTAGAAGGGGTTGGGCAGGAGCCGGGTGTCGAAGACGATGTCGGACTCGAGCGGCAGGCCGTGCTTGTAGCCGAAGCTCGTCACCACGACCTGAGTCCTCGGCCGCCGGCGCCGCAGGATGCGCTCGGCGATGAGGTCCTTGAGCTGGTAGATGTTGAGGCCCGACGTATCGACGACGTCGTCGGCCATCTTGCGGATACCGAGCAGCCTCTTCCGCTCGAGCCGGACGCCCTCCAGGATGGGCTTGCGCGGGGCCATCGGGTGGGGCCGCCGGGTCTCGTTGAAGCGCTTGGCCAGGGCCTCGTCCGTCGCCTCGAGGAAGATCAGGCGGACGGGCACCCTTTTCCGGATCTCGCGGAGGACCCCCGGGAACTCGGCGAGGAAGCGCGGCTCACGGATGTCGACGACCAGGGCGACCCGGTCGATCTCGACCTTCTTCCTGAGCCAGAGGTCGACGAAGCTCCCGATGAGCTTGGCCGGCAGGTTGTCGACGCAATAGGTGCCGAAATCCTCGAGGGCCCGGCTGACCACGGTCTTGCCCGAGCCGGAGAGCCCGGTGACGATCAGAAAGCGGTTGTCCTTCGCGGGTGACTTCATGGCATTTCTCAGGTCAGAACTCGGTCCAGCCGGCGGATGATCTCGTCCGGCGCGCTGTAGCCCTTCTGGCGGAGGATGTGGACCTTGCAGGCGACCTCGATCAGGGTGGCGATGTTGCGGCCCGGGGCGACCGGGATGGCCAGCTGGGGGATCTTCCGGCCGAGGATCGTCATGTCGTCCCCGGACTTGAGCCCGAGGCGGTCGACCTCGTAGCCGCGGCGCCATTTCTTCAGCCGGACGACCAGGTCGATCCGGGCCTGCCGGGCGATCGAGCGGGGCCCGAAGATGGCCCGGATGTTGATGATGCCGAGACCCCGGATCTCCATGAAGTTCCGGCTCAGCGCCGGGGCCATGCCCCAGAGCTCGCCCGCGGGCGTCACCAGGATCTGGACGACGTCGTCCGCGACGAACTGGTGGCCGCGGGCGATGAGCTCGAGCGAGCTCTCGCTCTTGCCGATGCCGCTGTCGCCGAGGATGAGCGTCCCCTGGCCGAAGATCTTGAGAAGCCCCGCCGAGATCGTCGTGTGTTCGGCGGGAGGATCGGCCGGGACGGCGGCCGGCTTGTTAGCCACGGCCCTTCTCCTCCTCCGCCCGGAGGGCCTTGAGCACGTCGGCCGGCGTCGGCGCCTTGAGCAGCTTGGAGGCCAGCGTCCGCGAGGACCGTGTCAGGGAGGCGATCGCGGCGAGGAGGCGGAGCCCCTCGCCGGGACGGTCCTCGGGCGAGACGAGAAGAAAGAAGACGTGCGACAGCTTTCCGTCCACCGCCTCGAAGGAGACGCCGTCGGGCGACAGTCCCAAAGCCAGGGCCGGCGACGCCAGGCCTTTCGCCCGGCAGTGGGGCACGGCCACGCCGTGGCCGATGGCCGTCGTCCCGAGCTCCTCCCGCTTCAACAGCTTCTCGAGAAGGGCCCCGTCGAGCTCTCCGGCGTGCCGGGCCTCGAGCCGGGCCGAGAGCTCGCGGAGGACCCCCGTCCGGTCCCGGGATCCGAGCCGGGGCAGGACCAGGTCCTCGTCGAGGAGCGCGTGGAGCTTCACGATCCCTCCATGACCCTATTCGGGCTCGACGAGGCCGTAGTGGCCGTCCTTACGGCGAAAGAGGACGGCCCATTCCCGGGAATCTTCGCGGCGGAAGAGGAAGACCTCCTTGGCCTTGACGTCGAGCTGGACGATGGCCTCTTCGATCGACATGGGCTTGAGCGAGTAATAGGGGCTCCGGACGACCCGCCTCTCCGGCTCCGGGGCCTCGACGGCGGGGGCCAGGGCCTTTTGCTGCCGGCCGCCGCGGCGCTTCTTCTCGCGCCACTTGGCCCGCTCCTTCTTGATCCGTTTCTCCAGAGTGTCGAAGGCGCCGTTTAGGGAGTCCATCATGTCCTGGGTCTCTGCGGCGACCACCAGGCCGCCGCCCCTGGCCCGGACGTTGATCTCGGCCTTGCTGCGGTTCTTCTGGACGGCGAGGACGATGTTGACGTCGAGGATGTCGTCGACGAGGGTCTTCAGCCGGGCCAGCCGCTTCTCGCAGTAGGCCTTGATCTCGGGAGTGAGCGCCGCCTGACGGGCCGTATAATGGACGTTCATGATCTCTCCTCCATCATGGACTTTCTCTTGCGGATGTGGGACGGCTCGATCTTGAGCTGGTTGCGGTATTTGGCCACCGTCCGCCGGGCGATGTGCAGGTCCTCGCGGGCCAGCAGGTCGCCGATCTCGATGTCGCTCAGCGGATTGTCCCGGTCCTCCCCTTCGACGAGCTTGCGGAGCTTGTCCTTGACCTTGAGCGAGGAGACGTCCTCGCCGTAGCTCCCCTGCAGGGACTTGTGGAAGAAGTACTTTAGGGAAAAGACGCCGCGCGGCGTCATCATGTACTTGTTGGCGACGACCCGGCCGACGGTCGACTCGTGGACCCCGATGTCCTGGGCGATCTCCATCAGGGTCAGGGGCCTGATGAAGTCGATGCCTTTCTCGAAGAATTCCTTCTGCCGGTCGACGATGAACCGGGCGACCTTGTAGATGGTCTGGTTCCTCTGGTTGAGGCTGCGCATGAACCAGATGGCTTTCTTCAGGCGGTCGTTGAGGAACCGGTAGGCCTCGGGCTCGCCGACGGCCGCCTTGGCCAGGAGCTGGCGGTAGTAGGGGCTGAGGCGGAGCTGGGGCAGGCCCTCGTCGTTGACGAGCACCTTCCACTCGTCGCCTTCGCGGCTGACGACGATGTCCGGGACGACGTAGGACGTCCTCTCCTCGTTGTATTTCCGGCCGGGAGCGAAGTCGAGGCCCCGGATGATGTCGATGCTCGACCGCACCTCGGAGAGCGGCACGTTCAACGCCCGGGCCAGCTGGGCGTAGTCCGACTTCTCGAGCAGGGCCCGGTGCGCGGTGACGATGGCCCGGGCCGTCTCGTCCTGGATCCGGAGGTTGTCCAGTTGGGCGATGAGGGCTTCCGACAGGTCCCGGCTGCCGCAGCCGACGGGATCGAACGTCTTGATCTTGGCCCGGAGGGCCTCGATCTTCTCGGGCGTCGTCCGGTTCAACCGGGCCAGCTCCTCGATGCCCGTCTCGAGGTAGCCGCTCTCGTTGATGTCGCCGATGATGTTGGTCGCGAGCTCGCGCTCCTCGCGGTCGAAGAAGGTCAGCGAGGCCTGCCATTCGAGGTGGTCCCAGAGCGAGGGCGTCCGGGACAGGGTGTTCTCCAGGGAAACCGCCTCGCGGTTATCGCTGAAGTGGGGCCGGAACCCCTCGTCCAGGTATTCCTGGAATCCGGCCAGTACGTCGGTGCCGCGGCCGTCCGCGCTGATCTTCGATTCCATGGACTCGAGGTTCAGCCCGTCGAGGACGCCTGGGCGGTCCCGGACCCCGGCCTCTTCGGCGGCCACCGTTTCGCTGTCCTTGGGCTTGACTTCGCGAGCCTCGTCCTCGATCTCGATCATCGGATTCTGGGAGAGCTCCTCGTCGATGACCTCGATGAGCTCGAGATTGGTCAGCGGCAGGAGCTTGATGGCCTGCTGGAGTGCGGGGGCCAGGATGAGCTTCTGGACCTGCCGCTGGTCGAGTCGCTGTTTCAGGGACATCGTTCTTACCTTGCTCCCGTGCTCTGTCCTTATCTAGAGACGAAACTCGTCGCCCAAATAGCTCTTTCTCACTTCGTCCGACGAAACAATTTCAGCCGGCGTCCCCTCCTTGAGGACCCGGCCGCCCTCGAGGATGTATGCCCTGTCCGTGATCTCGAGGGCCTCCCGGACGGAATGGTCCGTCAGCAGGACGCCGATCCCCTTCCCGCGGAGACCCCGGATGATCTCCTGGAGATCGCGGACCGACAGCGGGTCGATGCCCGTGAACGGCTCGTCGAGAAGGAGGAACTCGGGGTCCAGGACCATCGCCCGGGCGATCTCGAGCCGGCGCCTTTCGCCGCCCGAGAGGGTCAGGGCCATGGACCCGGCCAGAGCGTCCAGCCCGAATTCCTCGAGCGCGCCGCTCACCCGGGCCGCCCGCGACGCCGCCCCGGAAGGCCGCGTTTCGAGGACGGCCAGCAGGTTCTCGGCCACGGTCATCTTCCGGAACACCGACGGCTCCTGGGGCAGGAGGACCAGGCCCTTCCTCGCCCGGAGGTACATCGGCCTGTCGGTGACGTCCTCATCCTTGAGGAAGACCCGCCCGCCGTCCTGGGGGACAAGCCCGAGGATCATGGAGAACGTCGTCGTCTTGCCGGCCCCGTTGCGGCCGAGCAATCCGACGATCTCTCCCTGCTCGACCGTGACGGAAACCCCGTCGACGACCTTTTTGCCCCCGTAGCTCTTCTCGAGACCGACCGCACGCAGAGAACCCTTCATGGCTCACGATTTGACGACGGTCGTCGTTCTTCCCTGTCCCTCATTCTCGAGCAAAATCTTATCATCGGCCAGATCGAAAGTCAATTTATCCCCCCTGGCGGCGGCGCCCTTCCCGTCGGTCAGAACGGGCTTCCCGGTGAGGACCAGCCGGTCGGACGCGGCCTCATAGGCGGCGGCCGCACCCCGGCCTTCGTAGCGGCCTTTGGAGAGGACGACGTCCGTCCTGGCGGAGAGCGACACGACGGCCCGGGCCCCGGGGGCGAGGACGGCCGAGACCGAGCGGGCCTCGAGACGGGCGCCGGAGAGTTGGACGTAGCTTCGACCTTCGAACGTCAGGGCGCGGCCCGCGGCGGAGAATTCCATTTCCGCTCCACCGATCTCGACGGGCCGCTCCGGACCGGCGGCCGCGGCGGGCAGAACCAGGGTGGCGGCGACTCCTCCCCCGGCCCGCATCCCCTCCCTGTCGCCGGAGATCTCTAACTCGGCGGCCCGAACGGATTCCCCTCCCTGCCAGGCCCGAACGGTCCCGGCGAACCTAACGGTCCCCGTACCGTTCTTTCGAACGAGGCGGTCGGCGGTGACGAAGGCCTCCTCGCCGGCCGAGAAAAATCCGGCCGCCCGGTCGCCCCCGCCCGGCTTGAAGACACAGCGCACCCCTTCGGAAGCCGCGAGGTCGCCCGCGGCCGGACCGACGGTAAGGAGTGGCGCTTCGATCCGGATCCCGGCCGAATCCGCGACGGCCGGCCGGCCCGCCTGTCCGCCCGCCCTCAAGATACCCGTCGCGACGGCGAATTCGGTCGAATCGCTGGCGACGGCCGTCATGCCGCCGTCCCCGCCTGGGCCGATCTCGGCCGTCACTCCGCCCGAAGCGGCCCAATCCCCGGGAGTGCCGTCCGGCCCGACGGAGAACCTCGCGCTCCCGGCCCGGACGCGGATCGGCGGTCCGGCCGAGGGTCGCAGGCTGAAAACGGCCGAACCTTCGGCCTCCGCCGACGACATGAAGCCGCGGCGGAAGGACACATCGACCTTGTCGGCGGCGACGGACCCTCCCTCCCGAACTTCCCGGTCCGGACCGGTCAGGTCGACGCGGGCCTGTCCCTCGAAGAGGACCGAATCCAGGGCGCTCTCATCTCCGGCCGCCGTGAAGGAGAGCGAATGGGAGCTTCCTTTGATGCGGCTGTCCGAGAACGCGGCCCGCCCTTCCACGCGGCCGCGGCGATCGCCGCTCCGGTACGAGAGCGACGTCCCGGAGAGGACGATCGGCTCCCCCGATCCGCCGGCGGCCGAAAGAACGGCCTCGAATCCGCCGGCGAGATGGATCTCACCGGCGCTCTCCGAGTAGACGATCCCCTTCGCGCGGCCGGCCATCGTTTTCGAGGCGAACCGCCCCTCTTCGGACGTACCGAAAGTCCCTCCGGCCTTGTCGTAGTCGAAACCGTCGCCCTCGAGGACGACGCTTCCGGCCGCGACCCGGACGTGTCCGGAAAAGGAAAAACGGGAAGAGCCGGGGGCGTAGACGACCTCGTCGGCCGCGAGCCGCGAAACGGTCTCCCCCGCCGGCCCGAAGGTCACGACCTCGACCGAGCCCTGCAGATGGTTGCGCCCGTCCGGACCGAGGAAGAACTTGTCGCCGCGGATCACGGCGACGAGCCGTCCGGCTTCGTACTCTTCGTGACGGACCCTTTCCTTCAGGTCGACGGTCCGGCCTTCGGGCGGGGGCCCCGCATTTTCGGAAGGGTGCGCGGGCTCGCGCCGGCCGGCGAGGCGGACGATCAGTACCGCGGCCAGAACGACGAGGACGGCCGCCGCCGCGAACGCGGCGAGCCTCGCCGGCCACGACGCTTTCTGGGCGCTCATCGTCTCAGATCTTCAGGTCTTCGACGGACAGGTTGGTCTTCTGTTCGCCGAGGTATTCCGACGTCATCAGCGAGAAGGCCAGGCTGACCCGGCTGCCGCGGTGCAGGATGTGCCGCCAATCCGCCTTGTCCCAGCCGAGGGCCTCGAAGACCCGGCCGTTCTGCCGGGCCAGGAACTTCAGGTGCTTGCCCTGGAGGACACGGGGCTCGCTGAGGACCTCGACGTTGTCGGCCATGAACAGGGGCTTGGGGTTCCCGACCCCGAAGGGGACGAGCCGGGCCAGGGTCTCGATGAAGCGGTCGTCGACCGCGGAGAAATCGAGCGGGCCGTCGATCTTGATCGTCTTGTGCAGACTGTCCTGCGGGATTCGGGCTTCGGCCAGCGGGTTCAGGGTCGCCTTGAACTCGGCCATGCGATCCGTGGCCAGGGTGCAGCCGACGGCCAGCCGGTGCCCGCCGTAGCTCAGGAAAAGGTGCCGGCAGTCTTCGAGGAGGTCGATCAGAGGGACATCGGAGATGCTCCGGCCCGAGCCGTGGGCCTTGCCGTTCTCGTAGGAGAAGAGGACGACGGGGCGGTTGAAACGGTCCTTGAGCTTGGAAGCGACGATCCCGATGACGCCGCGGTGCCAGTCGGGACTGCCCAGGACGAGGCACTTGTATTTCTTGTCGAGCCCCCGATCTTCGACGCGGTCCCTGGCCTCGTTGAAGATCTTCTCCTCGGTCCGCTGGCGCTGGGCGTTGAGCTCGTCGAGCTTCTGGACGAGGGCCTGCGATTCGGCGGGGTCCTCCGAGAAGAAGAGACGGACGGCGAGATCGGTCATGCCCATGCGGCCGGCGGCGTTGATGCGCGGGCCGATGCGGAAGCCGAGGTCGCCCTCGGAGATCCTCCGGCGCCCGAGGCCGCAGGCCTCGATCAGGCTGCGGAGGCCGGTGTTGGCGACGTTGCGCAGCCCTTCCAGTCCGTGCTTGACGAAGAGCCGGTTCTCCCCCTTGAGCTCGGCGACGTCGGCCACCGTGCCGATCGAGACGAGCTTCATGTAGTGGGGAAGGCCCGTCGATCTGCCGGCCTTCTCGAGCAGGGCCTGGACGAGCTTGAAGACGACCCCGACGCCGGCCAGGCCGGGATCGGGGTAGCCCGAATCGGGCAGGATCGGGTCGAGGACGGCCACGGCATCGGGCAGCGTCTCCCCGGGCCGGTGATGGTCGGTGACGATGACGTCGACGCCCTTCTCCCGGGCCAGGGCGGTGAACGCGACGGCCTTGATGCCGCAGTCGACGCTGATGACGAGGGTCGCCCCCCGCTCGACCGGGATGCGAACGTGCTCGTCCTTGATCCCGTAACCGTCGGTCAGGCGCTCCGGGATGAAATATTCGACCTGGGCGCCGAGCGTGCGGAGGGCCTTGACCAGCATGACCGTCGACAGGACGCCGTCGACGTCGTAGTCGCCGAAGACGAGGATCTTCTCGCCGCCGGCGACGGCCTTGCCGATGCGGGCGACGGCCCGGTCCATGCCCTTCATCAGGTAGGGATCGTGGAGCTTGTCGAGACCGCCGAAGAGGAACGCGCGGGCCGCCTCCACGGTCAGGATCTTCCGGTTGACGAGGACGCGGGCGATGGCCGGAGGCAGGGACAGGGCCTCGGCCAGCGCTTCGGCTTCGGCGCGCGGAGGGTGGACGAGCCAGGCGACGTCGTTCATGGCGCCCTCACTCTAGCATATTCACCGGCCGCTCTCAACCGCCGCCATTGACAATTAAACGCTTGAAAAATAAAATGTTAAGACCATGTTCGGAAGCCTCAGGGAAAAACTGGCCCGGACCCGGAATTCGTTCCGCCGGGTCGGAGACCTCTTCAAGAGCGGCCGCCGCCGCGACGAGATCCTGGACGAGCTCGAAGAGGCCCTCATCCTGGCCGACGTCGGCGTCCCGGCCGCGGAACGGCTTCTCCAGGCCCTGCGGACGAAGACGCGGAAGGACGCGGACGAGACCGAGCTCGACCGGGTCCTCAAGGACGAGCTCACGGCCCTGCTCACGCCGCGCGGGGACGCCCCGGCGCCGGACGGGGCCGCCCCGGCCGTCATCCTGATGGTCGGCGTCAACGGCGGCGGCAAGACGACCTCGGCGGCCAAGCTGGCCGCGCTGTTCAAGCGCGACGGCCGCCAGGTC
>JBGSUG010000061.1:0-2882 GCA_041736225.1 Candidatus Aminicenantales bacterium | reverse complement strand
CGACCTCGGTCCCCGGCCCCACGCGCCCCTTCAGGAATTCCGGCCGCCTCGCCAGGCAGCGCACCGGCCGGCCGCATTCCTCGAGCCGGC
The DNA here is from genome assembly GCA_041736225.1 of Candidatus Aminicenantales bacterium. Classification (GTDB taxonomy): domain Bacteria; phylum Acidobacteriota; class Aminicenantia; order Aminicenantales; family Saccharicenantaceae; genus RBG-16-66-30. Next base: position 2,792 of record JBGSUG010000061.1, on the reverse strand, counting down.
GGAGGAGACGACCGCCGACGTAGCCCGTAGCGCCGGTGAGGAGGACGAGGCCGCTCATCACGACAATAGGATCTTCCGGATCTTCTCCGCGTAGGCCTCGCTCGCCGGGTCCGGCGTGTCGATGACGATGTCCGCCGCCGAGGAGGCGCCGAGCTCGAGCTGGACGGCCCAGGCGATCTGTTCCTGCTCGAAGACGCGGGGCTTCATGATGGCATCGTTCGATCCCAGGTCTTTGAGGATGGCCACCCCCACGGCGTCGATGGCGACCCGGTCCGTACCGGCCAGGAACACGCCGGCGTCCTTGCGCGGCCCGGTCATCGGGCCTTCGTCGACGAAGGCCTCGAGACCGTCGAGGACGACCAGGGCGGGCCGGTAGGCGGCGTTGATCTCGGCGATCATCCGCCTCTGGTCGGCAGAGCCGTGGAGCTGGCGCATGTAGGGGTGCTTCTTGCGCGGTACGATGCCGACGGAGTTCTTAAGCGACATGCTGAAGACGCCGCCGAACTGATGGGTCTTGAGGCAGCAGGTCGAGACGACGCACTCGCCCATGGCCACGGGCCGGGCGACGAGGAAGCCGTCCTTCCAGTGCGAGGCGGGCGGGTCGAACCGCGTGTAGCCGTTGTTGCCGAGATCGTCGAAGTTGAGGAGTTTGGCGTCGAACGACGCGGCGATGGCCCGGATGCCCTTCTTGTCGAAAACCTGCTCGGTGTCCTCGGGCCCGCTCCGGTCGCCGATGGCCAGGCTCTTCGCGCCCTCGTCGCGGATCCGGGCAAGGAGCGCGGTCAGGGTGTCGTTGTGGGTCGAACCGGGAGTCGGGTCGGAGGTGTTGAAGTTCGGCTTGATCAGGACGTTCTTCGCCCGGAACGGGTCGATGTCGAGGAGGTCGAGGCACTTCTTGACGCCTTCGGCCCTCGAATCGGTCTTGACCAGGACGACGCGCGACTTGGGCGGACCGGCCTGGACGGAACGTCCAAACGTTCCCGCTCCACCCCGAATCCGGCCGCTCCCCGACGCATTCGCCGCGAACGCGGCGGCCCCGGCGAGGCCGGCCCCCGCCGCGAAGAATTCCCTTCTCGTCATGCCGCTCGTTTTCTTCATGACCTGCCTCCTTCGAACCGATGCGCGGTCCGTTTCCTCCAATCTAGCATATCCTCCTCTCTCTGACTAATTACCGGCCTTGTTCGTGAGATGAGGGCCTGCCGCCGAGCGTCTATCTCAAAGGCGACAGAGTCCCTTGACAGATTGAAAGAGGCTTGATATGGTTAGCCATATGAAAACAACCATACATATTCCGGATAGCCTTTTCAATGAGGCTAAAAGGGTCGCCATCAGGGAGAAAACGACCCTGAAAGCCCTGGTCGAAGAGGGTCTCAGAAAGATCGTCCTAGAGCGGGCGGGCCGCGGGCCGGGGGATTTCAAGCTCCGCTCGGCCTCCTTCAAGGGACAGGGCCTGAACCCCCTGCTCGCAAGTGCGCCGTGGGACAGGATCCTGGACATCAGCTACGAGGAGCACGGCGGATGATCGCCGTCGACAGCAACATCCTCGTCTACGCCCACCGCGAGGACTCGCCCTGGCACGAGGCGTCACTGGAATGCGTGAAGGGGCTGGCCGAAGGCAGGACGCCCTGGGCCATTCCCTGGCCCTGCCTCCACGAATTTCTCGCGGTCATGACCCACGCGCGGATATACAACCCCCCGACGCCGCTGGAGCTGGCTCTCGGCCAGATCGACGCCTGGCTCGAATCGCCGAGCCTGGTCATGATCGGCGAGGACTCGTCCTATTGGCCGCGATTGAGGGCGCTCGTTTCGGCCGGAAAGATCGCCGGGCCCAAGGTCCACGACGCGCGCATCGCGACGATCTGCCTGCAGAACGGCGTCGACGAGCTCTGGACGATCGACCGCGACTTCAGCCGCTTCCCGTCGCTGAGGCTCCGCAATCCCCTCAAAACGGGCTAGCCCGAAAGCCTGTCCGACCGGGCTCATGGACTCTCTTTTCGATCTCGGCGAGTGCCCTGCCTCGGCCCCGATCTTTGCCTGGCTTATTGGGACTCCATGACCGCTACGATTTCTTTCAGCTTACCCCTAGCCGGATCCGTGCTCTTTCTTAAGACTTCGCCCGTGTTCAGGACGCGTCGTCCGCCGCCCGAATCGAAGAGCTTGATCGGGCCCTTGACGGCTGTGAGGACCAAGGTTTTCGCTTCGGGATCGATCTCGATCTCGAGCACAAGCGCCGCCTCCTCGAGCTTGTCGACCGAGGGGATCCATTGCCCTTGACCGGCCATGGCCCGCCACAGACGCGAAAGATCGACGGCCGGGGGGCCAAGGCTGGCAAATAACTGCGGCCTGGGCAAGGGTTCCGGTGCGCCTCGGACACCCGTAGCACAAGTTCCTGTATTGACCCGAAAGGTGGAATCGCCACCCATTATCCGACTGACGACAGCATAAGCATGTCCCTGGACCACCCGCATTGCCCCTATCGGAGCACCGTTGCTCTCCGCGCACGGATCGGGCATCGAAATATTCGAGTTCGAACCGACCATGACGGTCCTGCCGCCGCTCAAGCTGATGGTCGCCCGGCTGTGCGGGCCCGTGGTGATCATATCGCCCGCCGAGAAGCTCCTGGGCCCGTCGCCCATGCTCTCGCCGTTGACGGAGACGTCCCCCTGCACGCCGCTGACGCTCCCCGCGTTGCAGGGCTTTTCGGCCGGATCGTCCCCTCCCGCCGCTGTGGCGACCGGCTGCTCGCTGGTGTTGCCCGAAGCCCCGGCGCCGCCGCCCGAGCCCCTGCCCCC
>JBGSUG010000053.1:0-3377 GCA_041736225.1 Candidatus Aminicenantales bacterium | reverse complement strand
CTCGAGACGCGGACGAGGTTGAAGGGGGCGATGCCGGCTTCGCGCAGCGCCTGTTCGAAGCTGACGAGCTTCTCCCTGTGCCGGCCGCAGCCGCGGACGAGGAAGACCTTGGACGGAACGAGGTTCGCCATTTCACTTCTTCGGTTCGACCGGTTCCAGTTCCTTGAAATCGATGTCGCGGGAGACGTCGTAGACGCCGAGGAGGACCGGCATCGAGCCCCTGGAGATGGCGAAGAGCCGGACGAAGGCGGGTTTCCACTCCGGGTTGTCGCGGATGCCGGCCAGGTTCTTGCCCTCGACGCCGAGGTTGCTCTTCAGGACGATGAGATCGCTCGTGCCGCCGGGCGGGATGGCCTTGCCGCGGATGGAGGCCCGGAAGGCATCCCCGAAGTTCTCCGGGTCGCCCTTGAACTGGTAGACGGCGTTGAAATTGACGTAGTTCAGCGGTTTCGTCCCGATGTTCTTGATGCGGAAGCTGATCTGAGGGACCAGGATGAGCCGGGGCGGCCAGGGCTGGTAGTACTTGGACACCCAGGTCGAGGTGTAGTCCATGACCTCGATCGTGCCCCTGAGCTCGTCGGGGGACATGTTCTTGCACGCGGGCAGCACGGCCAGGGCCAGAATGGCGAGGACGAGAACGAACGCGCCGGATCTCTTCATGGGGCTCCTCCTCTCTCTCGGCTGTATGATAACGGACGGGGGGCGATTTGGCAACTTCCTGTTGAATTCCTGGGACACGATACGAAATCCAGAGATTTCGTTCATGTCCCGGAATTCAGCGGATGAGCTTCGAGACCGGGACGGCCTCGAGACCGTAGGCGTCGAGAAGGCGGTAGGTCGACTTGAGGACGGCCAGCGTCTCCGGGAAGGGGTGGCAGATGCCGACCGCGCGGCCCTTCTTCCGGGCTTTCTGGAAGAGCTCGATCAGGCGCCCCCGGATCCGGCCGCGGTCCTCGTCGGCGTCGAGGAAGACGTCGCGCTGCGTCCCGAGGATGCCCATCTTCCTGGCCTCGTCGAGGGCGACGGTCTTCGCGGTCGTCCGGCTGTCGACGAAGAAGAGCCCCCTGTCCTTGACCGGCTTCAGGAGGATCCGCATCAGGTCCCGATCGGCCGTGAACCGCGAGCCCATGTGGTTGTTCGTGCCCGCGGCGAAGGGGACGCGGTCGTAGCAGGACTCGAACGCGGCCACGATGGCCGGTTCCGTCATCATGGCCATGATCAGCCCCTCGGTGTTCTCCATGGCCTCGTGATTGTTGACGGACTCGAGCGGGAGGTGGAGCAGGACCTCGAGCCCGTTCTCGTGGGCGATGCGAGCCGTCTCGGCCGCGTAGGCGCTGTAGGGCAAGACCGACACCGTGATGTGCCGGCCCAGGGCTATGAGCTCGTCGAGGATCTCGAGGCTCGTGCCCATGTCGTCCATGATCAGGGCGACCTCGCCGCGCGGCGCCTTCCGGGCCGCCGGCTCCTTTTCGGCGACGACGACGGGCGGTTCGACCGGCAGGACGAACGAGATGGCCGCGTCCTGCTTCGCCGGCCGGCGGAGCGCCCAGAGGACCTCGGTCTTGTCCTCGCCGGGGGTCCTCTTCTTGTCGAGGACGCGGACGCCCTCGGCCTTGAGGGCCCTCTCGACGGCGGGCCCGACGGATTCGTAGAGCTCCGACGGGATCTCGACCTCGAACAGGGGGCGGCCCTTCGGTCCCTTGAGCCGGAGGATGGAGTCCTCCGAGACGCCGGCCGCGGCCAGGCTTTCGGCCAGGACCTCCTCGAAGGACTTGACGGCCGGTTCCTGCGCCCGCTCCGGGACGGGCTTCTCCGACGGCTCTTCCATCCGGTAGGGCTGCGCTTCGCCGGCCGGGGCGGCGGGGGGCGCCGCCTCGACCGCCGCTTCCTTCAGGGCTTCGGCGAACGAGAAGACGTAGGACGGCTCGCCGCGCCGCGCCCCGACGTAGTCGAGGAGCAGGGCGGAGAGAAGGGCGGACGCCGTCAGGACGACGGCGAGAAGGGTGAAGGTCGGCCCGGGTTGGCGACCTTTGGGCTGGGGCCTCTTCCTCATCCGTCAGAGCTTGGGGAGAAGAGGGACCGTTTTCTCGAAGTAGGTCTTTTCGTCGAGCTTGTCGACGGGGATGGGGACGTCGGGGACGAGGCCGTCGTCCCAAAGCTTCCGTCCCGAAGGCAGTAGATAGATGTCCGACGTCAGCAGGACGGCGCTCTCGTCCTTCAGCGGGAAGAGCGTCGTGCGTCCGACGAGTCCGGAGGTCTCGAATCCGACGATCTTGATCTTGCGGAGCTCCTGCAGGAGGCCCGCGACGAGCTCGGCCGGCCCGGCCGTTCCGGCGCCGGTCCAGACGACGAGCGGGACCGCGCTGAGCGCGGGCTCTTCCGGACAGGAAACGGGCGTCTTCATGCCGCCCCGTCCCTCGAACCGCCCGGCGTCGGCGGCCTTGACGAACAGGTTGGCGAGCTTGAGGGCTTCATCGACCTCGCCGTCCTGGCAGCTCCGGAGATCGAGAACGAGGGGGGTCTTGCCGGCCTTGATTGCGGGAACGACGGTCTTGCGGAGCTCGGGGACGAGCGAAGCGTCGATCCGGTGGATGCTGAGGACCGCAGGCTTGCCCGCGGCCCGGACGAACGTGAACGCCTCGGGGAAGAGCAGCGCCCGCGGCACGCTCAGATCGAGGGTCTCGTTGCCCCGCAGGACCCGGACCTTGACCGGCGTTGCGTCCTTGCCCCGGAGCAGGATCTTGACCTCGGCCAGGCTCATGCTCAGCGAGTTCCGCCCCTCGATGGCGCTGAGGAGATCGCCCAGCTGGATGCCCGCCGTCTCGGCGGGGGATTTGACGACGACGGCCACGACCTGGGGGAAGGCGGCATAGCGCTTCAGGACGACCGTCCCTGGCTCCGTTTCCTTCCCGGTCCGCCCCCTGTATCCCGCGAGCAGGTCCTTCGAAAGATAGGCGGACAGGGGGTCCAGGGAGTTGACCAGGCCGCGGTAGGTCCCCTCGGCCGTCTTGAGCGGGTCCCGCTCGTCCAGATAATCCTTGCGGATGTGGCCGATCAGGGAGTCCAGGAGCTCGAAACCCTTGTTCACCTGGGCCCCGGGCTTGCCCCGCAGGAAACCCATCTCGATGACGAAGAACAGGGCTGCCGCGACGACGGCCACCCAGAGGAACCAGCGGTATCTTGGAACGTTTTTCATGGCGGAACGGATATCCATTCTATCACCTCCGCTTCAGCCATTGCAAGGGATCGAGGGCCTTGGTCTTGTAGCGGACCTCGAAATAGAGGCACTCGCCCTTGAGGGACCCGGAGTCGCCGACCACGGCGACGGGCTGGCCGGACCGGACCATGTCGCCGACCGCGGCCAGGAACTCCGAGCA
>JBGSUG010000043.1:0-8389 GCA_041736225.1 Candidatus Aminicenantales bacterium | reverse complement strand
ACCTGCCGGGCGCCCTGGACGTCGATGTCGAGGACGAGGTCGCGGCGGCGGCCCTTCTTCGCCACCTCGGCGAGGGAGGTGCCGTAGAGGTGGCCGTGGACGCGGGCGTGCTCGAGGAAGCGCCGGCCGCGAACCATGCGCTCGAAGACCTTCTCCGTGACGAAGTGGTATTCGACGCCGTCCTTCTCCGAGGGCCGCGGGGCGCGGGTCGTATGGGAGACGGAGAATTCGAGGCCGCCGAGGCGGCGCATGACCTTGCGGATGAGGGTCGACTTGCCGCAGCCCGAAGGCCCGGTGATGACGAAGATCATGTCGCCCCCTCCCCTATTCGATGTTCTGGACGTGTTGACGGATGCTCTCGAGCTCGTTCTTGATGGCCAGGCATTCCCGGGTGATGCGGACGTCCTGGGACTTCGAGGCCAGGGTGTTGGCCTCGCGGTTGAGCTCCTGGGCCAGGAAGTCGAGCTGGCGGCCGACGGGCTCGCCGCCCTTGGGCGCGAGGAACGACTCGAACGTGTCGAGGTGGGTCTTGAGACGGCCGATCTCCTCGGCCAAGTCGTAGCGCTGGGCCAGGATCGAGGCCTCTTCGGCCAGCTTCTCCTGAGGGATCGGGGCGCCGCCGTTGAGGTCGGCCATCCGCTTTTTGATCTTGGCCTGGAACAGGGCCGGCTGGCGCTTGAACAGGCCCTCGGCCTTGCGGACGAAGCGGCGGACGGAGGCGATGTGGACCCGGAGCAGGCGGGCCGTCTCCTGACCTTCCCGGCGCCGGAGGGCGAGGACGTCGTCGAGCGTCCGGGAGAAGCACTTCTCGAGGAAGACGGCGTCCTTATGCCCGAGGGCCTTCCGGTCGACCTCGACGAGCTGGGGCACGCGGAAAAGGCTGTCGAGCGAGATCTCGAAGCGGCGGCCCGTCCGGCGCGAGACCCGGTCGAGCGAGACCATGATCTTCTCGAGGAGGCCCTCGTTGAGGGTGAAGTTCCAGCTCTCGGGGCTGAGCGAGACGAGGTCGACGAAGACCTCGACGCGGCCGCGGTGGATCCGCTTCTGACAGAGGGCGCGGATGCGGCCCTCGGCCTCGCCGAGCGGCGCGCCCTTGTAGGACCAGTCGAAGTAGCGGTGGTTGAGGGTCTTGATGCCGATCTTCAGCCGCAGGGCCGGCGAAGTGAAATTTCTTTCGGCGAATCCGGTCATTCCCAGGATCATGAACTGTGCTCCTTGGTGCCCGTGCGCGCTCACGCTTCCCGCCGGCCGCCCCCGACGAAGGTCCGGGCGATGCCGTGGGCGTTGAGGGCCGAGCCCACGGTCAGGTTGTCGGCGATGGCCCAGATCCAGAAGCTCCGGGCGTTCGCCGGGTCCTTCTTGATCTGTCCGATGTGGATCCTGTCCTTCCCGGCGACCGTCGCCGGCGAGAAGGAAGCCGCATCCTCCGCCGCGGGCAGGCGGAATCGATCGTTCTTCCTGAGCGCGGCCCCGACTTCGGCGAGAGAGGCGTCGCAGCCGAGCTCGACGTGGGCCATGATCGCATAGGTGTGGAAGACGGGGGCCAGGACGACCGTCAGCGACAGTGGGATCTCCTTCGGGCCGAGGACCCGCCGGACCTCGGAGGCGAGCCGGTTTTCGAGTGTCGAGAAGCCGTTCCGGTCGGGCTTGACCGCCCGCGCGAGCAGGTTGAAGGCGATCTGGTCCCGAAAGATCCGCTTGGTCATGGCCGAGCTGCCGAGCATGGCGTAGCTCTGTTCGGCCAGCTCCTGGATGCCCTCCTCGGCGTAGGCCGAGACGGGTTCGAGGACGGTGGCGACGGCCCGGGCGACGCCGAAGCCCGCCCGGAGGGTCGAGAGGAGGTGCGACAGCACGATGGCGGCCGGGCTCGCGTTGGCGATGAGAGCCGGCTTTCCCTTGAGGGCCTCGGCGTCGTTGATCCCGGCGACCACGACCGGGACCTTCGGGTCGCCGTTGAATGTCTCCGCCAGGTCCAGCGCCACGTAATCCTTCTCGGCGGCCAGGTGTCCGTAACGGAGGTTGGTCTTCTCGTCCGCGGCCAGGAAGACGAGGTCCAGGCCTTCGAGGGCGGCCGGGGTCAGGGCATGGACGACCTTGGCCTCGTCGCGGAACTGGCCGAGCTTGGCGAACTCCTCCTCGACGTCGGGATCGAAGAGCTCGAAGGAGGCGAGGGGGAACTTGGCCGCGGCGAACACGCCGAGGATCTCCTTGCCCCGGAGCGAATCGGAGCCGACGAGCGCGAGGCGGAGCTTTCGGGACTTGGTCGGGGCCATGGAGGTCCTTATTCCGCCCTGAGGCGGTCCGAAATCAGCCGGTACATCCGGTCTTTCAGAGCGAGCTTTTTCTTCTTGAGCTCCCGCTCCTCGTCGGCCTCGGCCGGCGAGAGGTAGGCCTTGGCCCGGATCGCGTCGAGGGCCTTTTCGCAGGCCTGGTGGTCGTCGTGGACCCGTCGGAATTCGGCGTTCTCCCTGAGGAGAAGCTCCTTGATCGCGTGTTCGTCCATCCGTTCGGTCCCTCCGGCGGCCAGAATATCATATAGGCTGGGGCATTTCAATTTGCCCCCGGGTACGTCTCCATATGGGTATTGATAACATCGATCTCCGGACATATCATGACCTCATGGTTGTTCCTTCGCGGAGGGGCTGCTAATGAAGAAAGGGCTTGGGTCCGGTCTGGTCATCCTCGTGGGCTTGCTCTCGGTATGTGCTTTAGGATTCGGTCAGATCATTGAGAATCCGGCCAAGCCGATTGCCAAGAACGCCGGCCGGATCGTCACTTTGAAAGAGGAATTGCGGATCGAGGATGTAAGCAGCGATTTCTTTTTTAAAGAAACCTACCTCCCTCGCGTATCGACCGGGAGAGGTATCTTCATCCAGGACGGACAGGAGCAGGCCCTTCTATTCGACGCCAAAGGCCGATTCATTAGAAATCTCTTTAAAAAAGGCCAGGGGCCCGGCGAATTGATCGGATTGTTCGATATCTGGGCCTCTCCGCACAAGCTGTACCTCTTGGGCTATCCGCTGAAAGTGCTCGTTTTCGGTTATGACGGCCGTTTGGAGAAGGAACTCAGCCTTCGTGGTACCGGCATTGCGGCCCGCTTCATCCGCGCCGACAAGGGCCACATCATCATTCGTAATCGGGTCCGGCTCGATCCGACTGCCAGGGGCGGCCTCAAGGACATTTCTGTGGACATCATCAAGATCTCGATGAACGACGGCGCGTCCGAGCCACTTGGCTCGTTCCCCATACGTGCTTTCGTCGAGGGCCAGGGAGGGGATATCCACATGACGGCATGGAATCAGCTTCAAGCCGTATCCCTTGACGAAAATACTCTTATCCTTAACCATACGGCCGATTATCTCTTGGAGGTGTTCGCCGTTGACAAGGGAACCGTCGTGCGCCGATTCCGTCGGCCCTACACCCGGGTCAAGACGAGCGGAGGAAGCGGAAGTTCTGGTCCCGTCGGGAGTTCTCCGTCCGCACCCGAATTCAAGCCGGATATATTCGATCTTCACATCGTTGACGGGAGATTATGGGTTCAAACATCGACCGTCGTGGAGGGAAAAGGGATCCTTTTCGATGTGTTCGATTCCGAGGGACATTATGTCGATAATTTCTTTGTTCAATCACCAAGAAAGGACGTCTCCGGCAAGCCGGCTAATATACTCATGACTATCTCTGGCGGGTTTGCCTATTTCAGTGATAAAATGGAAGATGATTTCATCGTCATAAGGAAATGCGGCCTCGTCGGCCTTTAGATTGGTCCCCGCTTTACCCCACCATCTAGGTCTTGGCAATGCTGGTCTTCCGGGCTGCGTGAAAAGTCGGCCGCGGAGCGCCGGCACCAAGTCGAGGCTCCAGACCGCCCGCGTCCTCCCCAACCGGCATATTATTGCTTGACAATACTATTATGTTGTAATAGCATAGTCATGTGATCGTTTCGTTCAGGGACAAGGAGACCGAGAGGATATGGGAAGGAGAGGTTTCCAGACGGTTCCCGCCCGACATCCTGCGCACGGCCAAGCGCAGGCTTCTCGTCCTCCATGCGGCCATCAGCCTCGAAGACCTCAGGGTCCCGCCGGGGAACCGGCTTCATGCGTTATCGGGCGACCGCAAGGGCCAGTGGAGCATCTCGATCAACGACCAATGGAGGATCTGTTTCGAATGGCGGAGCGGTAACGCGGCCAACGTCGAGATCACGGACTATCATTCCTAAAAGGAGCGGACAATGAACAGGATCGCGAATATCCACCCCGGAGAGATCCTCTCCGAGGATTTCCTCAAGCCGATGGGCATCTCGGCTTACCGGCTTTCGAAGGGGGCGAACATCGACCAGACGAGGATCAGCGAGATCATCCGGGGCAAGCGCAGCGTCACCGCGGACACCGCGCTTCGCCTGGCACGCTTCTTCGGCAACTCGCCGGAGTTCTGGCTCAATCTCCAAGCCCATTACGACCTGGAGCAGAAGAAGCGGGAGATGGAAAAAGACCTAAAGAAGATCAGGCCGTACTCACCCGCCGATGGACTTGCTGACCCCAGATGAGGACTATCGTCGCTGGAAGAAGAACAAGAAAGCCCGGTGTCACGGATGTCCTGAGCTTATGCGGGGGATTGAAAGGTGCCGGGTGTTTTGCTATAATCCGTCCGTCCTCGGAGGTCTTATAGATGGCCTTCGTGGCAGTAAGTTGTTGATCGCAAATCGCTTAGAGCGATTGTGATATGGCTAGGTAGCTCAGTTGGTAGAGCGAAGGACTGAAAATCCTTGCGTCGGCGGTTCAATTCCGTCCCTAGCCATTTTTTCTTTTATATCCTCCTGAACCGCCAAGGGCTCCCCTGTCGACAAGACTAGATCTAGAGGGACAGTCCCTTATCGAGCAGTTCCCTGACCAGTCGATCCGGGCGATCGATCAGAACTTGTAGCTCACCGAGACCGACGGGGCAACGATGTTCATGCCATAGGTCTCGTGGCGGTAGAGGGGTTCAGGCGACCGGTCCTTGCCCGCGAGGTACTCGATGCCGAAATCCAGCTGAAGGTCGCCGATCGCCTTGCCGACGCCCAGCGTAAAGGCGTTGTAGGTGTGGCTGGGCAGCAGGACGTTGAGGGTCTCGTCGGGGCCGGGGGCCGGATCGTTGTAGTAGCCGGCCCGGAGGGCCGTCGTGGCGTTCAGCATGTACTCCGCCCCGAACCGGATCTGGGCCTTGTCCTCCCACCGAAGCGGGCGAACGTCGTTTCCGCTCGCTTCCATCAGCGCCGCCCAAACCGAATCCAGGTACTCGGTCGTGATCCGGTCGAGCTTGGACCACTGCGTCCAGTGGACGTCGGCGCTCAGGAGCAGGCACTCGGTCGGCCGGAACGACACGCCTCCGGCAATCCACAGCGGCCAGGTGATCTTGCGCGTGAGATCGGAGGTGTCGGCGAGGCCGTAGAGCGAGAGGTAGGACATCCGGGCCGAACCCTTGAAGGAGACGGTCGACGGGGTCCGCACGGTCAGGCCGATGCCGAGCTTGTCGATGGGCTTGGCCAGGACGCCGAAGGTCGCCCCGATGCCCCAGCCGTTCATGTTCTCCTCATATTGCCCGAGGTCGACCGCTCCCTCGCCCAGGTCGGCGAAACCGGCCGGCATCTTGAGGTTGAAATTGCCTTTGTTGATGTTGAGCGTGGCCCCGACGGACAGCCACTCGTTGAGCTTCACGGCGATGAGCGGCGACAGGGAGAAGACGCCGACCTTGCTCGACAGATCGTAGGCCGTCCCGCCCATGGTGGTGACGAAATCCGCGCCGTCCCACGTCGTCCCGAGACCCGAGGGCGTACTGAGACCGAGGCCGACGACGATCCGGGAGCTGATCGGTTTGTAATAGGCAACCATCCCCCCGAGGTAGTGGGAAACCTTCGTTTTGGCGTCGATGGGATAGACCTCGGGAATGCTGATCTCGTATTGGAGGCGATACGTCGCCTTGGGGATGAGATCGACCGCGTAGGCCCCGAAGGTCGTCTGGCGGAAGTTCGCCGCGCCGGCCGGGTTCCAGAAGACGGCGCTGAAGTCGTCGGCGATGCCGACGAAGGCCCCGCCCATGGCCTGGGACCGCGTCCCCAGTCCGTTGAGGTTGAGGCCGTTCGCCGGGGCGAGGGAGGACAGGGCGAGGACTGCGGCCAGGATTAAGATCGGTGTTCTCTTGGACATGCGTGGTCTCCGTGTGATCGATTCGCCTTCCATTATATTACTTTTTCCCGAACGCGATCTCCCCGGCCTTGTCGACGCCCACGACGACCGTGTCCCCCTCCCCGTACTCGCCGGCCAGGATCTTCATGGCCAGGGGATTCTGGACGTCGCGCTGGATGACCCGCTTGAGCGGCCGGGCGCCGTAGACGGGGTCGAAGCCCCGCTCGGCCAGGAGCTCTTTGGCCTCCTGCCCGACCTCGAGCCCGATCTTGCGGTCGCCGAGCCTTTTCGCCAGGAGCTCCAGCTGCAGCCCGACGATCTTCAGGATGGCGTCCTTCCCCAGCGGCTTGAAGATGATGACCTCGTCGACGCGGTTGAGGAACTCGGGCTTGAACTGGGCTTCGAGGACCTTGCGGACCTCCCGCTCCATGGCTTCGTAGTCGCGGTTGAGCTCTTTGATGACCTGGCTGCCGAGGTTCGAGGTCATGATGACGAGCGTGTTCTTGAAGTCGACCGTTCGGCCCTTGCCGTCGGTCAGGCGCCCGTCCTCGAGGATCTGGAGCAGGACGTTGAAAACGTCGGGGTGGGCCTTCTCGATCTCGTCGAGGAGGACGAGCGCGTAGGGCCGCCTCTTCACCGCCTCGGTCAGTTGCCCTCCCTCCTCGTAGCCGACGTAGCCCGGAGGCGCGCCGATGAGCCGGCTGACCGTATGCTTCTCCATGTACTCGGACATGTCCAGCCGGACCATGGCCTTTTCGTCGTCGAAGAGGAACTCGGCCAGGGCGCGGGCGAGCTCGGTCTTGCCCACGCCCGTCGGGCCGAGGAAGATGAACGAGCCGATGGGCCGGCCCGCCTCCTGGATGCCGGCCCGCGACCGCCGGACCGTGGCCGCAACGGCCTGGATGGCCTGCTCCTGCCCGATGACGCGCTGGCCCAGGATCTCCTCCATGCGGATGAGCCGGTCCACTTCGCCCTCGAGCATCTTGGAGACGGGGATGCCCGTCCACTTGGAGACGACCTGGGCGATGTCCTCCTCGTCGACCTCCTCCTTGAGCATCCGGCCCTTGGCTTGGAGCGCGGCCAGGCCGGCCGCGGCCGCGTCCATCTCCTTCTGGATCTCGATGAGCTTGCCGTAGCGGATCTCGGCCGCCTTCTCCAGGTCCCCGCGCCGCTCGGCGTTCTGCTCCTCGATCTTGAGGGCGTCGCGCCTCTCCTTGAGCTTCCCGGCCGCCTCGATCGTCTCCTTCTCCTTCAGCCAGCGGCCGCGCAGCGCCGACGACTTCTCCTTGAGGTTGGCCAGCTCCCCCTCGATCCCCTCGAGCCGCTCCTTCGAGGCCGCGTCCTTCTCTTTCTTCAGGGCCTGGCGCTCGATCTCGAGCTGGAGGGTGCGCCGGTCGAGCTCGTCGAGCTCCTCGGGCAGGCTGTCGATCTGGATGCGGATGCGCGAGGCGGCCTCGTCGACGAGGTCGATGGCCTTGTCCGGCAGGAAGCGGCTCGAGATGTAGCGCGCCGACAGCGTCGCCGCCGCGACGAGGGCCGAGTCCTTGATCCGGACGCCGTGGTGGGCCTCGTACTTCTCCTTGATGCCGCGCAGGATGGAGATCGTCTCCTCGACCGACGGTTCGTCGACGTAGACCTGCTGAAAGCGCCGCTCCAGGGCGGCGTCCTTCTCGATGGACTTCTTGTACTCGTTGAGGGTCGTCGCCCCGACGCAGCGGAGCTCGCCCCGGGCCAGGGCCGGCTTGAGCATGTTCGAGGCGTCCATCGCGCCCTCGGCGGCGCCCGCCCCCATGATGGTGTGGAGCTCGTCGATGAACAGGACGATCCGGCCGCCCGACTCGTCGATCTCCTTGAGCACGGCCTTGAGCCGGTCCTCGAACTCGCCCCGGAACTTCGTCCCTGCGACGAGCGAGCCCATGTCGAGGGCCAGCAGGCGTTTGTTCTTGAGCGACTGGGGCACGTCGCCGTTGGCGATGCGCTGGGCCAGCCCCTCGACCACGGCCGTCTTGCCGACGCCGGCCTCGCCGATGAGGACGGGGTTGTTCTTGGTCCGCCGCGACAGGACCTGGATGACCCGCCGGATCTCGTCCTCCCGCCCGATGACCGGGTCGATCTTGCCCTGGCGGGCCAGGGCGGTCAGGTCGCGGGTGTATTTCTCGAGGACCTGGAACTTGCCCTCGGGCTCGGGGTCGGTCACGCGGCTCGAGCCGCGGACGGCGGCCAGGGCC
>JBGSUG010000042.1:0-18642 GCA_041736225.1 Candidatus Aminicenantales bacterium | reverse complement strand
GGGATGTCCATGCCCTCCGGAACGACGGCCCCGGCGGCCACGACCGAGCCGCGGCCGACCCTGGCCCCGGAGAGGACTGTGGCGCCCATGGCGATCATGGCCTCGTCCTCGATCACGCAGGCGTGGAGGATGGCGCCGTGGCCGACGGTCACCCGGGCCCCGATGCGGCAGGGGAGGTTCTCGTCGACGTGGACGACCGTCCCGTCCTGCAGGTTCGAGTCCTCGCCGACGTCGATCGCGGCGCCCTCCATGTCGGAGCGCAGGACGCAGCCGTACCAGATGCTGGCGCCCCTGCGGACGACGATCCGGCCGACAAGGACCGCGCCCGGGGCCACCCAGGCGCCCTCCTCGACGACCGGCTTCTCCAGCTTGTCGGCGACGCCGTGTTCGCTCATTTGTCCACTTCCTGTGCCATTCCCTGCGATGGACACAGATTGTATCAGAAAACCAGTAAGAACGGACCAGGTCTTCGCATCAGATGAAGGGCGAATTAATCGGGCCATGCGAAGACCAGGTCCGATAATCGGGGGACATGTTACCCGTTTCCTATTTATCCTCCGAGACCAAAAATAGGAAATAGGTATCATGTCCCCCATTAAATTCATTAAATAGGGTATTGTGTCCCCGGATTAAATTTGTTATTCTTAGTATTCCACTAGGATTTAAATTCCTCGGGTGGGAATTCGTCGATACTTGGAGGTCCCCATGCCCGCGTCCGGAGGTTTTTCCGACAACGCCCTGAAGATCCTGAAGGCCCGCTACTTCCTGAAGAACGAAAAGGGCGACCTCCTCGACAAGTCCCCCGAGGACCTCTTCCGCCGCGTCGCGACCTACGTCGCCACCGCCGAAAAGTCCAAGGCCGACCGCAAGAAATACGCCCGGCTCTTCCTCGAGGCCATGAACGCGCGCGACTTCCTGCCCAACAGCCCGACCCTCACGGGCGCCGGCCGGGGCATGTGCCTGTCCGCCTGTTTCGTCCTGCCGATCGAGGATTCGCTCGACTCGATCTTCGACACGGTCAAGAACGCCGCCCTCGTCCACAAGGAGGGGGGCGGTACGGGCTTCGACTTCAGCCTCCTGCGCCCCAAGGGCAGCTTCGTCCGCAAGACCCAGGGCGTCGCCTCCGGCCCGGTCTCCTTCCTCAAGGTCATCGACGCCGCCACCGAGGCCGTCAAGCAGGGCGGCACGCGCCGCGGCGCCAACATGGGCATCCTCCGCGTCGACCATCCCGACATCGAGGAATTCATCCAGATGAAGCTCGACGGGACGTCGGTCACGAACTTCAACATCTCCGTCGCCGTCACCGACGCCTTCATGGCCGCGCTCGCGGCCGGCTCCGACTACGACGTCATCGACCCCCACACCGGCGCTCCCTCCGGCAAGAAAGATGCCCGCAAGGTCTTCCAGCTCATCGTCGAATCCGCCTGGGCCATCGGCGATCCCGGCCTGATCTTCATCGACCGGATCAACGCCGGGAACCCCACCGCCGGCCTCGGCCCCATCCGGGCGACCAATCCCTGCGGCGAACAGCCCCTCCACGACTTCGAGTCCTGCAACCTCGGCTCCGTCAACCTGGCCAACTTCTACGCCCCCAAGGCGAAGGACCGCTTCGACTGGGACCGTTTCCGCGCGATCGTCCGCCTGGGCGTCCGCTTCCTCGACGACGTCATCGACGTCAACCGCTACCCGCTGCCCCAGATCGACCGGACGACCCGGGCCTCGCGCCGCATCGGCCTCGGGATCATGGGCTGGGCCGACCTGCTCCTCCTGATGAAGGTCCGCTACGACTCGGCCAAGGCCCTGGCCCTGGCCGACAAGGTGGCCGGCTTCCTCCGGGCCGAGGCGACGGCCGCCTCCCGCGAGCTGGCCGCCGAGCGCGGCTCGTTCCCGGCCATCGGCCAGTCGGTCTACAAAGGCGCCAAGATGGTCGGCAAAATGCGCAACGCCACGGTCTTCACGATCGCCCCGACCGGCACCATCTCGCGCATCGCCGGCTGCTCCTCTTCGATCGAGCCCGTCTTCGCCTTCGAGGTCACCTCGAAGATCATCGACTCCGAACTCAAGGATATCCACCCCATCTACGCCGAGTGGCTCGAGAAGAACCCCGGCAAACCCCTGCCTGACTATTTCAAAGCCGCCCACGAGATCGCGCCCGAATGGCACATCAAGACCCAGGCGGCCTTCCAGAAGCACGTCGACAACTCCGTCTCCAAGACCATCAACTTCCCCCACGAGGCCACGGTCGAGGACGTCGAAAAGGCCTACATGCTCGCCTGGGACCTGGGGACCAAGGGCATCACCATCTACCGCGACGGCTGCCGCGAAAGCCAGGTGCTCTACAAGAACGGCACCGAGATCAAGCACCCCGAAGGCCGGCCCAACTCGCTGCCCTCCGTCACCGACAAGATCAAGACGGGCTTCGGCAACCTCTACGTGACCATCTCGTTCCACAACCAGAAGCCGTTCGAGGTCTTCGCCTCGATCGGCAAGAGCGGTTACTCGACCATGGCCGACGCCGAGGCCCTCGGCCGCCTCATCTCGACCGCCCTCCGCAGCGGCGTCGAGGCCGAGGAGGTCATCGCCCAGCTCAAGGGCATCGGCGGCTCGGAGCCCATCTTCACCGAGGGCGGCCTCATCCAGAGCATCCCCGACGCCATCGCCAAGATCCTCGAGAAACACTTCGGCGAGGTCAAACACAACGCCAAGGACTTCTACACCGTCCGTTGCAAGATCTGCGGAGCCCTGCTCCCCGACGAGAAGTGCCCCGTCTGCATCAACTGCGGCTGGAGTAAATGCGCATGAATCCCGAGATACCGCTCCCGGCACCCGCTTTCGGGCTTTTCCACCTCCTCCTCACCGCCGGCATCCTGGCCGCGGCCGTCCTGCTTGGCGTCGTCGTCCAGCGGGTCGTCGCGTCGGCGCTGCATGCCCGGGCCAAGAGAACGGCCTCCGAATGGGACGACATCGTCGTCGAATCGATGAGGGGGCTCGTCGTCGTATGGTTCCTGCTCATCGGCCTGGCCGTCGTCCTGAAATTCGTCCCGCTCCAGCCCGAAATCCTGCGGATCGTCCGGCGCGCGGTCGGCGTCCTGGGCATCCTGTCGGCGGTCGTCTTCTTCACCCGGATGGCCCGCCGGGCCATCCACATCTACATCGACCGCCAGGTCGAGGTGACGTCCTCGATCTTCAAGAACTTCACCACGGGCATCATCTACATCCTGGGATTCCTTTTCGTCCTCGACTACCTGGGGATCTCCATTACGCCGCTGCTCACGGCCCTGGGCGTCGGCGGCCTGGCCGTCGCCCTGGCCCTCCAGGACACGCTCTCCAACCTCTTCGCCGGGCTGAACATCCTCATGACCCGGAAGATCCGGCCGGGCGATTACGTCCGCCTGGAGACCGGCGAGGAGGGCGAGGTCTGCGACATCACCTGGCGCAACACGACCATCCGCGCCCCCGAGGACAACATGGTCGTCGTGCCCAACGCCAAGCTGGCCTCGGCCATCTACACCAACACCCACCTGCCGACGAGCGAGATGGGCCTCTTCCTGCCCGTCACGGTCGCCTTCGACAGCGACCTGGCCCTGGTCGAGCGGGTGACGCTCGAGGTCGCCCGCGAGGTTTTGGCCGGGCCGGAAAGGGCCATCCCGGATTTCGTGCCCGCCATCCGCTTCAACGCCTACACCGACATCGGCGTCCGGTTCTCGGTCATCCTCCGGATCAAGGAATTCCGGGAGCAGTACAAGATCCGGCACGAATTCTACCGGCGGCTCCACGCGCGCTATAAAGAAGAGGGGATCAAGCCGGCCGTCGCCGTACGGGCCGTCAGCATCGAAAAGTAGGGGACACGGAAAAGTAGGGGACATGTACCTCGGGTACGTATCCCCCTCCGGCCGTCAGCCGAGGATCAGCGCCTTCAGCAGCAACACGTTCAGTCCGATCACGACGGCCGCGACGGTCCAGAGCAGCGCCTGGAGCGCCCGTCCGTTGGCGTATTTCCCCATGACCTTGGGCGACGAGGTCAGACGGATCTGGGTGACGATCGTGAACGGCAGCTGCATGCTGAGCAGCATCTGCGAGACGACGAGTCCCCGAAAGGGGTCCCCGATGAGGAAGATGACCGCGGTCGCGGCGACGAGCGTCCCGGCCGCCCCGATGCGCGAGTGCAGGTCCTTGATGTCGTAGGATTCGCCGAAGATCCCGGCGAAGATGGATGCCCCGGCCATCCCGGCCGTGATCGACGACGCGAGGCCCGCGAGAAGCAGGGCCAGGGCGAAGACGACCGCCGCCGCTGGCCCGACGAGCGGACCGAGCATCTTCTGGGCCTGGCCGAGCTCGGTGACCGGCGCCCGGCCGAAGAACGCCGCCGCCGCGACCAGGATCATGGCGCTGTTGATGCCCCAGCCGACGACCATGGAGACGAGCGTGTCGGCGAACTCGTACTTGAGCTGGCGGCGGATCACCGGCTCATCGCCCAGGTTCCACTGCCGGCTCTGTATGACCTCGGAGTGGAGGAAGATGTTGTGGGGCATGACCACGGCGCCGAGCACGGCCATGATGATGGGTAGCGAACCGGCCGGGAAGGAGGGCACGACCCAGGCGGCCGCCGCCTTGCCCCACGAGACGTCGACCATCGTGAGCTCGAACAGGAACGACAGCCCGATGAGGGAGACGAAGGCGATGATCCATCTCTCGAGGCGCGGGTAGGAGTTCGAGAAGAGAAGCGCCAGGACGACGCCGAGGACGAGGACGGCCGCGGCCCGGAGCGGAAGCCAGGGGAACAGCATGTGCAGGCCGATCGCCGCGCCCAGGATCTCGGCCATGGCCGTCGATACGGCCGCCAAGACGGCGCTCGAGAGCACGAACCTCGACGCGGCCGGCCGCATGTGCTTGGTCGCCGCCTCGGACAGGCACAGGCCCGTGGCGATGCCCAGGTGGGCGACGTTGTGCTGCAGGATGATCAGCATGACCGTCGCCAGCGTGACCATCCAGAGCAGGGCGTATCCGTGCGAGGCGCCGGCGGCGATGTTCGAGGCCCAGTTGCCCGGGTCGATGAAACCGACGGTGACCAGCAGCCCCGGGCCGATATAGCGCAGGAAGGTCAATGCCTCCAGGCGCGTGCGGTGTCTCTTCAGGATCTCGGCGACCTTCATCCTTCGGTCTCCCGGCGACAAACTACCCCTTTTTCCTCCCCGTTTCAACCATTCGTTCTTCTCCCCTTTCCGGGCCTCCCGCGCAAAACCGGAGAGAGGGAGCTCCCGGAACCGGGGAAGTACCTTTGTTTTGCGGTTTGACCCCCGGCGCGATTTTTGGTAATGTTTTCAATGACCTCTAGGGAACAAGGAGTCGTCATCATGAAAAGAATAGCCATCGTTCTCATTCTTTTCGGCTGCCTGGCCGGCCTGTCCTTCGGCCAAAGCAAGCACAATATCGGCCTCGGGTTCATGCTCGGCGAGCCGACCGGCATCAGCTTCAAGATCTGGAACAGGCAGACCGTGGCCTTCGACGCCGGCGCGGCCTGGTCCATCGTCGAGGAGAAGCACTTCCAGATCCACGGCGACATCCTCCTGCACAACTTCAACCTCTTCCGGGTCGAGACCGGCCGCATGGCCCTCTACTACGGTGCCGGCGCCCGGATCTGGTTCGCCTCCGACACGGTCGTCAGCATGCGCATTCCGTTCGGCCTGTCCTACGAGTTCGAGAGGACGCCCATCGAGCTCTTTCTCGAGGTCGTGCCCATGATCGACCTCATCCCGGCGACCGAGATCGGCATGGCCGGCGCGGTGGGCTTCAGGTATTATTTCTGATCCGGCGGACTCCATTTAAGACACTTCGCTCCTTTCTATCGGCGGGAGCGATCCTCTGCCTCGTCTCCCTGATCTCGGCAGCCTGCGGGTCCGAGCGTCCGGCCGGACCGCCACCCGCTGACGACGCGCCCGGGCCTGCCGAACCCCGCGCCGTTCTCGTTTCGCCCCGGGACCCGCGCCCGGGCGGCCCCGTGCGTGTCTTGGCCGCCTTCGAATCCGACGCCGCCAAGGTCTCCGTTTCGCTCCGCGGGCCGGGCGGCCCCATCGATCCCGCGAGCTTGAAAAGGGGAGGTGGCCCTCCGTACTGGATCGCCGCCGAGTTCGCCGCCGCCCCCTCCGCCGAGCCCGTCGTTATTTTCCGCGCCGGCCGGAATGAGACCGCCGCCGGCCCGGACGCCCGCATCGCCGCCGGCGACGGATGGTCCCACAAGTCCGAGATCCTCTATTCGGCCTGGATCGAAGCCCTGTTCGCCGACGCCGACGAGCGCTCCTCGTGGAAAGCCCTCCACGAGGTCACACGCGTTCGCTCCCGGAACCTCCTCCATGGCCATCTCGGCCTCGGCGAGGACGGTGCGGCCGGCGCGAACGCGCTCGAGATGACTCCCGACTGCGCCGACAATCCCTACTTCCTCCGGGCCTATTTCGCCTGGAAGCTCGGCCTGCCCTTCGGCTTCCACGAAACGGGCTGGGGCACCGTCGAATCCCCTCCGCGGGCCGGCCGCTTCATCACCGCGGACGCGCCTCAGCCCTCCGGGGCTCCCGTCCCGGTCGCCTCGGTGAGGCGGCTGCTCACCCAGGTCAAGAACACGGTCCACGCCGGCAGCGGCCGGACCGCGCTCCGGGCGGACGGGACCGACTACTATCCGCTGCCGCTTTCCCGCAAGGCCCTCCGGCCCGGAACGGTCTACGCCGACCCCTACGGCCACACCTACACCCTCGTCCGGTGGATCCCCCAGACGCGGAAAAGCCCCGGCCTCCTCCTCGGCGTCGACGCCCAGCCCGACGGCACGATCGGCGTCAAGAGGTTCTGGAAGGGGAACTTCCTCTTCACCACGGAGGACGTCATCGGCGAGCCGGGTTTCAAGGCCTTCCGGCCCATCGCCGTCGAGTCCGGCCGGCCGCGTCTTCTCGACAACCGCGAGATCTCGTCGAGCCCCGATTACGGCGACTACTCGCTCCAACAGGAGCGTCTCTCGGGCGCGGACTTCTACGCCGCGATGGAGAAGCTCATCAACCCGGAGCCCCTCGACGCCGAGGCCGCTTTCAACGACCTCTTCCGGGCCCTCCACGAACAGCTCCTGGTCCGGGTCGACTCGGTCCGCAACGGCGAGGCCTACATGCAGGCCCATCCCGGTACGGTCATCCCCATGCCCACCGGCAAGTCCGTTTTCCAGACGCTGGGTCTGTGGGAGGATTACTCGACGCCCAACCGCGACCTGCGCCTGCTCATCGCCATCGACACCATCCTCGAATTCCCGGACAAGGCCGCCGCCAATCCCGGCGCCTACGAGATGGCCGGCAATAAGACGCCCGACGAGATCCGCCGCAGGCTTCTCGAGCTCCAACGGAGGCGGTCCGCAGAGCTCACGATCACCTACACGGGCTCGGACGGCTCGCCCCGCGTTCTCACCATCGCGGAGATCTTCCGCAGGGCCGAGGCCTTCGAGACGGGCTACAACCCCAACGACAGCATCGAGATCCGCTGGGGCGCCCCCGCCGGCAGCGCCGAGCTCGCCACCGCCCGGCGCCGTTCCCCGGCCTCGCAGGTCGCCAAGATGAAGGCCCTCCAGCCCTGGTTCCGCAAGCGCCTCCGCCCCGCCGCGTAGAGCCCCCCCCCGCACGCATTGACTTCGTCGAGGGACCGGGACTATCATTTCGGCAGAAAGACCCACGGTGATGGGAGTCTCCGTTCCAGAAGGAGTCCGCATGAGGTCACGCGCTTTTCTTCCCCTAGCGATGTTGGCCGCGCCGCTCGTCGCCGCCCTGATCATCCCGGCCCAAGAGCTGAGGGACACGGATCGGACGCGCGGCAAGACGATGCTCAAGGTGATAAAAAAGGATCTCTTGAGCCGCTATTACGACCCGGCTTTCCACGGCCTTGACCTCGAAGCGCGTTTCCTCAAGGCCGAGCAGGATCTCGAACAGGCCGGAACTCTCAGCCACATGTTCGGCATCATCGCCCAGGCGGTGGTCGATCTGGGCGACTCCCACACGCGTTTCGTCCCGCCGGGGCGCGCGGCCCGGTTCGAGTACGGCTGGCGCCTGCGCGTGATCGGCGAAACTCCCCATATCCTGGCAGTCAAGCCGGGCAGCGACGCCGAGGCCAAAGGCCTGAAACCCGGCGACGCGCTCCTCTCCGTTGACGGCAATCCTTTGACCCGCCAGAACATCGGCATCTTCAAATACCGCTATTTCCTGGTCCGTCCCGTGACCCAGATGAGGCTGACGGTCCAGAGCCCGGGAGGGCCGCCGCGGCCGCTCGCATTGGATACCCGGGTGGTGGAAGGGAGGCGATTCCTGGACCTGACAGACGGCGAGGATTACTGGGACATCCTGCGCCGGGCCGAGAACAGCTCCGATGAACACAGGTTCGCCGAATCGGCCGATAAGAGCGTCCTGATCTGGAACATCCCGTCTTTCCTGAGCTCCGAATCCGAGTTCAAGAGGCTCGCCGCCCGTCTGGCCAAGTACCGTTCGGTGGTCATCGACCTCAGGGGGAACACCGGCGGCTATGTCCGCTCGTTGACGTCCTTGCTGGGCTTCTTCTTCGACCACGATGTCGTGATCGGCCAGCAGAAAGGCCGGGGCAAGGACTCGAAACCTCTCATCGCCAAGACCCAGGGAGAGAGGGTGTTCACGGGCAAAGTGGTCGTCATCGTCGACAGCGACTCCGGATCGGCTGCGGAGATCTTCGCCCGGGTGATCCAGCTCGAGAAGCGGGGGACCGTCGTCGGGGACCGCACGGCCGGAGCGGTCATGGGATCACGCTATTACTCCAGGCAGACAGCGGGGGAGTACGTCGTCCTCTTCGGGATATCCATCACCGAATGGGAGCTCATCATGGCGGACGGCCGGAGCCTCGAAAAAGAAGGAGTGAAGCCCGACGTGGCCCTCCTGCCCACGGGCGCGGATCTGGCCGCCGGCCGCGATCCCGTCCTGACTCACGCCGCCCTGCTGGCCGGAGGGGTGTTCCTGCCGGAAGAGGCCGGGAAGTTCTTCCCCTATGTGTGGGTCGATTGACCCGTGTCGGACGATGGATAGCCTAAACCAAGGTCGCTAAAGGGGGACTATGAGCATTCGCCGAAAACGAGTGTCTACGATCGCCCTTGGCATGCTGGTCGCGGCGGTCATGTGGCCGCCTTCCGGGCTTTTCGCTCAGGACGAAGCGCGGGCCGCGCCCGTCTCCTACCGCTCCTTCAGCCCTTTCCCGATCCTCATGTACGACACCGACATCGGCTTCGGCTACGGCGGCCGGGTCAAGTTCGTCGACTATTTGAAGAAGAGAGAATCGCTGGACCTCATCCTCTTCAATTCGACCAAGGGCGAGCGCTGGTACGTCTTCACCTTCTCCGTCGCCGACCCCGAGATCCGCCAGGGGAAGCGCTACGGCCTCGCCTTCGATCTCAAGGCCGAGTACGACAAGTTCCTCAATTACAGCTATTACGGCCTCGGCGCCGCCACCCCCGAAGAGGACAAGACCGTCCTGACCCACACGACGACGAGCCTGGCCTTCACCTTCAGCCGGGGCTTCACGCCGCATCTCGTCGTCGAGGCGGCCTACGTCGTCCGCTGGCTCCGCTACACCGACCCGAGGGAGGGGCCCCTCGTCGGCGAGCTCGCCGGCCTCGCCGCCGCCGGCCGGCTTTTCGCTCCCTTCCTCACCTTCGCCCTGAAGTACGACACTTCGGACAGCCAGATCCATCCGACCCGCGGCTTCCGCTTCATCCTCCAGGAGGACCTCTCCGGGAGCTTCATGGGCAGCCGGGACGCGGCCTTCAGCCGCCTGACGGTCGACTTCCGTAAATACCTGCGCGTCTTCGGCGAAAAGGACGTCTTCGCCGTCCGGGCCCTGGCCCAGTACGTCGGCGGCGACGCCGTCCCGTTCTTCGACCACGCCTCGCTCGGCGGCGGCAACGTCATGACGGCCATGCGCGGCTTCCCCCTCAACCGATTTCTCGACCGGGGCAAGTTCCTGGTCAACGCCGAGTACCGCTTCCCGCTATTCTGGAAGCTCGGCGGCAACGTCTTCACGGACGCCGGCACGGTCTGGCATTCGCTGAGGACGGTCGACCTCGGCGAGACGGCCGTCGACGCCGGCCTGGGCCTGCGCTTCTACATGCCCGATTTCGTGGCCCGCGTCGACGTCGCCTGGAGCGCCGAGGGCATGGGCCTGTACTTCAACTTCGGCCACATCTTCTGAGCGTCAATCGGGAGGCGCGGTCCTCTCCTCGACCTTGAGCCGGGCTCGCAGGTCCAGGCCGTCCCCCGTCAGCCGGACCTCGTACTCGCCGGCCGGAGCGAATGTCCGGTAGCGGACGAAATAGGGCTCGGGGCTGTCCTCGGTCTTCACGACCAGGTCCCAGCGCAGCTGATTGAAGCCTTTTTTGCCCGCGACGCGCCAGGCTTTGACCTGCTGCCCCTTACCGTCGACGACGCTCAGCGCGACGTCCCGCGGGCGAGTCAGGTAGAAGGTGAGGGGGACCTTCTCGACGGTTTTCAAGCTGCCTGCCCGGTGCGTGTCGTTTGTCAAGGGCAAGCGGGTCTGCGGCGGATCGAAGAGGACATCGTTGGGGGCCGCCCCTTTCCCGAACACCTTCTGGATGGGCCTGACGTTCATGACGAATATCCCCCGCCCGTAGGTCGAAGCGACGAGGTCCATCTCCCGTTCCTGGATGACGAGGTCGGAGACGGCCGCCGCCGGGAGGCCCGGGCCGAGCCGGGCCCAGGTCCGGCCCCGGTCGACCGACACGTAAACGCCCCGCAGCAGCCCGGCATAGAGGATGTCCTCGTTCGTCGGATCCTCGAGGACGGCGTAGCCGACCTCGTCGGGCAGGCCCGCCGAGATCGAGATCCACGTCAGGCCCCGGTCTTCGCTGGCGAAGAGCCGGCAGCCGAGGTCGTCCCGGTTGATGCCGGGGGCCGCGACGTAAACCCTCGTCCGGCTGAAGCGCGACGGGCAGATCGAGCGGATGTAGTTCGGGGGCAGGCCCGCGGACCGCTCGACCCAGGTCGCGCCGTCGTCGAGCGTGACCCAGAACGCGCCCCGGTCCGTGCCGAGATAGAGGACGCCGGGGTCGAGAGGGGATTCGGCGATGGCCCCCGCGGCCGTCGAAGATCGGGCGGGGTCGGCCGAGCGGGCCAGATCGGGGCTGATGAGACGCCAGGTGTCGCCGCGGT
Source organism: Candidatus Aminicenantales bacterium (assembly GCA_041736225.1). Taxonomy (GTDB): domain Bacteria; phylum Acidobacteriota; class Aminicenantia; order Aminicenantales; family Saccharicenantaceae; genus RBG-16-66-30. Next base: position 7,438 of record JBGSUG010000042.1, on the reverse strand, counting down.
CGGAGCTCTTGAAGACGTAGTTGCCGGCGTGATACAGGGTGAGGCGGTTGTGGGGGGAGATGAAGTACGGCGTGATGAAATTGTATTCCGCCTGGCCTTTGAAGCCCTTCGGCAGCCGGGGCATGATGGATACGGACTGCCCTGTGCGCGTGTCCTGGCGGCGAGCCGCCCCATTCTGCGAGGAAAAGTAGACCGTCGCGGGATCCTCAGGGTCGGCGAAGGTGTAGCAGCCGTCGCCCCCCGACCAGGGGTCGAGCCAGACATAGCGCCAGCCGTCGGCATAACGGGGGTCCCATTCGGTGGGAGGCCCGAAGACGGAGGCGTCGTCCTGGGTCCCGCCGTAGATCCTGTAGGGATCCTGGTCGTCCACGGAGATGTCATAGAACTCCCCGACGGGGATGTTGTTGTGATGGAGCCATGTCCGGCCCCGGTCGAAGGTCGTATAGACGCCGCCGTCGTTCCCGACCGCCAGATGGGCGGGATTGCCGGGATCGATCCACATCTCGCAGTGGTCGAGATGGAGGGTCTGGGCCGGATTGGGGAAAAGATGAAAGACGTCCCCGCCGAGGAGGCCGAAATTCCGGCCGCCATCGCGGCTGTGGGCGATCCGGACGCCCAAGGCGTAGACCTCCTCGTCGTCCTTCGGATTCAGGTAGATATCGGCGAAATACCAGCCGATCTGGGGAAAGATCAGCAGGTCTTCGGCGTGGGTCCGCGCCCATGTCAGGCCGCCATCGGTCGTCTTGTAGACTTCGGCACCCCGCGTCTCGCTCTTGTTCAAGTTGTCGACGAGGACATAGGCTTTGGCCGGGTCGGAAGAGGACACGGCCAGCCCGATGCGGCCCGTCTTAGGACCGCTGGGCAGCCCGCCGCTGAGACGGCTCCAGGACTTCCCGGAGTCCTCGCTCTTCCACACGCCGCTCGACGAGCCGGATACGCCGGGGTTGTTTTCCCACGTCGTGGCGTAGACGATCGAGGGATCCGAGGGGGCGATGATCACGTCGTTGGCACCGGTCCGTTCGTCGATGTACAGGACGTGTTCCCAGGTCACCCCGCCGTCGAGCGTCCGGTAGAGTCCGCGGTTGGGATTGGTCGTCCAGTAGTGGCCGTGGACAGCGACGAAGGCGACATCGGGGTCGGTCGGATGGACGTCGATCTTGCCGATGTGGTAGGAGTCTTCGAGGCCGAGATGGCGCCAGGTCGTCCCACCGTCGTCGGAACGGTAGACGCCCGTTCCGGGCATGGTGAAGTTGCGCGGCTTTTTGAGGTCGACGCCCGTCCCCAGCCAGATCGTTTCCGGACGCGAAGGGGCCAGGGCGACGTCCCCGATCCCTGGGGCGGCTTGGTTCTCGAAGACCGGCTTCCAGGTCAGGCCGTTGTCCGTCGTCTTCCAGAGCCCGCCGGGGCCGAAAGCCGCGTAGAGAGTGCCGGGGCGCGTCGGATCACCCTGGACGCAGGCGGCCCGTGCTCCGTTCATCACCGGTCCGACGGACACCCATTCCAGGCCGAACTCCGAGCCGGCCTTGAGCTCCAGGTGGCGTTCCCAGGACCGGAACAAGGGGTTTTGTTGCGCTTCCAGGTCGGCCGGGGCGGCCAGCGCAAAGAGGGCCACGGCCAGGGCGGCGAGGAGGGTCTTTGTTCTCATGGGCGTCTCGCTTTCGGCTTGATAATCAAGGAACGGTCCGCGAAAGTCAATTCCCGGGGCGCTGATCGCCCCAGGAAAATAGGAAATGGGTATCATGTCCCCCATTTTCTGATAGACTGCCCTCTCCAATGGAAGAAACGCCATCCGCCCGTCGTCTAAAAGGCGACGTGACTATTCTGTCCACTCAAAAATCCTCAGGAGGGAAATCGATGTCTACCCGTCTCGCCCGTTCGTTCGCGATCCTTCTGGCCCTGGGCTTCGTCCTGGGCGCCGGGGGGACGGTCGCGGCCCAAGCGCAGGTCGCGGCCGACGATCTCAATCTGCTCACCTGGCGCTGGGTCGGGCCCGTCAACTTCTCGGGCCGGATCTCCGAGTTCGCCGTGCCCCCCGGACAGACCACGACCTACTACGTCCTCGCCGCGAGCGGCGGGGTGTGGAAGACCGAGGACGCCGGCACGCACTTCGAGCCCATTTTCGACAAGTACGGCAACATGAGCATGGGCTCGTTGGGCATCGCCGCGTCCGATCCCAAGGTCCTCTACCTGGGGACGGGCGAGCCGATGCACGCCCGCTCGAGCTCCCACGGCAACGGTGTCTGGAAGTCGGTCGACGCCGGCAAGACCTGGACCAACGTCGGGCTCGCCAAGAGCTACTTCATCAACAAGGTCCAGGTCGATCCCAAGAACCCGGACGTCGTCTACGTCGCCGCCGAGGGCAAGCTCTACGACAACGAGACGGACTCCGAGCGCGGCTTCTACGTGACGACCGACGGCGGCAAGACCTGGGAGAGGCGCTGGCCCCTCGCCGACCGCGGCGTCGGAGAATTCGTCGTCGATCCGCGCGATTTCAACGTCGTCATCGCCCAGGCCTACAAGCTCTACCGCCGGGCCTGGACCTACATCGACCGCCAGCCCGGCAACCACCTCTACAAGACGACCGACGGCGGCAAGACCTGGAAGAAGCTGACCCAGGGGCTGCCCACCGCGATCGACGTCGGCCGGGCCGGCCTGGCCATCTTCCTCAAGAACCCCGACATCGTCTACGCCCGGATCGACGAGGAGGTCAACCTCGGATTGGCCGAGCGCGACGGCGGCTCCAACTTCCGGGCCCCGATGGGTTCCGGGGGCATGGGCTTCGGGGGAGGCGGAAACTACGCCGAGAACAAGTCTTTCGACTCGTGGAAGGCCCATAAGATCGATCCCCTGCTGGCCAAGCAGGCCCCCAAGTTCGCGCCCCTCGTCGCCGCCGACGAGGCCGAGCTGGTGAAGAAGCTCAACGAACACATCGCCGACAAGGACTTCCTGGCCAAGTCCGGCATCGACCTGGCCGCGTTCAATGCGGCCGCCCGGAAGGCCTACGCGAAGAACAAGGACCTCGTCGCGGCCATCGACGAGATCGAGAAGCTCCAGAAGCGGGAGGCGCCCAAGGCCGATTCGGCCGAAGCCAAGGGCCGCGTCCAGGCCGTGAACCGCCACGTCCTCGAGATGCTCTACGGCGGCGTCCTGCGCAACCAGCAGCCGGTCAAGCGCTCGGGCGTCGTCTACCGGTCGGCCGACCTCGGCGAGACCTGGGCGAAAGCGACCGAGTACAAGCACACGGGCGGCAGCGCCCTGATCAATCAGACCGAGGCCGGCTATTACGCCCGGCTCTACGTCGACGCCCAGAACGACCAGACCCTCTACGCCATCGATACCAACACGACCGTCTCGACCGACGGCGGCAAGACCTTCAAGGCCACCGGCTGGGATGCGGGCGCCTACAAGCTCCACGTCGACCACCGCGCCCTCTGGCTGGATCCCCAGAACTCCAACCACATCATGAGCGGCAACGACGGCGGGGCGGGGGAGACCTGGGACGGCGGCAAGCACTGGCACCAGAAGTCGACCATCAGCGCCCAGCAGTTCTACGACGTTTCTGCCGACAACGAGCAGCCCTACAACGTCATGGGCGGCACCCAGGACAACGGCGCGTGGTGGGGCCCCTCCCAGAACCGAAACTCCTGGGGCGTCTTCGCCGCCGACTGGAACTACCTGCCGACGGGCGACGCCTACTTCGTCGTGCGTGACTGGTGGAACCCCGACTACATCTACTTCGAGAGCCAGTTCGGGGCCTCGAGCCGCATCAACCTCGGGACCGGCGAGATCTCGGGCCTGGCTAAGCGGACGACCGCCGAGGAGCTGGCCAAGGGCATGCCGGCCCAGCGCTACCAGTGGAACGCCCCGATCGTGCTTTCGCCCCATAATCCCGGCATCGTCTACATCTGCTCGCAGTTCGTCCACCGCTCCCTCAGCCGGGGCGAGCGGGACACCTTCGTCACCATCAGCCCGGACCTGTCCCGGGCCGACAAGACGCGCCTCGAGGAGTCGAAGAAGACCAACCTCCAGTACGCGACGATCTATACGTTCGCCGAATCGGCCAAGAAGCCGGGCCTCTACTGGGCCGGGACCGACGACGGCAACGTCCAGATGTCGCCCGACGGCGGCGTCACTTGGAAGAACATCACGGCCGATTTTTACGACATGAAGACGGGCAAGGCCAAGCCCGGCGTCAAGGGCGCCCTCATCCCGTTCGACCGCTGGGTGAAGAGGGTCGTCCCGTCGCGGTTCGACGAGAACGTCTGCTACGTCGCCTTCAACGGCTACCGGACCCACAACGAGGACAAGACCTGGATCTTCGTCACCCGCGACCTGGGCAAGACCTGGGAGGACGTCTCCGGCGGCATGATGAACCCCGTCTGGGACCTCGAGGAAGACCCCGACAACGCCGACGTCCTCTACGCCGGCACGGACTACGGCGTCCACGTCACCCTGGACAGGGGCAAGACCTGGGTCCCGTTCTCGACGTCGGCGCCCAACGTGATCATCCGCGACATGGCCGTCCAGAAGCGCGACCGCGACCTGGTCATCGGCACCTACGGCCGGGGCATCTACATCGCCGACATCGCGCCGCTCAAAGAGATGAAGGCCGAGAACCTGGCCAAGGACGCCTATCTCTTCGACATCGAAGAGACGATCCGCTGGAACCGCCTCGAGCGGCGGGGCGAACAGTACGGCGAGTTCGCCAAAGTCGACAATCCCGCGATGGGCGCGACGATCTACTATTTCCTCAAGGCCGAGCCCAAGTCGGTCAAGATCGTCGTCAAAGACCTCGAGGGCACCGTCGTCCAGGAGCTGAACGGCACGGCCAAGAAGGGCCTGCAGAAGGTCTCCTGGAACCTCACCCGCCGTCAGCAGCCCGGCCAGGCGACCCCTCCTCCCGGCGGCGGGATGCGCGGCCGGGGGGCCAACTACGTCGACTACGGCAACTACAAAGTGACGCTCACGGTCGACGACAAGGACGTGGCCACCAAGACCGTCAAGGTGAGTCCCGACCCGAAGTTCAAGTAGGCTTTGAAGGGACTGTCCCCGGAGGGGACTGTCCCTCTGGAATCGAAATGAACGGGGCGCCCCGAGGGGGGCGCCCCTCTTTTTTTTTCGGAAGGGACCAGGTCTTCGCGCCTACCAGCAGGCCGCCAGTTCGGCGCGAAGACCTGGTCCCGTGCTTATCAGTTCCCCTGCTGTATCGGATCCAGCCGGACCGTCACCTTGCCGGTGAGGACCTTGCCGCCGGCCGTCAGCCTGACGGCGTAGGTGCCGGGCTCGACCGCCTGGCCGCCCATGCCGCCGCGCATGCCGCCGTAGAAACCCATGCCGGGGCGGAGGATGGGCATGACGGACCTCTGAATCTCGGAGACCTTGCGGAAATTAGTCCCAAACTTGTCGAGGTCGGCCACGGCGCGCTTGAGCGCGGCCTTCTGCTCGTCCGTGAGATCGGTCCGCAGGAGGGCCGTGTCGATCTGCTTCTTGAGATTGGCGGTCATCGTCTGCGCGGTCGCGGCCGGCGGGTCGAAACGAAGGTCCCAGGCGACCCGGTTGATGCCGGCCCGGGCGTCTTCGAGGATGTACGTCGTCTTGGCGGTCCCCGTCGGATCGGAGATCTCGAGCGTAGCCGGCGCTTCCGGCTTGGCCTTGAGGAAAAAGTGGAGCAGCGCGCCGTCGGGCGGATTCTCGCCCTTGAAGAAGAGATCGCCCCGGCCGTAGCCCCCGCGCTGAACGCGGAGCCACCGGGTCCCGGGCTTGCCTGGCTCGAAGAGGGCGGCGTCCTGGCCGACGACCGTGTCGGTCGCCTTGCGCAGGGCCGTGATGTCGTCGAGGATCCACAGGCCGCGGCCGTGCGTTGCGGCGATCAGGTCGTGGTCGCGGGGGTGGATGAGGAGGTCGTGGAAGGCCACCGTGGGCATGTTCAGGCCGAAATCGGCCCAGCTCGTGCCCGCGTCTCGGCTGTAGTAGACGCCGAACTCGGTGCCGAGGAAGAGCAGGTCCTTATTGACCGGGTCCTCGCGGACGACGTAGACCGGCTCGCCGTCGGGGATGCCGGCCGAAGCAACGGTCCAGGTCTTGCCGAAGTCCGTGGTCTTGAAGACGTAGGGGTGGAAGTCGTCGGAGCGGTGGCCGTCGAAGGCGACATAGCAGGTGCCCTCGTCGAAGTGCGAGGCCTCGACCCGGCTGCACCAGATCCCGGGGGGCACGCCCTTGATGTTCGGCCGGACGTTGGTCCAGGTGACGCCGCCGTTGCGGGAGAGCTGGACGTTGCCGTCGTCGGTGCCGACCCAAAGGAGGCCGGGGACCTTCGGCGATTCCGAGACGGTGATGATGGTGCCGTAGGTCTCGGCGCCCGTGACGTCGGACGTGATGCCGCCGGTCGGGCCGGGGCCTCCGTCCTTCTTATCCTTCGGGGCGTTCTTGGCCTTGTCGTTCATCGTCAGGTCGGGGCTGACGATCATCCAGTGGTCGCCCCGGTCGGTCGACCGGAACAGGTGGTTGCCGCCGAAGTAGAGCGTCTGCGGATTGTGCGGCGAGAGGACGATCGGCGAGCTCCAGTTGAACCGGAACGGGCCGCGGTCCCGCTGGCCCGTGGGCGGACCTCCGGGAACGGCTGCGCCGGGTTTGGCTTCGGGCTTGACCGCCGGGGCCTTCTTGTCGGGCGGAGCCGGCGGGAAGAATTCCTTATAGTTGAGGATGGTCATCGAGGTCGGCCGGATCTGCTTCGACTCGCGCGTTTCGACGTTGATCCGCTGGATGGAGCCGCCCTGGCTCTCGCAATAGGCGGTGCGCCAGTCGGTCGGGTCGTTCTGGGTGTAGAAACCGTCGCCGCCGCCGATGTTGAACCAGAAGTCGGTCAGCAACTGCCCCTCGCGGTGCATCGACGGGCCGCCCCAAGTCCCGTTGTCCTGGAGGCCGCCGTAGACGTAATAGGGGTCGCGCATGTCGGCGCTGACGGCGTAGAACTGGGCCACGGACAGGTTGTCGAAGTAGATCCAGGACTTGCCGTGGTCGTGGCTGAGCGAAGCGCCGCCGTCCTGGCCGACGTAGAAGCGGTTCTTGTTGGCCGGGTCGAGCCACATGGCGTGGAAGTCGGGGTGGAGGCCGCCGACCTGGCTCCAGGTTTTGCCGCCGTCGGGCGAGAAGCTCATGTTCGTGGCCAGCCAGTAGATCCACTTGTCCTCGAGCGGGTTGATGTAGATGTGGCTGTAGTAGAAGGGCCGGCTGTTCTGCCGGCTCATGAACGTCCAGGACGCGCCGCCGTCCTCGGAGCGGTAGATGCCCGTGCCGAGCTTGGTCATGTCCTCGTACTCGGGATTGGGCTTCTGGTCGGCCCCGAGGCGGGCGGGCGGTTGGAAGCCGTGCTCGACGATGGCCGCCAGGACGTTCGGGTTGGAGCGGGAGATGGCCAGGCCGATGCGGCCCAGCTCGC
>JBGSUG010000028.1:0-6835 GCA_041736225.1 Candidatus Aminicenantales bacterium | reverse complement strand
GACCTGCTCAAGCCCTTCGGCATCGCGTTCATCGGGCCCGGCGGGGGAGGGGTGGACGTCGCCCCGCTCGTCGCCCGGGGGGCCGTCCCGGCCGCCGTCCTGCCCGCCTCCCAGGCTTATTTCGACGTCCACCACTCCGCGCTCGACACCGTCGCGAGCGTCCATCCGCGCGAGCTCGAGCTCCAGGCGGTCGTTCTGGCCGTCCTGGCCTACATCCTGGCCCAGGAGGGGATCTGACCGACATGAGCGGCCCCGACTTCCTTTTCGCCGTCCACAACCACCAGCCGGTGGGCAACTTCGATCACGTCTTCGAGGCGGCCTTCGCCGATTGCTACAGGCCTCTGCTCGAGGGCCTGTCGCGTCACCCCGGCTTCCGCTTCGCCCTCCACTTTTCCGGCCCGCTCTGGGAGTACATGGAAAAGAACGAACGGACCTGTTGGGACCTGGTCAAGGACCTCGCCTGGCGCGGCCAGGTCGAGCTTCTCGGCGGGGGTTTCTACGAGCCCATCCTGTCTCTCATCCCCGAAGCGGACCGCATCGGCCAGGTCCGGATGATGAACGACTTCCTGAGCGAGAACTTCGGCCGGAAGCCGCGCGGCCTGTGGCTCACGGAGAGGGTCTGGGAACCCCACCTGCCCAAATCTCTGGCCGCCGCGGGCATCGAGTTCACTCTCCTCGACGAAGAGCACTTCCACTGCGCCGGCGTCGGCGACCTCCACACGACCTACATCACGGAGGAGGAAGGGCATACCCTCCGTCTTTTTCCCATCGACAAGACGCTGCGCTATCTCATCCCCTTCCGTCCTCTCGACGATCTCGACGCCCACCTCGGCCGCATCCGCGCAGCCGGCGGCACGGCCATCCTCGGCGACGACGGGGAGAAATTCGGCGTCTGGCCGGGAACCCGTAAATGGGTCTACGAGGACGGCTGGCTCGAGAAGTTCCTGCGCTACGTCGAGGAACGGGACATCCGGACGACCTCCTTCTCCGACCACATGGACGCCCACCCGCCGGCCGGGCGCGTCTACCTGCCCCCGGCCTCCTACGAGGAGATGACGGAATGGGTCCTCGAGCCCGAAGAGCAGGCCGCCTACGCCAAGATCAGATCCGGGGCCGGGCCGGAGGCCCGCCGGTTCCTCCGCGGCGGCTTCTTCCGGGATTTCCTGCGCAAGTATCCCGAGGCGAATCACCTCCAAAAACGGATGGTCGCGGTCTCCGCCCGGGTCCGCGCCGCCGGCAGCAGCCGCGAGGCCACGGCCGATCTCTACAAGTCGCAGTGTAACGATCCCTACTGGCACGGCGTCTTCGGCGGCCTCTACCTGCCCCACCTGCGGGAGGCCGCCTTCCGTCATCTTCTCGAAGCCGAAAAGCGGACGCCCGATCCGGACGGCTGGCAGGCATCGGATTACGATTGCGACGGCCGGGAGGAGCTCTTCTACAGGGACGGGACCTTCGGGCTCCTGGCCCGGCCGGCCTCGGGCGGGACCCTCGCCGAGATCGATTACCGCCCCTGGCCGAGGAACCTCTCGAACGTCCTCACGCGGCGGCGCGAGGCCTATCACCGGACACCCTCCGCAACGGCGGCGGGGGAGGGGAGCGAGGGGAAAAGCATCCACGAGCTCGACAAGCGGCTGCCTCCGGAAGCCGGAGAGCTCCTCCGCTACGACCGGCACCTCCGCCATTCCCTGATCGACCGCTTCTTCGGGACCGGGACGGGACCGGAAGACCTCCGCCGGAACGATTTTATCGACGAGGGGGATTTCGCCGGCGGGGCGTTCGCGGCCTCCGCCGAAGGCGCGGTCCTCCGTCTCGAAAGACGCGGGTCCGTCCGGGCCGGGGCGGAGAGCGTTCCGCTCATCGTCCGCAAGACGATCGCCAGCGCCGACGGCGGGCTCCGCGTCGAGATCGAGCTCGAGAACCCGTCCGACCGGGCGCTCGCCCTGACCTACGGATCGGAATGGAACCTCCTGGCCTTCCCGCACGAGTTCGCCCTCCGCGGCGCCGCGGGCGCGTCGCTCTACGGCGGGGCGCTCTCCTTCGAGCCCGCCGGGGCCGGAGCGCTGTGGTCGTTCGCCCTGAGGACGGTTTCCCAATCCGAGGAAGGATTTGATATAATCCATCAAGGCTATTGCCTCTGCCCGGTCTGGCCGGTGGAATGGACCGGCAAGGGGACCAAGCGCCTGTCCATCGTACTGAAGGAGCCGCGTGGCCGATAAGTTCTTCGCCCTCGTCCTGCACAGCCACATCCCCTACGTCCTCGCCCACGGCAGCTGGCCGCACGGGATGGACTGGCTCTTCGAGGCCGCCGCGGAGTCGTACATGCCGCTCCTCGACGTCTTCGAACGCCTGGCCGGGGAGGGCCTCAAGGCCCGGACGAGCATCAGCTTCACGCCCGTCCTCATGGACCAGCTCAAAGACCCCGGCTTCGTCCTGGGATTCGGCGAATACCTGAGGATGAAGCGGGATATCGCCGCCCGTGACGGGGATTTTTTCGAGAGGACCGGCAACGGGGCTCTCCGCCCCGTGGCCGCCTTCTGGGAAAACCGGTACGGGAAGCTCATCGAGGATTTCCACGGCCGCTTCAGCGAGGACATCATCGAGGCCTTCCGCTCGCTCCAGGACCGCGGCCAGATCGAGGTCCTGACCTCGGCCGCCACACACGGCTATCTGCCCCTCCTCTCCAGGGACGAGAGCATCCGCCAACAGATCCGGCAGGGCCGGTACACGTACCGCAAGTACTTTGGCCGGGAACCCAGGGGATTCTGGGTCCCGGAGTGCGCTTACCGTCCCGGATACGTTTGGAGCAATCCCCTCACGGACGAAAAGCCTTCAGCCCGGGCTGGGATCGACGAGATCCTGGCCCAGGAAGGCCTGGGCTACTTCTTCGTCGACGGCCACCTCCTCAAGGGAGGCGAGGTCAGGGGGGTCTACATCGACCGGTTTCCCGGGCTCAAGCGGCTCTGGGAGAAGTCCCGGGACGCCTACAAGGCGGGCGAGGTGCTGTCGCACGATCCGTATACCCCGCACCTGGCCCACCCCTCGCGGCTCCCGTTTCTCGCCAGAGACGAGGTATCGGGCTCGCAGGTCTGGAGCCGATATATGGGCTACCCCGGCGACGGGGCGTATCTCGAATTCCACAAGAAGCATTTCCCCGGCGGCATGCGCTACTGGAGGATCACCTCGGGGGAGGCCGACCTGGGGCTCAAGGATCCCTACGAACCGGCCCGGACCGCCGCCCGAGCCGAAGAGCACGCCGCACACTTCGTCTCCGTTCTCGCCAGGACGCTCGAAGACAGATCGTCGGGCGCCGTCGCCGCCCTCTACGACACCGAGCTCTTCGGCCATTGGTGGTTCGAGGGTCCCGAATGGCTCTATCACGTCGTCCGGAAGCTGGCCGCGGGTCCGGTCGGACCTGTGACCGCCGGCGGCGCGCTCGAGGCCCTACCGCCGACGACCGTCGTCTCGCTCCCCGAAGGATCGTGGGGCCAGGGCGGTTTCCACGGGATCTGGCTCAACGACGACACCTCCTGGATCTGGGCGAAGATCTACCGGATCGAGAGAGCCGCGGCCGCCCTCGAACCGCGCCTCGCGGGCCTCGACCGGCGCATTCTCAAGCAGTTCTACCGGGAGAAATACCTTCTCGAGAGCTCCGACTGGCCCTTCCTCATCTCGACCTGGTCGGCCCGCGATTACGCCGAGCACCGGGCCGCCGAGCACTTCGAAAGGGCCCTGACGCTGGCCGGCTGGCTCGAGGAGGGCAGGCGCCTCGGGCCTGCCGAAGAGGCGCTGCTGGCCGCGTTCGAATCCGAGGACAGAATCTTCGAAGAGGTCGTGTTGCCCGATGGAACTATTATCTAAGAAAACCCTGACCATGGTCCTCTGCGGCGGCAAGGGGGAGCGCCTCTACCCACTGACGCGCGACCGGGCCAAACCGTCCGTGCCGTTCCTCGGCGCCTACCGCATCGTCGATTTCAGCCTGTCCAACGCCCTCAACTCCGGGCTCCGCCGGATCGCCCTCCTGACCCAGTACAAGTCGCTCTCCCTCGACCGCCACATCACCAACGGCTGGAACATCTTCCACGCCGAGAGCGGCGACTTCATCATCTCCCTCTCCGCCCAGGGCCGGGTCAGTGACAACTGGTACGAGGGCACCGCCGACGCCGTCTTCCAGAACATCTACACCATCCAGCAGGAGAATCCCGAGGCCGTCCTGGTCCTTTCGGGCGACCACATCTACACCGCGGACTACCGGAAGCTCCTCCGGTTCTTCGCCCAGACCGGGGCCGACGCGCTCATCATGACCCGGACGATCCCCGTGAGCGAAGCCTCGAGGTTCGGCGTCATCGGCGTCGACGGCGAGCGCCGGATCGTCCAGTTCATGGAGAAGCCCCGGAAGCCCTTTGCGACGCCGTGGGATCCGGGGCGGAGCCTCATCTCGATGGGCGTCTATCTGTTCAAGACGCCGGTCCTGATCAAAGCCCTGATGAAGGACGCCCGGAGCTCCAAGAGCTCCCACGACTTCGGCAAGGACATCATCCCGTCCCTCATCGACGGCCACCGCGTCTATGCCTACACGTTCGACGACTACTGGGAGGACATCGGGACGATCGACGCCTATTGGGAGGCCAATATGGCCTTCCTCGCGCCGTCCCCGCCGGTCATCCTGAGGGACCCGGCCTGGCCCGTCCGGACGTACAAGCCGCAGTATCCGCCGACTTTCATCGCCGGCGGCGACTTGCGCGCCTCGATCGTCGGCGCCGGCAGCACGTTCACCGACTGCCGGATCGTCCATTCGATCATCGGGCCGGGCGTCCGGATCGACGAGGGCGCCGAGGTCGTCGATTCGATCGTCTTCGGCGACTGCCACATCCGCCGGGGCGCCCGTCTCGCCAAGGCCATCGTCGACCGGTCCACGGTCATTCCCGAGCTCTTCGAGGTCGGTCTCGACGCCGACAAGGACGGCCGGAACTTCAAGATCAGCCGGACCGGGATCCGGGTGGTGCCCAAAGGCTGGACGTCCGAATGATCGACACCTACAACATCCTCTCGCCCGACTTCGAGCGCGATTCGCCCCGGGAACTGATGCTGCTGTCGATCATCTCCCAGAGCTTCTTCCAGCCCTTCTCCCTCGAGGACAACCTCCTGGTCATCCTGACGGCCCTGACCTCGGGTTCGGGGGTCGGCTTCAACCGGGCCATGCTCTTCCTCAAGCAGGGCGACCGCATCAGCGGCGAGATGTGGCTGGGCCCGCGGTCGGCCGAGGAGGCCGGGCTCATCTGGGAGGTCCTGTCGACGCCGGGCATCGGGTACGTCGAGATCCTCGAGCACAATCGGGCCCTCGTCGCCAAGAACCAGGACACCCTCAGCGGCCGGCTCAAGGGCCTCGTCTACGCGGCCGACGAGGAATCGGCCCTCATCCCGGCCGCCGCGGTCTGCCGGAAAGAGCTCCTCCACGTCCGCGACGCGGCCCACGAACCCCAGGTCGACCGGCGCTTTCTCAACCTCATCGGCGTCGACGAGTTCCTGTGCGTCCCGCTCCTCGCCCGGGACGACGTCGTCGGCGTGATCGTCCTCGACAACGCCATCACCCGGACGCCGATCGCGCCCGCCGACATCAAGCTGGCCGGGGTTTGCGGCCTGATGGCCGGAAACTACATCTATTCGACGAACCTCCACAAGAAGCTCCTGGAGATGGAGAAGATGGCGGCCATGGGCGAAGTGGCCCTGTTCGTCACCCACCAGCTGCGCAATCCCATCGTCGCCGTCGGCGGGTTCACCGACCAGCTTCTCAAGCCCGACCTGCCCGAGGACAAGAGGAAGCGGAACCTCACGATCATCCGCGACGAGGTCCGGCGCCTCGAGGACATCATCTACCAGATGGGCCACTTCCTCAGGGTCAGCCTCAAGGAGCCCGTCTACTTCGATCCGGGGCCGGTCATCGACACGGTCGTCAACAGCCCGGACATCCGGACCAGGGCCGTGGAACACAGCCTGAGCGTCAAGATCGACCCCTGCCCGCCCGAGATCCTCTGCGACCCGACCTCGTTCGGCGAGGTCCTCCGCAACCTCCTCGACAACGCCTTCGACGCGACCCCGCCGGGCGGGGCCGTCGCCATCCGGGGATACCGGAGGAACCGGACGAGCTACGTCCTCTCGGTCCGGGACACCGGCCAGGGGATCTCCAATCCGGACAAGGACCAGCTCTTCCGGCCCTTCTTCACGACCAAGGAAAAGGGCATGGGCCTCGGCCTGCCATTCATCAAGAGGGTCATGGACAACGCCGGCGGCAAGGTCGAGGTCCACAGCCGGGTCGGGAAGGGGACCATATTCCGATTGACCTTCAATTTCCGCGAAAGGGAGCCGAATCCATGAAAAAGAAGATCCTGCTCGTCGAAGACGAGAAGGCCCTCTGCCTGCTCTACGAAGAGGAGCTGAGCCGGGAGGGCTACGACGTCGTCGCGGTGCACGACGCCGAGGCCGCCCTGGCCGAGATCGGCCGGACGGACTTCGACCTGATCGTCACGGACATCCGCATGCCGGGCAAGAACGGCATCGAGCTCATCACCCAGATCATGGGCCTGCGCAAGGACGTCCCGATCATCATCAACTCGGCCTACCAGAGCTACAAGGAGGACTTCATGACCTGGGCCGCCGACGCCTACGTCGTCAAGTCGGCCTCGCTCGACGAGCTCAAGGCCAAGATCAGAGAGATGCTGGGGGCATGATGTCGGAACTGAGAAAGGACCTCATCAGCGGCCGCTGGGTCATCATCGCGACGGAGCGGGCCAAGCGGCCGGACGATTTCCGGCCGGGGGGGGCCCCGGCGCCGGCGGCC
>JBGSUG010000024.1:0-1849 GCA_041736225.1 Candidatus Aminicenantales bacterium | reverse complement strand
CAAGCCGGGCCCGGAGGACGCGCTCATGGCCCCGCCGGATGAGGCCCTTGGCGTCCTCGGCGGCGTCGGCGACGCCGAGGAAATACGGCAGCTGCTTCCCGTCCTTGACCACGGAGAAGAGCTTCTGGCCTTCGCGCATGGTTGTGGCCAGGACCTCGAGCGGCAGGCTGAGGAAGTCCGCGGGGAACGCCCCGAAAACGACGAGCGGATGTTCGACGTTGAGGGTCAGATCGTCGAGCAGGCCGGGGTCCGGATAGGTCCCGGCTTCGAGCGGGGCCAGGGCGGCCTCGATCTGGTCGACGATCATCTTCTTGCGCACTTCGGGATCGACCACGACGGAGGCCTTTTCGAGAACGGCCCGGTACGACGCAAGATCCGCGGCCTTGACCGGGCCCGGCGAAGCGATCCTGTGGCCGACGGTCGTGTCCGTGGCCCGGAAGCCTTCGAAGGCTGTCGGGACGACCCGGCCGTCGAAGACGCAGAGAAGGCCGTGGATGGGCCGGGAGAACCGGAACGGACTTTCGGCCCAGCGCATCATCTTCGGGAAGGTCAGCGCCCCCAGGATCCGGGGAACCGCGGCGGCCAGGATCTCGGAGGTCGGGGTCCCCCGGGACTTCCTCTTGAAGCCCAAGTACTCGCCCTTGGGCGTGCGAACGGCCTCGAGCAGGCTCTCTTCGACACCCTGGGACCTGGCGAAACCCCTGCCGGCCGGGGTCAGGGTCCCGTCCGGCGCTTTGGCGATCGCCATCGGCGGCCCGGTGACGACCTCCTCCCGGTCCTCCTGTCCCGCGGCGAGATCGGCGGCGACGACGAGCCGGCGCGGCGTGGCCAGCACCTCGAGGGAATGGACCTCGATCCGGGCGTCGCCGAGCTCTTTGCGGAAGCCGGCGGCGAGCTGGTCCAGGGCCGAGCGGATGTGGGAGGCGGGCAGCTCCTCGGTCAGCAGCTCCAGGAGGAATTCCATCAGGCGCCTTCCTTCCCGCCGGTATATTTCCGGGCGATCTCGTTGACCAGGGCCCGGATCTGGGAGATCATCTTGACCCTCTCGGTGACGCTGATGGCGCCCCGGGAGTCGAGCAGGTTGAAGTTGTGGGAGCACTTCAGGCACATGTCGTAGGCCGGCAGGAGCAGGTCTTTCGCGATCAGGCGGGCGGCCTCCTTCTGGCAGGCCCCGAAGGCCTGTCGAAGCATGGTGACGGAAGCGGCGGAGAAGTTGTATTCCGAGAACTCCTTCTCCTCGCGGAGGCGGAGGTCGCGGTAGCTGACGTCGGCGGACCAGTCGAGGTCGTAGATGTCGTCCTTCTGTTCGAGGAACATCTCCAGCCGTTCGAGGCCGTAGGTGATCTCGACCGGGACGGGAGCGAGGTCGATGCCTCCGCACTGCTGGAAGTAGGTGAACTGCGAGATCTCGAGGCCGTCGAGCATGACCTGCCAACCGACGCCCCAGGCGCCGATCGTCGGAGATTCCCAATTGTCTTCGTCGAAGCGCAGATCGTGGTCCTCGAGGGCGATGCCGAGCGAGCGGAGGCTCCGGACGTAGACGTCCTGGATGTCGGCCGGCGACGGCTTCATGATGACCTGGTACTGGAAGTGCTTCTGGACGCGGTTCGGGTTCTCGCCGTAGCGGCCGTCGTCGGGGCGCCGCGACGGCTGGACGTAGCCGACCCGCCAGGGCCGCTTGTCGAGGACGCGGAAGAAGGTGTCCGGTGTCATCGTGCCGGCGCCGACCTCGACGTCGTAGGTCTGGGCCAGGTAGCAGCCCTGGCCGGCCCAGAAGTTGTGAAGGCCGAGGATGAGCCCCTGGACGGACATCTAAGGCTTCTTTTCCCAGCGCAGGACCGGGAACTTG
>JBGSUG010000362.1:0-4487 GCA_041736225.1 Candidatus Aminicenantales bacterium | reverse complement strand
CGGCGGCGCTCCGCACGGTCGCCGGCGAGGAGGACCTCCCGGCTTTGCTCGCTCTTCTCACCGCGCTCGACGACGAGACGGCCCGCGAAGCCATGCAGGATACCGTCGCGGCGGCCGCCCGCATGAACCCGAGGGAGACGGCCCGCTCGAGCGCCGTCAAATCGCGACTCGCGGCCGAGAAGGACGCGGGGAAGAAAGCGGACCTGATCCGGATCCTGGGCAAGATCGGCGACGACTCGGCCCTTCCCCTCGTCCGGACAGCGCTCGCCGATCCCGACGAGGCCGTCGTCGACGCGGCCGTGCGTGCCCTAGCCGACTGGCCGACCATCGCCGCCCGGGACGACGTCCTCGACATCGCCCGGACGTCGCTCGCCCTCAACCACCGCATCCTGAGCATTCGCGGATACATCCGGATGATCGGGCTCGAGCCCGACCGGTCTCCCGAAGGCGCCGCGGCCGACCTCCTGAAGGTCCTGTCCGTCTCGACGCGGCCGGAGGAGAAGAAGCTCGTCCTGGGCCTTCTCGGCCGATTCCCCTGTATCACTTCGCTCAAAACGGCCGAGTCTCTCCTGGCCGACCCGACGGTTGCGGCCGAGGCCAAGCTCGCCGCCGACCGCATCCGCAAAGCCTTAAAATAAAAGAAGAAGGGACCAGGTCTTCGCAAACGCGAATTCCCGCCTGATCTGCGAAGACCTGGTCCCTTCTGGTTCGAAAGAATAGACTCCCGTCGGGAGGGGAAGCATGATCGAAGGTCAATCGACGAGCGGCAAGGCCGCGAAGCTCCGCTACGGGATGATCGGCGGCGGACCGGGCTCGTTCATCGGCGACGTCCACCGCAAGTCCATCGCCATGGACGGCAAGGCCGAGCTCGTCTGCGGCGCGTTCTCCCAGAACTACGAGAATACGCTGGCCGCGGGCGATGCGCTCGGGCTCCCTCGCGAGCGGCTCTACCGCTCCTTCGACGAGATGATCCGGGCCGAGGCGGCGCGCCCCGACCGGCCGGACTTCATCAGCATCGTCACGCCGAACAGCACCCACTTCCCCGCCGCGAAGATCGCCCTCGAACATGGCTTTTCCGTCGTCTGCGAAAAGCCCCTGGCCACGAGCTCCGCCGAGGCTTCGGAGCTGGCCTGCCTCGTCCGCGAGACCGGGCTCCTCTTCTGCATCACCTACGCCTATTCGGGCTACCCTCTCGTCAAGCACCTCCGGGACCTCATCGCCGCGGGCGAGATCGGCGAGATCCGCTTCGTCAACGGCGAATACCCCCAGGAGTGGCTGATGACGAGGCTCGAGGACACCGGCCAGAAGCAGGCCGCCTGGCGGACCGATCCCGCCCTCGCCGGGATCTCCAATTGCGTCGGCGACATCGGCAGCCACATCGAGTTCATGGCCGCCTATATGACCGGTCTCGAGATCGAGTCGCTCTGCGCCCGCCTGGACCGCTTCGGCCCCGGCCGCCCGCTCGACGACAACGCCACCGTCATGGTCGACTACAAGGGCGGCGCCAAGGGCGTCTATTGGAGCTCCCAGATCGCGGCCGGCCACGACAACGCCCTGCGCCTGCGCATCTACGGCACCAAGGGCGCCGTCGAGTGGTTCCAGGAGACGCCGAACACGGCCCGTGTCTCCTTTCCCGACCGCCCGTCCGGGACGATCTCGCGCGGCCGCGATCCGATGTCGCCGCGGGCCCAGTCTCTCTCCCGCCTCCCCTCGGGCCACCCCGAGGGCTATTTCGAAAGCTTCGCCAACGTCTATACGACCTTCATCGGCGCCCTGGCCAAAAAGCTCCGCGGCGAGCCGCTCGCCCCCGCCGACCTCGATTTCCCCAACATCGACGACGGCGTCCGCGGAGTCCGCTTCATCGAGGCCTGCGTCGACAGCTCGGCCAAGGGCGCGACCTGGATCAAGATGGATTAAGGAATCGATAGGAGAACATCATGGCGCGACCCGTTACGATCTTCACCGGCCAGTGGGCCGACCTGCCGTTCGAGGAGGTCTGCAAGAAAGTGAGCGCGTGGGGCTACGACGGCCTGGAGATCGCCTGCTGGGGCGATCACATGGACGTCCGCAGAGCCGCGACCGACCTGGCCTACGTCCGCGACAGGAAGCGCATCCTCGAGAGGCACGGCCTCAAGTGCTGGGCCCTCGGCGCCCACCTCGCCGGCCAGTGCGTCGGCGACGAGTACGACCCGCGCCTCGACGGTTTCGCCCCCGACGCCGTCAAGGGCAAGCCCGAGGCCCTCCGCAAGTGGGCGGTCGACGAGATGAAGGCCGCGGCCCGGGCCGCCCGTAACATGGGCTGCTACGTCGTCAACGGCTTCATGGGCTCGCCCATCTGGAAGGCCTGGTACTCGTTCCCCACGACGACCGAAGAGACGGTCGAGGCCGGCTTCCAGCGCGTCCGGGAGCTCTGGTCGCCCATCCTCGACGAGTTCGACGAGCAGGCCGTCAAGTTCGCCCTCGAGGTCCACCCGACCGAGATCGCCTTCGACGTCTACACGACCCGGCGCCTGCTCGACACCTTCAACGGCCGGCTCGCCCTCGGCCTCAACTTCGACCCGAGCCACCTCGTCTGGCAGGGCATCGAGCCGCACCTCTTCCTCCGCGATTTCGCCGACCGCATCTACCACGTCCACATGAAGGATGTGGCCGTGACCCTCGACGGCCGGGCCGGCATCCTCGGCTCGTTCCTGCCCTTCGGCGACACGCGCCGCGGCTGGAACTTCCGCTCGCTCGGCCACGGCGACGTCGACTTCGACGCGATCATCCGCGAGCTCAACGCGATCGGCTACGACGGCCCGCTCTCGGTCGAATGGGAGGACAACGCAATGGACCGCGAATTCGGCGCGAAGGAATCGCTCGAGTTCGTCCGCCAGATGAACTTCTCCCCGTCCAAGGTCGCTTTCGACAGGGACATGAAAAAGTAGGACGGGCCGAAGCTCGCCTCGTCAGCGGTCGCCGCGCCTCGCCGGGCTGACCACCCGGAACTTCCGTTCTATCCGCCGGCCCTCGCCGTCCGTCAGTACGAGCCGGTGCTCGCCCGGCTCGGGACTTGCCGCGATCTGGTGGAAGAACCGCGTCGACGCGACGTAGCGCTCGTCGAGATGCCAATGGATGGTCGCCCCGTCTTCTTTGTGGACGGCCTCGAAGACGACCTCGCCCGCCCGGCCGTCGAGCCCGATCGGGACATAGACCGACGTCGCCGGCTCCGGGTAGACCAGGCTCATCACCCGGGAGCCCCGCTCGCCCGGCGCCTCGCCGCCGCAGTCGGCCCGGAACGGCGGCAGCGGCCGGTACTCGGGGTGCTCCGCCCTGTAGAAATATTCCTGGACGGGCGGCAGGACGAACCAGGCCTCGTGCCGCATCCGGTCGACGGGCTCGCAGCGGCTGTCGACGCGGAAGCTTCCCGACGCATCGAGGTGGACCGTCTGGTGGAAGGAGCACATCCGGTCGAAGCGGCTCTCCGCGGGCACCAGAACGGTTTCCGCGGGGCACAGCTCCGTCGCCAGGTACCCGGAATCGGCGCAGACCCGGATCTCCTTGAACCCCGACGGGGGCCGGACGATCGCCCCGCCGCCGTCGACGAGCCCCAGCAGGTCGAAGAGCACCGGCGCCGCGGCGCCGAGCCCCGTCAAGCCCGGCTTGCCCTCGCCATCGGCGTTCCCGGACCAAACGCCGATCGTGTAGTTGGGCGTCACGCCCACGGCCCAGGCGTCCCTCAACCCGAAGCTCGTGCCGGTCTTCCAGGCCACCCACTTCGAGGAGCTGAAGTTCCGCCAGAAGCCCTCCTCGTCGGGCCGGTTGACCGCGGTCAGGGCCTGGAGCGTGAGGTAGGCGGCGGCCGCTCCGAGCTCCCTCATCTTCGACGGCGCTTCGCCCCCGTCTCTCAGCAGCCTCACTTCCCGCCCGCCGCCGGGCGCTCCCGACGCGAGCTGGGCCAGCTTGGCGTAGAGCGCCGCGACCTCGACAGGCCGCCCCTCGGCCCCGCCGAGGACCAGGGTCAGCCCATAGTTTTCGGGCGAACGGTCGATGGTCGTCATCCCCCACTGCCTCAGCCGGTTTGCGAACCGCGGGATGCCGTAATCCCGGAGCTCGCGCACGGCCGGGACGTTGAGGGACCAGGCCAGGGCCGCCCGGGCCGGGACCGCGCCGCGGAAGCGGCGGTCGAAGTTCTCCGGCTTGAAGCCCTCGTAGCGCACGGGCGTGTCGGCGACCAGGGTGACCGGCGTCAAGCCGCCCTCCTTGAGCATGGACGCGTAAAGGAACGGCTTGAGGATGCTCCCGGTGCTACGCCGGCTGCGGAGGATGTCGACGCTCTGGCCCTCCTCCTCCCGGCGCTCCAACCCGACGTTGCCGACGTAGGCGACGACCGCGGCTTCGCGATTGTCGATGACGACGGCGGCGAGGTTCCGGATGTCCCGTTCGCGGAGCCTGGCTCCCTTGATCTTGTTCAAACCCGCTGCCATGCTTGGCTTATGTCTGAATAC
>JBGSUG010000355.1:0-18007 GCA_041736225.1 Candidatus Aminicenantales bacterium | reverse complement strand
GAGGGGCGAGGCGAGGGCGTTGCGGACGGCGGCGGCCGGGTCGGGGAGCGCGGGTACGTACGTCGGCTCGACGACGGTGACGTCGAGCGCGTCGTCGAGCTCGAGCGGCAATCCCGTCTTGCCGTAGGCGAGCGTGATGTGCATGTCGGAGGCTATTTTACCCTAAACGGGGTCGCCCCCGAAGCGGGGGGACAAGCCGACAGAGCGGGAAGAAGGGACCAGGTCTTCGCAAACCCGCCTTCCCGCCTGAATCTGCGAAGACCTGGTCCCTTCTTTCATATCTTATCTGGATTTGACCGGCGCCAGACGGTACAACCCGGCGCCGTGATACGGGACGAGCGGCGCGAACTCCCCCTCGAAAACGCCGAGGCGCTTCCCGCTCCAAACGTCCGTGACGGCGACTTTCCCGGCGAGGCCGGCGTCGGCCAACCGCACCGGAACGGCGATCCCCGCCTCCGGGCCGTGCGCTCCCCTGTCGCTCGTGTTGAAGACGGCGACGTATCTGGCTTTTCCGTCGGCCGACTCCGCCGCCCAGGCCGCCAGCCCGTTGGCGTGGAAGAGCTGCCGGTTGGCCCGGCTCCTCTGGTTGACGGCCAAGACCTCGGCGTTGGTGATGAGCGACATCGTCCAGGCGTCGCTCGCCGGGAGGTGTCCGCCGAACATCAACGGGCACCGGGCGATCGTCCACAGGGTCATGACCGTCCGCTGCTCGTCGCGCGTCAGGAAATTCGGCACGTCCTCGCGGCCGCCGTGCGAGACCATCTCGAAGTAGCCCCGGTTCATGGTCACGTTCTTCGACCAGCCCTCGGGGAGAAAGCGCAGATGGCCGAGCGGCAGCATGTCGGGGTCGGGCCAGTGGCCGGGCCCGGCGAAAGGCGCCCAGTCGTGGAGCCTGCGGAAGGCCGGCCGGACCTGGTCCCAGTAATCCCAGAGGTCGCCGAGCAGACGCCACATGTTCGCGTTCGCGACGAGCTCGCCGCACTTGTCGAGCGGCATCGGGCCGTAGGACAGGCTCAGGACGATGGGCCGGCCCGTCCGGTCGATGGCCCGGCGCAGCATCGCGACTTCCTCGCCGCGATAGCAGAGGTCGTCGGCCTTGACGAGATCGACGCCCCACGCGGCAAGCTGGCGGAAGACCGAGTCGTACCACTCCTGCGCGCCCGGCTTGGCGATGTCGACGCCCCACTGGTCCTCGTTCCAGTCGCAGAAATCGACCTTGTCGGCGATGTCGGCGGCGCGGTAGGACGTGCCCTCGACGGGCGTGTTCCGCTCGACCGCGAGGCGAGGGATGCCTCGGACGATGTGGACGCCGAACTTCAGGCCCTTGCGGTGGACGTAGTCGGCAAGCGGCTTGAAGCCGCGCCCGTCCGCGGCCGATGGGAACCTCTCCACAGCCGGGATGAACCGGCCGAACGCGTCGATCTCCGACTTCGAGCGGACCGGATAGTCCGGGCCGAGCCGCTGCGGCTCCGACCACTCGATGTCGACGACGACATAGCGCCAGCCGAGCTTGGCCAACTTCGCGGCCATGAAGTCGGCGTTGGCCTTGACCTCGGCCTCGGTCACGGCCTGGCCGAACGAATCCCAGCTGTTCCAGCCGAGGGGCGGCGTGAGGGTCCAGGCGTGGAAGGGCTCGCGGACGGCCTCCGGCCGCGCTTCCGGTCCGAGTCCGGTCTGGCCCGCAAGCCGGCGGATAAGCTCCGCCTCGGCCGGGATGTAGGGGGCCCCGTCGGGCCGCAGGACGTCGTGGAACCAGACTGCCGGTTCCGGGCCGCCTTCCTTCGAACCCCAGGGGAAGACCGTTTGCGTCTTGCCCCTGACAAAGCCCCAATTCATGGCCCCGATGTCGTGGGCCTTGAAGAGCGGCAGGATCTCCTCGAAGCGGCTGCCGGCCGTCCGGGCCATGTACTCGGTGCAGACGACCGGGCGGCCCAAGGCCTTCATGGCCGCGATCCGCTTTTCCGCATCGGCCCGCGTCTGGTAGGAGTGGAACGAGATGATGTCCGACTGTTCGGCCTGGAACCGGTTGAGCTCCGCGAGGTCCTTCGATTCGTCCCAGAGGCCGACGGTCAGGGGCTGGGCCGGGCCGGCCGCGCGGGCCCAGGCGAAGACGCTCCGGACCAGCGGCAGCGATCGCGATCCGTAGTCGGAGTTCCCCGGTTCGTTGTAGAGGTCCCAAGCCAGGACCCGCCGGTCCTCCCGGAAGAATCCGACGACCCCCTTCGTATAGGCCTCGAGGATGCCCCAGCGCGCCGGGCTCTCGATAAGCTCGGGACCCGGACATTGGACCCAGCCCGAATTGTGGACGCCCGGACGCGGCGCCGGCTGCGGCCCCGCGGCGAATTTGGGGTTCCAGCAGTCGTCGAAGAGGACGAACAGCGTCCCGATGTGGTGACGGTCGGCGATCTCCAGGAAGCGCTCGAGCCGGCGCAGGAACCCGCCCGCATCCTTCTGCCAGAGGAGATAATGCAGGAAGACCCGGACCGAGTTGAAGCCGAGGTCCTCGGCCCAGCCGAGCTCCTGATCGATGATCAGGGGGTCGAAGGTCTCCGCCTGCCACATCTCGAGCGAGTTGATCGCCGTCCGCGGGATGTAGTTGCAGCCAAGGGCCCACGGCTGGCCGCCGGCCCAGGCGTTGGCCTTTTCGGCCGTCCAGCGCGCGGGGGCGGCGTCGGCGTTCGGGCCGGAGAACGCCTTCGGAGCAGAAAACTCGTTTGACGCCCCGGCGGACAGACTCACGAATATCAGGGTAATGATCAACGCTCTTCTTCTGTCCATGACGCCTCCATCAATTCGGGGACACATCAATTCGGGGACACAATACCCGTTCACCGACTATTTTCCCGCCGAGACGGTTGCCTGTCGGGTGGCGGACATCGGGACGTCCACCCACGAGAGGGCGCGGCCGGCCTCGTCCACCCCACGCTCCGCCTTCCGGGCGACGCCGTCCACCGTCAATTCGTCCCAAACGCCCTCGAAGACAGCCCTCCAAACGAACGCTCCGCCCGAGCGAGCTGTGAGTGTTGTGCTGTGCCTCGCCTCATGACGGATGTCGACGAGGCCATCGAAGACCGGCAGGTTACGCAGCTCGGCCCACGGCGTTTCGGAAATGAGCCCGGAGCGCGTCTCGACCGTGCGCACCGTGGCATCGGGCCGGACGCCCATGAGACCCGTTGCGATGGCACCCACGACGGCGAACGGGACCTCGGGATACTCGCGGCGCTCCTTGGCCGGGTCCGCGAGGGCGAGGATCCGGGCGTAGGCGACCTCGTCTTCTCCGTAGCGATAGAGGATCTCGGGTAGGTACGATTCGATCTCTATCCCCTCGGGCACCGCGTCCCGGATACGGCGGAGCGTCGCGTCGCGCCTGGGACCGGCTGGGATTAACCCGAAGTAGAGCGGGAAGACGCCGTTCCAGATCAAATCCTGGTAGACGAGCGCGCCGCCCTGGACGCGGCCGTCGGCATACCTCCCCTTCTCATCGCTCCACCATCCTTCCTCGTAGAGCTTTCTCAGACCCTCCGCCCGTTCGAAGAAGGGCGATCCGGTCTGCGGGTTCCCCTCGAGTTCGTGGACATGCCGGAGGATCCGGCCATAGGAATCGAAGGCCCGGGCCATCGCGGCGATGAGATCGGAAGCGTGGAGGGCCCTGTCGGAGAACGGCCCCTCGTCGTAGCCGCCGAGCCCGCGGTAGCCGTATTCGGGACGATGCTCGGGGATCCCGTCGCCGTCCTTGTCCCAAGCCTCGATATATTCCCCGACGGTCAGGCGGTAGAATTCGAGAAAAGCCGGGTCCGTGACATAGGCCGGATCGCCCGTCCAGAGAAATTGCCGCCAGCAGGCGTCGAGGACGTCGAAGTTGGCCGTCAGGTTGTACCAGAAGTCTTTGTCGCTCTTGTAGTCCACCGGGGCCGGCCGGTTACACTTGTCGATCTCCCAGTAGGAGCAATAATTGCGCGACGCGCTGACGCCACGGGTGAACTCGCCCAGCATGTTGCGGTTGAAAGCGGCCAGGCCGAGGGCGTGGGCCCCCGTGGCCTGATGTGAGACATCGCGCATGCAGAAGGCAAAGCGCGACGGCAGGGCGGCCTCGTACCAGTCGCCGACGGGATCGCCGTGGACGGCGGCCGGGAAAACATAGTCGAGCGCCTGGTCCTTGGCCCAGTCGAAGGCGACGGCAAGCTTGGCGTCGGGCGTTTCAAGGGTAAGCGGGCTCTCCGGTCTCTTCGCGGGCTTGAAGCCGCTCGGCGGCAGGAGTGCGAGCGCAAAGGGCATGTCGCGATCGCAGGTGAGCGCACCGTCCCGAAACTCCAGGCGGGCGACCTGAAGCGAAGAGCGGTGCTTGCCCGGCTCCGTGTGCGCCTTGGGTCCGAAGGGATGGGTGAAGTAGAAGAGATAGGCCTCCGCGCCCTGGACGACCACCTCGCCGTGGCGGCCGATGTCGCCGTCGTCGGGGCGCGTCCCCGGCACGCCGAGGATCGTCCCCGGCTGCTCGGTCCAATTCACGAGATCGTCCGACTTCAGGACACCCATCCCCTGCCAGCGGTCGACGAGCATCCGGTAAGAACCCTGCCACCAGAAGACCGCCGCGCCCTCCTGAGCCTTGTCCGCGACGACCGGTCCGGCGACGGTCCACGTGGACAAGTCTTCGCTGTCGGCGGCATAGATGTGGGAACCGTTCGCCTCGTCCTTGTACCACATCCGCCAGCCGCCGGACGGCTTGGCATGGACGAAGGCGTCGATGACCCGCTCCGAGCTCAAGGGGATGATGCCCTCGTGTTTCCAGTCGACGAGGTCGCGGCTGGTGTAATGGACGATGTGCCGGTCGCCGCTCCAGTCGGCCGGGACGCCCCGGACGTAGGCGACGAACATGTGGTAGGTCCGGCCGTGCTCGACGAGACAGGGCGCCCAGAACGTGTTGCGCCCCGGTTCGAACTCGAGCCCCTTGGCCGTCCCCTGGTAGGTCCAGGTCAGGCCACCGTCGGTCGAAGACGCGATGCCGATGTCGGTGCCGTGGCACCAGCGGACACCGTCCTGGGCGTCGACGGCGTTGGCCCGGCGGTTGGTGTAGAAGATCCACCAGGCCCGTTCCCGGTCATTCCAGATGAGCGACGGGTCGGCCGCGCCGTCGAAGACCGGGTCACGGTAAAGAGGCGCAGGCGGAGTGCGGTCCGGGGCGGTCGGGGAAAAAGGCCGCTCGTCCCGGCCGCAGGCGATCGCGGGAAAGAGAAGTGCGAGAACGACGAAGGCCTTAAAAATGGGGGACATGATACCTATTTCCTATTATTCCCTGCCGCCGCGAAGTACCTGGTCTTCGCATCTCCAGGGGAAAATTGGCGTTTGCGAAGACCTGGTCCCTTCTTTGGTCGTTTATTTGTTGAACACGGTCCAGTTGCGGTTCTGGCGGAGGGTCTCGAGCCGGAACGCCGACGGCCAGGCGACGAGCCACTGGCTGACGGCGAAGGGCTGCAGCCAGCGCGTGTGCAGGAAGCCCTCGTCCTGGCTGCCGTAGGGCCGCTTCTTGCCCATGACGACGAGGTCGCCGCCCGAGATGCCGATCGTCCCGTTGGCCCAGGCCGCCAGGGCCCGTTCGCGCCACTGCGGCTTGCCCGTCAGCTCGGCCAGCTTGAGCCAGTCGTTGACGATGATCAGCGCATAGGGGTCCTGATGGTGGTGCTGCGTCGAGACGGCCGTTCCGCCGAAAGTATCGTACCCCATCTCGCGCAGGACCGTCCCCTCGGCGTAGGGCACCGAGTAGGACCACTGCCAGGTCGCGAGATAGTACGAAACGTCCTCGGCCTGGCGCAGGTACATCTCCTTCCGCGTGACGTCGTAGAGCTCGAGGGCGCCCTTCAGCAGCGGCGTCGCCGATTCCTTGTCGATGCAGTGCGTGTCGAGCGCCCCAGCCGTGGTAAAGCCGTTGCGGACGTATTCCCCGATGTAGAATGCGTAGGCGCGCTCCGCCGCCTGGAGATAGGCGGCCTTGTGCGTCGCGCGGTAGGCCGTGACGAGCGGCGGGATGAGGAAGGCGCCGATCGTGCCCTCGGGGTCGACGGCCTTGCCGTCGTTGGTCCAGGCCTTGCCGAAGCGGCCGTCGGCCTTCTGGGCCTTGACGGCGAAGTCGCAGACGCCGAGGGCGGCGTTGCGGTACTCGGGCTTGCTCAGCCCGCAGCGGGCGGCCAGGTCGAAGGCCTCGAAGTAGCCCTGCGCGGCATGGCCGAGGTTGCAGGCGTCCTGGACCTCGTTCTTGGGGTCCTCGAGACCGATGAGATAGTCGTAGTGACAGCGGAAGAGCCCGTTCTTCAGCCGCGCGTTCCGCAGCCACGTCTCGAGGCAGCGGATACCCTTGTCGAGCGAGGTTTTCTCCCTCGACAGGAGGTAATCGGCCAGCATCGCGTTGGCCAGGGAGATATTCTGCCCGGCCCAGCCGATCTCGTATTTCCAGGACTGTCTCTGGATCCAGCCCTGCTCCTGGGGGTCCCAGCGCAGGCCGATGGAGAAACCGTTGAAGCCCTTCTCCTCCGCCCAGAGACTGTCGCCGGCGAACTGGATGCCCAGCTCCCAGAGCTCCTCCGGCTCGAAGCGCGGCCTGACCGGCTTGGAGCCGAGGGCCCACGCGGCATCGACGAGTCCGTGCCAGCCGTGCCGCGGCACGGCGACGGGCCCGACGACGATCCAGGCCTTGAGCGCGATCGTCTGGCCGCGCGACATCCTCAGGTCGCCCTGGAAAGCCTCCGCATAGGCGTCACGGTTGGCATAGACCTGAGGCGTCTCCTCCTCGGGCCAGACGAGCCGGTGGACCGTCCTCGCCGCGAGCGGCTCGAGCGAACACGAGAAGCCGCCCAGGACCTGGCCGGGCGCGCTGAAAAGACCGACCGACCAGGCTTCCGATTCGGAGTAGGTCGCGCCGGGGATCGAAGAGCGGTGGAAGGCGAAAGTCCACGGCTTGCCATCCTTTACGAAGCCCTTGGGCTCGAGCCCCGTGCCCCAGGCGTTGCCGTCGTACATCACGGCCGGGATGAGACTGTAGCGGGATGCATAGAGGGCTTCGAGAGCCAGGCTCAAACGCACGGGCCGGACGTAGTCCTGGCCTTCGCACGCGAAGGTCCGGGTCCACTCGAAGAAGCCCGGCCCGATCTCGCGGACGGCGTCGGTCGCGGCGATGCCCTTCTCGACGAAGGGAACGATCTTCGCGATAACGACCCCCCCGGCCTGGAAGGCGAACGCATCGCCGCTCTTGACGACCTCGATCCTGGCCTGGGCCGCGAGCCCGGCGGTCATGGCGGCGGCGAGACAGACGACGACGATGAGGCGTTTGGTGGTCATGCCCGGTTTATACCAGAGGCTTTTCAAAATGACAAGCCTTTGAAAAGCCTCCGCGATGGGGTATGATTCCCGTATCCCCGGACCTCATCCAAGGAGACGACGATGCCCATATCCTACAAAGATATCGGCCTGGCCAACACCAACGTCATGTTCCGGCGCGCCTTCGCCGGGCAGTACGCCGTGCCGGCCTATAACTTCAACAACATGGAACAGCTCCAGGCCATCATCACGGCCTGCGTCGAGACACGATCGCCGGTCATCCTCCAGATCTCGAGCGGCGCCCGGAAGTACGCCAACCAGACGCTCCTCCGGTACATGGCCGAAGGCGCGGTCCGCATGGCCCGGGAGATGGAGAAGGCCCAGGGCGCGGACCAGGCCATCCCCATCACGCTCCACCTCGACCACGGCGACACGTTCGAGCTGGCCAAGTCCTGCATCGACAACGGTTTCTCGTCGGTCATGATCGACGGCTCGCACCTCGCCTACGAGGACAACATCGCCCTGACGCGCCTGGTCGTCGATTTCGCCCGGCCGCTCGGCGTCTCGGTCGAGGGCGAGCTCGGGCAGCTGGCCGGGATCGAGGACGACGTCCAGGCCGAGAAGTCGACCTACACGCATCCCGAACAGGTCGTCGATTTCGTCAAGCGAACGAACGTCGACTCCCTGGCCATCTCCATCGGTACTTCCCACGGCGCGTACAAATTTAAGCCCGAGCAGTGCACCCGCGACGAGCGCGGCATTCTCGTCCCGCCGCCCCTGCGGTTCGACATCCTGGCCGAGATCGAGAAGAAGATCCCCGGCTTCCCCATCGTCCTCCACGGCTCATCGTCGGTCATCCAGGAGGCCGTGGCCACGATCAACCGGTACGGCGGCAAGATGAAGGACGCCATCGGCGTCCCCGAAGAGCAGCTGCGCCAGGCGGCCCGGTCGGCCGTCTGCAAGATCAACATCGACACCGACGGGCGCATGGTCATGACGGCCACCGTCCGCAAAGTCTTCGCCGAATCGCCGGGCGAGTTCGATCCCCGGAAATATCTGGGCCCGGCCCGGACGGCTCTCATCGAGATGTACAAGAGGAAGAACCGCGAGGTCCTCGGCTCGGCGGGAAGATACGGCCAGGAATTCTGAGAGCCGCAGCTATTTGGCGACGGGGCCGAAAACGCTCCGAACCCTCTCCCGCAGCTTGACGATCCCGTCCGGGATCTTACGCTTGGCCACGCCTTGGGCGATCCCCTTCAAACCGAGAGGGACGTGGCCGGGGTCCGTATAAATGCGGTAGACGACGATCAGGCCGCCCTCTTCGAAGGCCCGGACGAGCCAGAAGCCCGACGTGTCGGCGATCGCTTGGCTCGGCTTGAGCTCCGGCCACGGCATCATCTCCCAGCTCAGCCTGAACCCATCTTCTTCCCGCGATCCCGTGTACCGGAGGCGGTACTGTTTCTTCACGCCGAGAGGCAGGTGAAGAGTGGTCTCGATGACCGAGCAAGGCTCGACCCGCTCGCAGACCCTGGAGGCCGAGACGTTGGGCATGTATTCGGGATACCGTTCGAAATCCGTCAGAACGGACACGGCCTCTTCGAGCGTGCCCTGGATGAGCCCGATGGCCTCATAGGTCCTTCCCGCCCGGCCGGGTGAGGGTATGGTCCTGAGAACGATCTTCCCCCGGAGAACCGTGGCCCGCTCCTCGGGCGTCAGTACGATCTCGTTATCCGTGCTCAGGGAGATCCCATCGGCGGCCCGGCCCGGGCTGACGGCGAGGACGAAGAGGAAGGAGGCCGCCGAAAGGAACATCGTCAGAAGCACCGTCATCCGCCGCCCTCCTCAAGGGCGCTCCATTCTCCGCTATAAAGGGCAAGATTGCAATAGAATGCCCCCGGGCCCCCGGTTGTGTATAATGAGGCGGAAAGGCGGTGCCGCATGAAAGATCACGTCAAGGTCATCGGGATCCTGTGGATCGTCTTCGGGGCGTTCTGCCTCTGCCTGGCGCTCTTCGCCTTTCTCGTCTTCTTCGGCGTGGCGCAGATCCCCAACGTCGACGTCGAGCCGGGCGTCCTCCGGCTCATCGGGCTCTTCGTCAGCGCGTTCATCGGGCTTATCGGCCTGCCCCAGATCATCGGCGGCTTCGGGCTCATTCAACACAGGGAATGGGCCCGGATCCTGATGCTCGTCATCTCGTTCATCAGCCTGCCGCACGTCCCCTTCGGGACGGCCCTCGGCGTCTACTCGATGATCATCCTGTTCCATCCCGAGACGGTCCGGCTGTTCCGCGGCGGGATCCCGGCCCCGGCCGAACCCCCGGCGCCGGCGAAGTGACGGTTCCCCGTCCTGCTAGAGGATGAGCTTAACGATCCCGACGAGGAAGAGCAGGGCCCCGAGGCCCAGGACGTATTTATAGGGGATGGCCAGGCCTTCCTTGACCTGAACGATCCAGGCGTCGCGGTCGTAGCTCGCGCCCGTCTCCCCCCGGTAGGTCTCCTTGATCTCTTCGACGATCCTCTGGACCGTGTCGAGCTTCGCCTTGTGCTTGTCGACGGCGGCGCGGATCTCCTGTTGCTCGGCCGCGGTCAGGGTCCTCTCGAAGACCATGTCCTTCGAGGAAAACCTCAGGGCGCCGTCCACCTGGATGAAGAAGGCGACGAGCGGGATGCCGACGGCGAGAAGGATGAGCATGATCCCCTGGTTGCGGCCGGAGCCCCTGCGCCGGACCGGCTTCTCCACGAAGCGCGCGTCCCATTCGTCCCGGCGGGCGTCTTTTCTGCTACTCATGGGTGGTCTCCTTCTATGAGTTGTGTCGGGGGACGGCAAGGACGGGGCCGAAATATCTTTCGGCTCTCGGGGGGACTTGTTGACTCGGCCTGCGGTATTGGACTACAAAGGGGGCAAACGGAGGCATCTCAATGAACAACAGAAAGCAGGGTACGGCCGTCAAATCCCGGGCCCACTCGATCTTCTGGCTGATCGTGTCGATCGTCGGGCTGTGGGCCGGTTTCTACATCCTGAACCTCGGCGACAAGACGATCGAGCTCGGCGGGGGCGAGAAGGCCTTGCGGATCGTCTTCGCTGTCGTCTGGTTCCTCTTCTGGATCGGGGCGATGGTCTACAACGTCCTGAACCTCGGCGCAGCGTCCCGGGCGAAAAAGGCGGCCGGTCCGGGCTCGTCGGGAAAGGAAGGCTGACCGTGAAAAAGTATCTTCCCAGAGCCGCGGCGGCGCTCGCCGGGCTGCTGATCGTATCGCAGCTGGCGGCCGGCGCCTCTATCAAGAAGAAAGAGGAGGCCGTCGCCTCGATCGAAAGGCACAAGACCGAGATCATCGCGCTCAGCGACCAGGTTTGGGCCTTCGCCGAGACCGCCCTGCTCGAAGTCCGCTCGGCGGAAGCGCTCGCGGCCTACGCCGAGAAGCAGGGTTTCAAGGTCGAGCGCGGGATCGCGGGCCTGCCGACGGCGTTCGTGGCCAGCTACGGAGAGGGCAAGCCGGTCATCGGCATCCTTGGTGAATACGACGCCCTGCCGGGCCTGTCGCAGAAAGCGCTCGCGTCGAAGGAGGTCCTTGAAGCCGGCGCGCCGGGCCACGGCTGCGGCCACAACTTGCTCGGCACGGCAGCCCTCGGCGCGGCCCTGGCCGTCAAGGACCTCATGGCCGCCGGCAAGCTCAAGGGGACGATCAAGTTCTACGGCACCCCGGCCGAGGAGGCGGTGGGCGGCAAGATCTACATGGTCCGCGACGGGGTCTTCAAGGACCTCGACGTCTGCCTGAACTGGCACCCCGGCGACAAAACCCAGGTCGCCGTCGACAGCTCCCAGGCTATCATCGACTTCATCGTCGAGTTCAGCGGCCGGACCGCCCACGCTGCCGCCGATCCCTGGAACGGCCGCAGCGCCGTGGCCGCCCTGGAGTTCTTCACCACGGGCCTCAACCGCATGCGCGAATTCGTCAGGCCCACGGTGCGCATGCACTACTCGATCCTGAGCGGCGGGGACGTCCCGAACGTCGTGCCGGCCTACGCCAAGCTCTGGTGCTGGCTCCGCGACTCGAAGGGGGCCGGCGTCGAACATCTGCTCGCGCGCGTCCGCAAGATCGCCGAGGGCGCGGCGCTCATGGCCGAGTCCGAGGCGAAGATCACGGTCCAAGGCGGAGACTGGGAGACGCTGGTCAACATGGCTGGGGCAAAGGTCGTGTTCGCGAACCTGGAGTGGCTCGGCCCGGTCCCGTTCACCGCGGAGGAGCAGGAGTTCGCCAAGGAGATCCAGCGGGCTACCGGCGTCGAGCCCAAGGGCCTCGACGGCAAGGTCCAGCCTTGGGCGGCCCCGAAGTCCGACCCCGAGGGAGGATCGACGGACGTCGGCGACGTCAGCTGGGTCGTGCCCATGCTGGGACTGAGCGTCACGACGGCACCTCTCGACGCTCCCTGGCACGCCTGGCCGACAGTGGCCTGCTCGGGGATGTCCATCGGGCACAAGGGGCTCGTCTATGCCGCCAAGGTCCTGGCGGCGACGATGGTGGATCTCTACGAAGACGCCAAGACCGTCCAGGCGATCCAGGCCGAATTCAAGGAGAAGACCAAGGGCATCGTCTACAAGCCCTTCATCCCGGACGGACCGCCGCCCCTTCCCAAGCATTGAGTCCCCGGCTTCGACACGAACCATAGAGGAGAATCATGAAATACCCGGTCGTTCCGTCGCTGGCCATGACCGTGATCATCGTCTTTCTCGCGCAAGGAGTCGCGTTCGGATCAAGTCCCGGCCAGGCGGACCCGAAGCTGAATCCCTCCTATTCGAAGGCCGCTGCGGTCCGAGCGGTCATGGAGAGATATGTCGGGATCGGGCTGCCCGGTGTCGCCGTGGCCGTCCAAACGGAGACGGAGGGCTGGTGGGCCGACGCCGCCGGGTATAGCCGGACCGAAGACAAGACTCCTATGCGGCCGGAACACATGCACTATCTGCAGAGCGTGGCCAAGACGTTCATGGCCACGGTCATCCTCCAGCTCGCGGAGAAGGGGAAACTCGGCCTGGACGACCCGGTCTCGCGCCATCTGCCGGCCTGGGCGGCGGGCGACCTGAGCAACGCGGGGGACGTCACCGTACGCATGCTCCTGAGCCATACGTCGGGAGTCCCCGAATACACGGTGCGCCCCAAATACGTCTCCCGAGTCCTCATGCATCCCTTGGAAACCATGTCCCTTAGGGATAACCTGAGCTACATCAAGGGCGAAGCGCCGCTGTTCCCGCCCGGGAGCCGCTACGCCTATACGAACACCAACTTCATGCTCCTGGCCATGATCGCGGACGCCGTCACGGGCGACCATGTCGCTTATATGAACGACCACATCTTCAAGCCGCTCGGGATGACACAAACTCGCTATCTCCGATCCCCCGCCGACCTCGACGGCCTTCCGGTCGTCGACTCCTACTGGGATATCCTCGGGACCGGGGAACCCGCGAACATCACGCCCATGCAGAAGGCCAACGTCGCGTCCATGAAGGGCGACGACGGGATCGTCTGCGCCCCCGTGGACGCGGTGAAGTTCATCACGGGGCTGATGGACGGCAAGCTCTTGAGCGCGCGCTCCCTCGCCTTGATGATGTCGACGGTCAAGAACGACAAGGGCGAACCGGTCTACGGGCTCGGCCTCAGCTATCTCCAGGCCGGGGGGATCGAGGCCTGGGGGCACGGCGGCGGCGGCATCGGCGCGGGATGCCTCCTCCTCTATATCCCGGCCGCCAAGACCGGGCTGTTCATGGCGACGAACCTCGGTATCCTGCTCGAAACCCCATTGACGAAGAAAGCGGACCCGATGAAGCTCGAGATCCTGGCCGCGATCTTGCAATAGCGCGCCGGGGAGCGAGCCGTCAAGCGGCCGTACCCCACAAACTCCTCGCGATCAAGGATTTGTGGGGTAAGGCAACAGAAGGGCAGAACGGGGGTTATTTCGGTGGTGGAGCTGACCAGGATCGAACTGGCGACCTCTTGAATGCCATTCAAGCGCTCTCCCAACTGAGCTACAGCCCCACCGGGGATGGCTAATATTACAGGAAGCGGCATTAGCCGTCAAGGCGCGCTTTCGATCGCCGGAAATCGGGTACACGATACGAATTCCGGAGAATTCGTTCATGTCCCCGATTCCCTCCCTGATTGACCCCCCGATAGAGGCTGTGGTAATTAGGAGAAGCCAAATCCGCAGGAGGTTCCACATGACCCCGTCTCCCCGTCCCGGCCGCAGGATCCGCACGGGCCTCGATCTGGCCGCACTCGCACTGCTCACGGTTTTCGCCTTCATTCCCTCGGCCGCCGCCGAAAGCGCCGGACCGCTCGCCCCGGCGTCGATGCGCTGCGAGTACCTCGTCGATCCCATGGGCATCGACATGGCCAAGCCCCGCTTCTTCTGGGTCATCGGGCACGCGGAGCGCGGCCAGATCCAATCGGCCTATCAGATCGTCGTCTCGACCGATCCCCAGGCCGCCGCGGGAGACGTCTGGGACAGCGGCAAGGTCGCCTCGGCCGGATCGATCCAGGTCCCGTTCGCCGGCAAGGCCCTCGAGAGCGGCAAGTCCTACTTCTGGAAGGTCCGCAACTGGGACCGGGACGGCCGCGAAAGCCATTGGAGCGAAACCGCCCGCATCGACACCGGGCTCTTCGATAAAAGCGACTGGAAGGGCGTCTGGATCGGCAACAAGAACCAGCTTCGCAAGGAATTCGCCCTCAAGGGACGGGTCAAGAGGGCCCGGGCCTACATCGCCGGCCTAGGCTACTACGAGCTCCGCCTGAACGGCCGGAAGGTCGGCGATCACGTCCTCGATCCGGCCTGGACGACCTACGACAAACGCGTCCTCTACGCGACATACGACGTCACGATGGCCCTCCGCGACGGCGCCAACGCCGTCGCCGTAATGCTCGGCGAAGGCTGGTACAAGTCGCGGGTCCTGCTCTTCCAGCTGAATGTCGAGATGGAGGACGGCTCGACCGCAAGCGTCGCCAGCGACGCCTCCTGGAAAGCCGCCGACGGCCCCATCTTCGCCGACAGCATCTACAACGGCGAGTCCTACGACGCCCGCCGCGAGACGCCCGGCTGGGACCGCCCCGGCTTCGACGACGAGGCCTGGCCCGCGGCCGAGACCGTCAAGGGCCCGGCCGGGGTCCTTTCGGCCCAGTTGATGCCGGCCATCCGGGTCGTCGATACGATCGTGCCGTTCAGGATGACCTCCCCTCTCCCCGGCGTCTACGTCTTCGACATGGGCCAGAACTTCAGCGGTTGGGCCCGTCTCCGGGTCGAGGGACCACGCGGCACCGACGTCCGGCTGCGCTTCGCCGAGCTCCTCTACGAGAACGGAACCCTCAATCAGGAGACCTTGCGCTCGGCGCAGGCCGAAGACCACTACATCCTCAAGGGCGAGGGCGAAGAGACGTGGGAGCCGCGCTTCACCTACCACGGCTTCCGCTACGTCGAGGTCACGGGATTCCCCGGGACGCCCAAGCTCGACAGCGTCCGCGGCCGCGTCGTCCACACGGCCGTCGACCCCATCGGCAGCTTCGCCGCCTCCAAGGACGTCCTCAACGGTCTGCAGCGGATCATCACCTGGGGCCAGAAGACGAACCTCCACAGCATCCCGACCGATTGCAGCCAGCGCGACGAGCGCATGGGTTGGATGGGCGACGCCCAGGGCACGGCCGAAGAAGCCATCATGAACTTTGACATGGCCGCGTTCTACACGAACTTCGTCCGCGACATCCGCGACGTCCAGGACGAGAAGGGGCGGATCACGGACACGGTGCCCCACATCTGGGGCTCGCGGCCGGCCGACCCGGCCTGGGGCACGGCCTATCCCCTGATCTGCTGGTACATGTACCAATACTACGGCGACACGCGCGTCCTCGAGGAGCATTACGACGGTCTCAGGAAATACGTCGAGTTCCTGAGGTCGACGGCCGAGAACGGCGTCCTCAAATGGAGCCACTACGGCGACTGGGTGGCCATCGAGAAGTGCCCCGGCGCGATCGTCTCGTCGTTCTATTATTACTATGACGCCAAGGTCCTGGCCGACGTGGCACGTGTTGTCGGCAAGACCGCGGACGCGGCCCTCTACGACAAGCTGGCGGCCGAGATCCGCGTCGCCTTCAACCGGGAGTTCTACGACCCGAAGACCGGCGACTATGCCGACGGCACGCAGACGGCCAACACGCTAGCCCTCTTCCTCGATCTCCCCACGGAGAAGCAGGGCGGCGCCTCGGGCCGGCTCTTCGACGACATCGTCTATAAGCACAATTCGCACCTGACGACGGGGATCATCGGCACGAAATACATCATGGAGCTGCTGACCAGGAACGGGAACGCCGACCTGGCCTACGACATCGCCTGCAAGACGGACTTCCCGAGCTGGGGATACATGATCGCCAACGGCGCGACGACCCTCTGGGAGCTGTGGAACAGGCGCGAGGGGCCGTCCATGAACTCGCACAACCACCCCATGTTCGGGAGCGTCGGCTCCTGGCTCTACAAGGCCCTGGCCGGGATCAACCTGGCACCGGGGACGTCGGGATTCGAGAAGGTCCTCATCGCGCCGCAGATGGTCCGGGACCTGAATCACGCCTCCGGCTCGACGGTGACGGTGCGGGGTGAGGTCGCCTGCGCCTGGTCGCGGACGGAGCGGACCGTGCGGGTCGAGGTGACCGTGCCCATGGGCTCGGAGGCCGAGGTCGTCATTCCCAAGCTCGGCATCCGCAACATCACGGTCACGGAGGGCGGCCGGACGGTCTGGGCCGGCGGTAAATTCCACGCCGGCATCGACGGGATCGCCGACGGCGCGGACAAGGACGGCGCCATCCGCATCAAGACCGGCGGCGGCCGTTACCTCTTTGTCCTGGAAGGTGATTAAATGGGGGACATGATACCCATTTCCTATTTTTCGCCCGCCGGCAGGCCTCGTGCGGCCTGGGAAATAATTGGGAAATGGGTATCATGTCCCCCATTTAAGTGTCCCCCATTTAAGAGGAGTAGAGAATGAACTTCCAAGCGTTGATCAGGGCCCGATACAGCGTCCGCGCCTATAAATCCGAGCCGGTCGACGAGGAGAAGCTAGCCCGCATCCTCGAGGCCGCGCGCATGGCCCCGACGGCGGCCAATCGCCAGCCCTTCCGGGTCGTCGTCATTACGACCGCGGGCCGCGAGGCCGAGCTCGGCCGCATCTATCCACGCCAGTGGTTCGTCCAGGCGCCCCTGCTCCTGGCGGTCTGCGCCGTGCCTTCCGAGGGCTGGGTCCGCAAGTATGACGGCTGGAACGCTGCCGAGGTCGACGCCTCGATCGTCATGACGCACATCGTTCTGGCCGCGGCCGAGGAGGGGCTGGGCACCTGCTGGGTCGGGGCCTTCGATCCCGCGGCGGCCCGCGACGTGCTCGGCCTGCCGCCCGAGGTCATCCCGGTCGCGTTCACGCCACTCGGCTGCCCTGACGACGCCGAACCGCCGAAGAAGCGGCGCCTGCTCGCGGACCTCGTCCGCCGCGACCGCTGGTAAGCCGGAGTACCGGTCGGACCGGTCCGATGTCCTTCATCGATCGGCGGGGCCCCGCATCCGTTCCCAAAAAGACCGAGGTGAGACCATCTCCATCGGCCCCAGCTTTCCGATGAGAAGCAGTTCCTTGTCGCCGGTGACGAAGAGGTCGGCGCCCGCCGCCAGCGCAGCCGAGACCAGGGCCCTGTCCCCGGGGTCGTCGACCGGCACATCGCACTCCCCCGACGGCTCGGAACATCGGGCGCATTCCCTGATGAGGGCGATTGCATAGGCGATAACACCCTCAGGAACGCCCAGTTTCCCCCGCAAGACGCGATCGATCTCGACGATCAACTCCTCGGAGGCCACCAGGTCGTGATGACCGAGGATGTCGCGCAGCACGTCCACACAGAGACCCCGCGCGGCCGTCGCGGCGACGAAGACATTGGTGTCGAGGAAGACCCTCATGGGATCTTAGCGAAGATATCCTCATCGGTGAGGTAGCCGCGGGCTTCGGCGAAGGGCATGATCCGGCGCCGCAAATCTTCAAAAGCCTCCAGGCGGACCTGGCGGCGCAGGGCTTCGCGAACGATCTCGCTGCGGTTCTTCCCCGTCCTCCGGCTTGCCTTCGCCAGCAGCTCTCCGAGCTCTTTGTCCAGGCGTATGGTCAGTGTTCCTGTCTTCATGTAATACATTGTATTACAGACACTCTCCTATGTCAATCCGAATACCCCGACGCGGTCCCGGGGATCCACAGAAAGGGACGTCTGGGCTGGGAATTTATTCTCGTTAATTCGACACGAGGCCGCGAAGGCCCTCAAGGTCCAATCCGCCGCGCCCGGTCGATGAAATCTCAAACGTGCGGTGAACGGGCGAAATAACCCACTTCATGGTAAAATCGTATGGATAACCGACAGGAGGTTTTATACCATGAAAAAGAACACCCTCATCGGCCGGTCCGTGCCGGGCCTGGCCCTGGCCGCCCTCATCGTTCTGGCCGGCGTCGCCCTGCAGGCGACCCCGACCGTTCCCGGGACCCCGTCGGCCGCCACCGCCGTCCTCGAGTACAAGATGCCGGCCGGACGCACCCTGACCTACCAGAGCAAATCCGAGGAAACGCAGGTCATGGAGGTCATGGGCCAATCGATGGACACCCATTCGACCAACAGCAGCACCGTGACCTTCAAGTCCAAGGGCC
>JBGSUG010000353.1:0-32199 GCA_041736225.1 Candidatus Aminicenantales bacterium | reverse complement strand
ACGGACCGCCGCGGTCCCGGTCGGAACGGCCGGCTCGCGCTCCAGACGGCTCCGAGCAGCACATAGCCCAGCGCCCGCACGGGAGCGAGGACCCGGGGGAACCGGTCGAGCTTCCAGGAGAGGCGGACGAGGCCGAGCGCGAACGGCGAATCCATGATGAAACGCGTGTCCTCCAGGATGAATCCGGACCTGGCCAGCTTGTCCCGGACGATCTCCGGCGTATAGAACGTGTTCACGGCGTAGCGCTTCCGGTGGCGCTCCCGCTCCCGGGGCCTGAGGCCGGGATTCGACAGGCTGTCGGCCGAGAACACGAAACGTCCACCCGGTCTCAGCGCCTTAGCGACGTTCCGCATGACCCGCTCGTCGTCGCCGAGATGCTCCATGACGCAGAGGCTCATGGCCTTGTCGTAGGCGCCGGCCGGGAAGTCCACCTTTTCGGCGTCCATGGTCAGGAACTCGGCCGTGTCGCTCCCGTAATGCTTCCGGGCGTAGGCGAGGCGCTTTTCGTGGAGGTCGATCCCGGTGACCCGCGCTCCCGAGCGGCTGATGCGCCAATCGTAATAGCCGTCGCCGCTCCCGACATCGAGGATCCTCTCCCCCGCCCCGGCCTCGAGCCAGTCGAGGACCGCATCGCACTCCTCGGCCCGCCGGAAATTGAGGCGGCTGAAGCCGCGGCCCCAGCGGGCCGGAGAGAGGAATCCGATCTTGACGAACATGCCGCCCATTATAGAAGAGGCGCGACAGCCCGGCAAGGCGGCGGCGCATTCCGGTCATCGGACGCCGGGACGGATTTGACACCGGGGCCACGCGCGCCTACAATCCATTTTAATCGTTATACTAGCGGCCTGACGGCCTCAGAGTACGGTAACCATGGAAGGACACGCATGAACTCGGCTCCTGCATCGGACAAGCCGGAATTCGACATCGAGGCTTCGCTCAAGCCCCCGCTGCCGTCGCGTCTGCCCAAAATAGTTCAGGTCGACCGACTCGTCAACCGCCCCCTGGCCGCCCTGATCGTCCGGGCCGCCATCAAGCTGAAGCTCCTCCCCAATCACCTCACGGTCGCGGCCTTCATCCTGAGCCTGGCCGGGGCCGCGGCCTTCCTCGGCGGGACCCACCGCGGTTTCATCGTCGCCGGCCTCTTCATCTACGCCGGCACGCTCCTCGACGGGGCCGACGGGATGCTGGCCCGCTCGAGGAACCTCTGCACCCGGTTCGGCGCCTACTTCGACCTTTACCTCGATAGGCTCACCGATTTCCTCGTCCTCGGGGCCATGGTCACGGGCTACTACAACCAGTCGGGCCGGCTCGGCTTCTACATCGTCAGCCTCTTCGGTCTCGCGGCTTACATGCTCCAGATGGTTCTCTATTACCTCGAACGCGAATACAAGGAGATCCGGACGGGCTCCGGCGCGAGCGGCGATTTCCGCGGCCTCGTCTACCTGGGCATTTTCTTCTTCGCTCTCATCGACCGTCTCGACCTGGTCATCATCATCCTGCTCTGTATCCCCGTCCTCAATATCGTCTACCGATTCGTCCGCTATTGGATCGTCGAACGTCCCGTCGAGCCACCGCGGTAAC
This sequence comes from Candidatus Aminicenantales bacterium, assembly GCA_041736225.1. Lineage (GTDB taxonomy): Bacteria > Acidobacteriota > Aminicenantia > Aminicenantales > Saccharicenantaceae > RBG-16-66-30. The sequence continues at coordinate 30,618 of JBGSUG010000353.1, read as the reverse complement.
CGACGGCGTTCCCAAAGGAGTCATCCTCATGTCCGATATTCTGAGAGGTCCCGAGATCGCGCCCGCCGGGGGCAAGCTCGGCGTCCTGATGCCCGGCATCGGCGCCGTTTCGTCGACCCTGCTCACCGGAGTGTTTTCCGCCCGCAGGGGCCTGGCCCGCCCGATCGGCTCGCTGGCCCAGACCGGCAGGATCCGGTTGGGCAAGAGGACTGAGAAACGGTTCATCCCCATCCGGGATTTCATCGCCCTGGCCGGGCTCGACGACATGGTCTTCGGCGGCTGGGACTGCTTCCCCGACACCGCCTACGAGGCTGCCTGCAAGGCCAAAGTGCTCTCGCCCGAGCATATCGAAGCGGTCCGCGACGAGCTCGAAGCGGTCGTACCCATGCCGGCCGTCTTCGACCGGGCCTTCGTCCACAACCTCGACGGCCGCCACGTCAAGAAGGGCCGGACCAAGATGGACCTGGCCGAGGCGCTGATGACGGACATCGCCGATTTCCGGGCCCGGCACAAAGTCGCCCGGACGATCATGCTCTGGACGGCCTCGACCGAGGCCTACCACGACTGCCAGGGCGTCCACGCTTCGGTGAAGGCTTTCGAGGCCGGGCTCAGGAAGAATTCCCCGCATATCAGCCCCAGCCAGATCTACGCCTACGCGGCCTTGAAGATGGGCCTCCCCTACATCAACGGCGCCCCGCATATCACGACGGATTGCCCGGCCTTCCTCGAGCTCGCAGCGGAGAGGAAGGTCCCCGTCTGCGGGAAGGACTTCAAGACCGGCCAAACGCTGATGAAGACCATCCTGGCGCCGGGGCTCGCGGCCCGCCTGCTCGGCATATCGGGCTGGTTCTCGACCAACATCCTCGGCAACCGCGACGGCGAGGTCCTAGACGACCCGGAGTCGTTCCGCTCCAAGGAGATCTCCAAGCTCGGCGTCCTCGATACCATCCTCCGGCCCGAACTCTATCCCGAGCTCTACGGCGACATCTACCACAAGATCCGCATCAATTATTACCCGCCGCGGGGCGACAACAAGGAGTCCTGGGACAACATCGACATCTTCGGCTGGATGGATTACCCGATGCAGATCAAAGTCAACTTCCTCTGCCGCGACTCCATCCTGGCCGCGCCCGTGGCCCTGGACCTCGTCCTGTTCACCGACCTGGCCGCCCGGGCCGGGATGCACGGCATCCAGGAGTGGTTGTCCTTCTTCTTCAAGAGCCCGATGGTGCGCGAGGGGCTCTACCCGGAGAACGACCTGTTCGTCCAGCGGAGCAAGTTCATGAACACCCTTCGCTACCTGATGCGCGAGGAGCTCATTCATCACACCGGCCTGGACTATTACTACGACCTCGAGGAGACGAAGCCGACGGCGAAGAAAGCCAAATCTCCCGGAAAGGCTGCCAGGGCGTCAAAGGGATGAGCCGCGATCAGAAAAGGCTCTGATCGGATCCGTAAGGGGAAAAAAGAAGCGCGCCCGGGGTGACTCGAACACCCGACCTGCTGATTCGTAGTCAGACGCTCTATCCAACTGAGCTACGGGCGCGCAGGGCGGAAAAGCGGGGTTAATATAGCCTAATTCACGCTGAGTTTCAACGGGGGGATCGGAAAAACGGGGACACGTACCAATTCCGGGCAATTGTTACATGTCCCCGTTTTTCCTGGGTCATGCCCCCATTTTCAGTTCCCCGATCTTCGGCCCCTGGTACCTACCCGACCTTGAGGACGGCGGCGCCGTTGATCTTGCCCGCTTTGAGGAGTCTCAGCACGTCGTTCGCAGCCTCGAGCGGGAACGTGCGGACCGTCGTCCGGATGGGGATCTCGCCCGCCGCCCTCAACAGCTCTTCTCCGTCCGCTCGGGTGGCGTTGGCAACGCTCACCATCCTGCGCTCGTGATAGAGAAGCCGGTCGTAATCCACCTCCGGAACGGGCGTCATGTGGATCCCGGCCGAGGCCACCGTCCCTCCCCTGTCGAGGACTCTCAGCGCGTCGAGATAGAGAGCCCCGACCGGCGCGAAGATGACGGCGTTCGTCAGCTTCGCGGGCGGCTCGTCCTTCGCCGCTCCCGCCCACTCCGCGCCCAACTCGAGCGCCAGCATCCGATGCTCCTCGCCCCGGGTGAAGACGAACACGCGCGCGCCGCGGTGCCGGGCGATCTGAAGGGCGATGTGGGCCGAGGCTCCGAAGCCGTATAGGCCCACCACCCCGCCCCGCACGAAACCGCTCATCGCCAGAGCCCGGTAGCCTATGATCCCGGCGCACATGAGCGGCGCCGCCTCCTCGTCAGTGAACCGGTCAGGGATGGCGAAGGCGTATTTTTCCGGCATGGCCATGAATTCCGCGTAGCCGCCGTCGGCGTGATATCCGTTGAACCGGGCCGACTCGCACAGGTTCTCCCGGCCGCTCCGGCAGAACCGGCATGTCCCGCAGGTCGAGCGCAGCCAGGCTGCGCCAACCCTTTTACCAGCCTTGAATCGACCCGCACTCTCCCCCACCCTCTCGACGACGCCGACCACCTCGTGTCCCGGGACGAGCGGATATTTCGTCTCGGGGAGCTCCCCCTCGACCGCGTGGAGGTCGGTGTGGCAGACGCCGCAGACGCGCACCCTGATGAGGATGTCCTCGGGCCCGATCTCCGGAACGGGCACGTCCCTAAGCTCGAGCGGGTCCCCGGCGACGGGACCGCTCGCACGGAGGACCATGGCCTTCATAACTTGGCGGTCCCCTTCCCTTTAGCCATCTTGCCCTTGATGCGGGCGATGCGCTTCTCGAAATCTTTCTCGGCCGCGAAGAGCCTCTTGTCCTTGGCCAGAGCGAGGCCATCGGTCGCGACTCTCACGGCCTCGCCGAAGTCCCTGGCCGTATGCTCGAAGTACATCGAGAGCTCCCGGAAACTGTCAATCTCGTCCCCGGCGGCCGCTTCCTGCCAGAAGGACAGGGCCTTGTTCCAGTCCTTGTTCTTCTTGAAGTGATGGGAGAGCTTTTTGCGGGCGACCTGGGACACCTCGGCCGTCAGGCCCCGCCCCTGGGCCAGGGCCTGTTCGAGCAGGGCCGCCGACTTCGTCCCGTCGCCGGCCTTCTCGAAGAGCTTGGCCACGCCGAAGAGGTCCATGGCGTCGGCCTCGCCCCGCTCCGCCGACGCGCGGTGGCGCTCGACGAGGATGGCTCCGGCCACGACGACGCCCAGGAGCGACAGAAGGTCTTCCTGGTTGTGGTAGAGGATGGGATCGATGAGCGAGAAATCGCCGCTGCGGATGTACTGGAAGTAGCGGAGCGGGATCTCGGCGCCGGGGATGTCCTCGGACCTCTCGGCCTGGCAGATCTGCTGGGCCAGGTTGAACAGCCGGCAGCTGTCGTATTTGTGCTTCCAAAGGGAACGGGCCGAGAACAGGAAGTCGAGATGGGGCAGCCCGTGCAACGGGCAGGGCATCCGGTGCATGGCGAATCGCGTCTCGACGAGCGGCAGGTCGAAGGCCTTGCCGTTGTAGGTCACGATCGACTTGAAGCCCATGTCCCGGACGAATTGGGCCAGCTCGCGGACGAGCCGGTCCTCCTCGGCCATCTCGTTGAGGAAGAACTGGGTGACCTTGAACCGCTCGTCCCGGAAGTAGGCCAGGCCGACGAGGAACGGGACCGTGCCCGTGCCGCCCGCCAGGCCCGTCGTCTCGAGGTCGAGGAAGACGGCCGTCGAAAGGTCGAGGCCGTCGAAGGCGGCCTCGCGGCTGAGGAAGCCCAGGATGTCGGCCGGGATCTGGAGGCCCATGGAGATGGGGATCTGGCCGTAGTTCGCGGCGAGGACGTAGGAGTTCTCGAAGACCTGGACCGGCTCGCGGCGCTTGATCTCGAAGGGCCGCGCTTCCGTCCGGGGGGACGGGCCCCGGCCCTTGTCCGTGAGGGAGATCAGGCGCTCGAGCTTCTGCTTGACCGTCAGGCCCGCGTCCTCTTCGAGCTTCTCCCAGGCCTTTTCGATGCTTTGGGGGCGCGAGCGGGCCTCTCGCTCGCGGCGGAGCTGTTTGAGCTTGTCTTCGAGCGGCATGTCACCTCAGTGGGATGGGAGCGGTAACCGGAAGTCATTGTAGAGGAATCGGGGCCGCATTTCAAAAGGTACGAAAACGGGGACACGATCCCATTTCAAGAGAAATGGGATCGTGTCCCCGATTTCGCATGTCCCCGATTTCCGCTTGAAAACAGCGGCCGTTGCGAATATAAGGAAGGTCTCGAGAACGACGCATGCCACGTACGAGCTCCGCCGCGAACATCCTAGCCTTCGACTTGGGCGCCGAGAGCGGCCGGGCCGTCCTCGGGACGCTCGACGGCGGCCGCCTCTCCGTCCACGAGGTCCGCCGTTTCCCCAATACGCCGCTTCCTCTCGCCGGCCACATCCACTGGAACGTCTACGCCCTGCTCGACGAGATGAAGGCGGCCATGCGCGACGCCGCGGCCTCGACCGGGGTCCGGCCCGACAGCCTGGGGGTCGACACCTGGGGCGTCGATTTCGGCCTGCTGGCCAAAGACGGCGGGCTCCTCGGCCTTCCGTTCTGCTACCGCGACCACCGCAACGCCGGGGCCATGGAGGACTATTTCAAGCTCGTCCCCCGGACCGAGCTCTACCAGGCGACGGGCATCCAGTTCCTGCCCTTCAACACCCTTTTTCAGCTCTATGCCATGGTCCGCGACCGGTCCCCGCAGCTCGAGGCCGCCGCCGACCTCCTGTTCATGCCGGACCTTTTCCATTATCTCCTTACCGGAAGGAAGGCGACCGAGTTCACCATCGCTTCGACTTCCCAATTCCTCGACCCCCGGACCCGGAACTGGATCCCCGGCCTCTTCCAGGCCATGGGTTTCTCCCGCAGGATCCTGCAGGACATCGTCGTGCCGGGGACCGTGCTGGGACCGCTCTCCGACAAGCTCATCGCGGAGACGGGTTACCGCGACGTCCCCGTCATCGCCACGGCCGGTCACGATACGGCTTCGGCCGTCGCCGCCGTACCCGCCGAAGGCGGAAACTGGGCCTATATCTCATCGGGGACGTGGTCGCTCGTCGGCGTCGAGGAAACGGCGCCGGTCATCTCCCCGGCCTCGCTCCGGGCCAACTTCACCAACGAAGGCGGTGTCGGAAGGACCGTCCGTTTCCTCAAGAACGTCACCGGCCTCTGGCTCATCCAAGGCTGCCGCCGGGCCTGGTCCGCGGACGGCGCGGTCTCCTACGAGGAGCTGGCCGCCGCGGCCGACGACGCGCCGCACTTTGCCGCGCTCATCGATCCGGACGATACCGGGTTCCTCAATCCCCCGGACATGCCCGAAGCCGTTGCCGCCTACTGCCGCCGGACCGGGCAAGCCGTTCCTCCGACGAGAGCGGCGATTGTCCGGGCCATTCTCGAAAGCCTGGCCTTGAAGTACCGGTTCGTCCTGGACCAGCTCCGCGCGGTCCTCGGCCACCCCATCGAGAAGCTCCACGTCATCGGCGGCGGGGCCCGCAACGCGCTCCTGTGCCAACTGACGGCCGATGCGACCGGTCTTCCGGTCATCGCCGGCCCGGCCGAGGCGACCGCCGTCGGCAACATCCTCGTCCAGGCCATGGCCCTGGGACTCGTCTCTTCGCGGGCCGGGATGAGGCGGATCATCCGCGAATCGTTCCCGCTCGAGACCTACCGTCCCTCCGGCCCCCCGGCCGAATGGGACGCGGCCTACGCCCGCTTCAGGCAGATCCTCGCGTCTTGACAACCCATGGCAGGAGGCATATAAACATGGCGTTCCTTCGGGGAGGGTTGAGGATGGATCCTGCGGCCATCGAAAAAGCCTATCTGTCTTCGCACGACAAATACGCCGAGCGAGGCATCGACACGGAAAAAGCGTTGGCTCGCCTTCAGGCGATCTCGCTGTCCATCCACTGCTGGCAGGGCGACGACGTCCGCGGCTTCGAGAGCTCGGGCGCGAGCCTCGACGGCAGCGGCCTGCAGGTCACGGGCGGCTATCCGGGCCGGGCCCGGACGGCCGACGAGCTCCGGTCCGACCTCGAGCAGGCCTTCGCCCTCATCCCGGGGCGCCATCGGGTCAATCTCCACGCCATGTACGGCGAATTCGGCGGCAAGGCCGTCGACCGCGACGCCATCGAACCCGAGCACTTCCGGGGCTGGACCGAATGGGCCCGCCGCCGGAACCTGAAGATCGATTTCAACGCCACCTGCTTCGCCCATCCCAAAGCCGCTTCCGGCTACACCCTCAGCAGCCGGGAGAACGGGACGCGGAAGTTCTGGGTCGACCACGTCAAGTGCTGCCGGAAGGTCGCGGCCTCCATCGGCCGGGAGCAGCAGGCCGCCTGCCTCCACAACCTCTGGATCCCCGACGGCTCCAAGGACGTCCCGGCCGACCGTTGGGGCGCCCGGGCGGCGCTGTTGAAGTCCCTCGACGAGATCTTCGAGGTCGAGTACAGCCCCCAGCAGCTCAAAGACTCCCTCGAGAGCAAGCTCTTCGGCATCGGCAGCGAGTCCTTCGTCGCCGGCTCGCACGAGTTCTACATGGGCTACGCCCTCACCCGCGGCAAGATCATCTGCCTCGACCTCGGTCACTTCCACCCGACCGAGTCCGTGGCCGACAAGATCTCGGCCATCCTGCCCTTCTCCGGCGAGATCCTGCTCCACGTCAGCCGGGGCGTCCGCTGGGACAGCGATCACATCGTCCTGCTCGACGACGCGGTCCGCGAGCTCGCCGCCGAGATCGTCCGCAGCGACGCCCTCGAGCGCATCCACATCGCCCTGGACTACTTCGACGCCAGCGTCAACCGGATCGGGGCCTGGGTCTTGGGGGCCCGGTCCTTCCTCAAGGCGCTCCTCATCGCCCTGCTCGAGCCCCAGGCCAAGCTCAAGGAGCTCGATCCGGCCTCCCGGACCCTCGACCGGCTTTCGCTCTTCGAAGAGCTCAAGGCCCTGCCCTACGGCGCCGTCTGGGACGCGTACTGCCTCCGGGCCGGAGTTCCGCCGGCCGACGAATGGCTCCGCGAGGTCGAGGCCTACGAGCGCCGGGTCCTCAGCCGGCGTTGAGCGCTTCCCGTCCGCTCGTTTTCATTGACGCGTGCCGATTTTTGACTAAACTGGGGAATTGAAGAGCATGGACACGCCCCAGAACCCTCGTGCCCGAGAGCCCGTCGGGGCCGGAATGCTTCCCGATCCCGACCGGACCGAGAAGGTCAGGGACCTTCTGCACTACCTGGGCAACACGGTCTCGGCGATGAAGATCTTCCCGAGCGAGCACGCGACGGTGACGAACTTCGTCGATCAGCTGACCGCGAAGTTCACGGATTTCCTGGCCGTCCACCAGAAGCTCCAGGTCGGCATCGAGGAATTCTCCTTCACGTTCGAAGGGAAGCCCGCCTACACCGACGAGGTCGCCATCAAGAGCCTGCCGTTCTTCTTTTTCAAGGACGGCCTGCACATCCTCTTCTTCTATCAGGGCCTGGACCGGCCGGAGGTCTTCGATTTCCTCGAGCTGATCAAGACCGAGGCCCAGAAGCCTGCCGAGGACAGCGACATCGTCGCCGCGCTCTGGGAACGCGATTTTTCGAACATCCAGTACTACGCCCCGGACGAGTTCCTGGAGAACCGCATCCTGGCCGAGAGGCGGGACGCCCAAGCCCCGGACCTCGACCTGCCCGAGGACCTGGCCCACGAGACGATCGAGGTCCATATCGATACCTCGAAGTTCACCGAGGGCCGGATCGATCTCGACGGTGATGACCGGGAGCAGGTCCGCAAGGCCTCGGATCGGGACGCCGATGCGGAGGCAGAGGAAGAAGGGGCCGGCGGAATGGGGCCCGAAGCGGCTCCGCAGAACGGCACGGCCGAGGCGGACGAGCCCGGGGCGCGGAGCCCGGCGGCGGCCATGGACCCCACCCTGACGGAGGACGAGCTCCAGTCGCTCGAGACGATGGTCCGGGCCAACCGGACGATCTCTGCGGAGCAGGAATACATCGACCTCATGGTCGAGATCGTTTTCCTCGAGAAGGACCCGGCCGCCTGCCAGGCCAGCCTCGACGCCCTCCTGGAATACCACTTCGACCGCCTCCAGCGCGGCGATTTCCATGTCCCCGTGCTCATCATCCAGAAAGTCCACGAGCTCGGCCGTCACCTGGTCGGGGTTCCGGAAAAGGCCGCCCTTCTCGAAGCCTTCCTGAAGCGGACGGTCAGCCCGAAGACCGTCGAGGCCGTCAAGTCCCTGCTCGACAAGAAGAAGGGGCTGGACTGGGAATCCCTGCTCGGCTTCTTCGGGCTGCTCGGCCCGCCCGCGCTCGGTTTGGCCGCGGACCTCTTCGACGTCGCCCCGGACGGTGAAGCCCGGCACAAGATCCTCGGTTTCATGGAAGCGGCCGGCGCACCGCATCCGGGACTCCTGGCCGCGCTCGCGGACCCGGCCAAGCCCGAGCTGGCCCGCGAGATCGTCACCATCCTTTCGGGGATCCCCGAAGGGAAAGGGCTCCCCCACCTCTCCGGCTTCATCAACTTCCCGAACCGGGACATCAAGCTCGAGGTCGTCCACATCCTGGGGCGGACCCGGGACGAGATGGCCAACAGGATCCTCGCCGGCTTCCTCAAGGACCCGGACGAGGAGATCCGTATCCAGACGGCCATGAAGCTCGATCCCGGCGAAGGCGGGTCACGCGTCAAGCAGGTCCTGCGCGACGCCTCGGGGCGCGATTTCGCCTCCCGAAGCCTCAAGGAGAAAGAGGCCATCCTGTCGTTCCTGGGCCGGACCCGGTCGCCCGAGGCGCTCGAGTTCCTGGGCCGGATGCTCCTCAAGGCCCCCCTCTTCGCCTCGAAGCGGGTCTTGGAGATGCGCCTGGCCGCGGTCGCCGGCCTGGAGAACATGGCGTCGGAAGAGGCCTCCGCCTTCCTCCAACGAGGCGCGATCGGGCGGACGAAGCAGGTCCGGGAAGCCTGCATGGCGGCTCTTACCCGGATGCCGGTGGCCGGCGGAAAGACCTAGGCGGGAACGATGGACGAGAAGAACACAAACTCCGATCCGGCCGCCGAGGCGCGGGCCACAGGAGCGAGGACCGCCGAGTCCCGGGCTTTCCAGAAGAGCGGGAACGAGCTGCTCATCCGCTTCCACATCGTCGACAAGATCGCCAAGATCTACGATACGGGCAACGACGCCTTTCTCGAGCAGGGCCGATTGTTCCACGCGTCCCTAACCGCCGTTTTCCAGGAGGAGGACGAGGCTTCTTTCGCGGTCCGCCACGGCGCCCTTCTCCTCAACGGCAAGCGGCTCAGGTTCGGCGTCGGCACCTACGGCATCTTCAAATCGGTCCTGGAGGAGTTCCGGACAAGGGACGTCGAATCGGTTTCCTTCCGGGCGGGTCTCACGGAAGAAGAGCTGCTGCGCTTCATGTCCGTGTTCGCCAAGCGGGAGAAGAAGGACGAAGCCGGCTTCGCCCGGCTCGAGGCCGACCTCGACGCCGCAGGGATCGAGCATGTCGCGCTCGAGAAGATCTCGACCGAGGAGGTCGTCCAGGGAGCCCACGCGAACGCCGCCCGGCTGTTTTTCCTCAGCATCGTCCACCTCAAGGAATCGTTCGAGCGGGGCCAGAGGAAAGAGCCGATCAAGATCAGCACGACCCGCCGGCTGATGCAGTCGATCTACAACCACATCGTCGAGGACGAGGCCTTCATCCAGGGCCTGACCAACATCAAGAACCACGACGAATACACGCTCAACCATTCGGTCAACGTCTGCCTGCTCGCGACCGCGCTCGGGCGCCGTCTCGGCTTGAGCCGGGCCGAGCTCGTCGACCTGGGCACGGCCGCCTTCTTCCACGACCTGGGAAAGACCCAAACTCCCCTGGAGATCCTCAACAAGCCCGGCCGGCTGACAGACGACGAGCGGGAAGTCATGGAACAGCACCCCTTCCACGGGGCCGAGAAGCTCGTCCTCCTCAAGGAGTTCCGGCGTCTGCCGCTGCGGGCCATCCACGTCGCCCTGGAGCACCACATCAAGGAGGACCTCAGCGGCTACCCGCGCTACTTCAAGAAGGAGGACGTCAACCTGTTCAGCAAGATCGTCAAGGTCGTCGACGTCTTCGACGCCATCACCACGAGGCGGGTCTACCGGGCCAAGGACTTCACCCGGGCCGAGGCCCTGAGCTTCATGCTCGAGCAGATCGGAACCGAGTTCAACCCGGTCATCCTCAAGGCCTTTGTCAACATGATGGGCGTCTATCCCATCGGCACGCTCGTGGCGTTGACGACCGAAGAGATCGGCATCGTCCGCGACCTCAATCCCGAGACCAGGTTCCTTCTGCGCCCTCGGGTCAAGATCGTCGCGGGGGCGGACGGGAAAAAGATCGACGGCGAGACCGTCGACCTCACGGACAGAGACCCCGCGACGGGACGCTACCTCCGGACGATCGCCGCGCCCCTCGACCCGGCCAAGTACGGCATCGAGGTCGCCGACTACTTCCTGGCCGAAGCGGTCCCGTGACGGACCGGGGAGAGCGAACGCCCGTGACCCCGCGCCCGCCCGTCCGCCTCCGCTGCGAATACCTCTACGAGCCGCTCGGCGTGGACACGACGTCGCCGCGCCTGGCCTGGTTCGTCGAGAGCGACATGCGAGGTGACTCCCAGAGGTGGTGCCACGTCCTCGTCTCTTCGGCCCGCGAGCTGCTGCGAAGCGACATCGGCGATCTCTGGGACACGGGCCAGATCCCCCCGCCTGAGCCGCCCGGGCTGGCCTACGCCGGCGAACCCCTGCAGAGCTGCGCCCGCTGCTTCTGGAAGGTCCGCTGGGCGGACCGCGAGGGGCGGGCCAGCCCATGGAGCGAGCCGGCCTCGTTCGTCACGGGATTCCTCGCTCCAGGGGACTGGAAACCCCGCTGGATCGCCGCCCGCCGGGTCCGGGAATTCCGGTCCAAGGGGACCCTGCTCCTCGGACACCAGGGTGAGGACGACACGCAGGCCTGCGCCGTCTACCTCCGGAAAGAGTTCGCCGCCGAGGGGCGGGCCGCCCTGGCCGTGATCTTCGTCTCCGGGCTCGGCCACTACGAGCTCCGGCTGAACGGGGACAAGATCGGGACGAGCGTCCTCGATCCCGGGTGGACGGACTACCGGAAGAAGGCCCTCTACGCCTCCCACGACGTCACGGCCCTCGTCCGCGACAGGAACGCCGTCGGGATCATCCTCGGCAACGGCCGGCACACCCGGGCCTACGGCTACGAGGCCCCTCGCCTGACCTGCCGGATCGAGATCGAATACGAGAGCGGCGAGAGGCAGATCCTCTTCTCGGACGAGAGCTGGAAGACCTCGGCCGGCCCGCTCGAGGAGAACGGGCTCTACTTCGGCGAGCGCTACGATGCCCGCATCCTCATCGACGGCTGGGACCGGCCGGGATTCGACGACGGGGCCTGGGAAAAAGCGGCGACGGTCGCGGGCTACCCTCTGGTCTCCCAGATGATGCCGCCGGTCCGCGTGACCGAGAGGCTCGCGCCGAGATCGATCGAGCGTCTCCCCTCCGGGGCCTTCCTCGCCGACTTCGGCCAGAACTTCACCGGCTGGGTCCGGCTGAAGGTCGAAGGCCCGATGGGGACCGAAGTCCGCCTCCGCCACGGCGAGCTTCTCAACGAGGACGGGACCCTCAACGTCGGCCCCAACGAGAACGCCGAAGCCACGGACGTCTACGTCCTCCGGGGAGGCGGGCCGGAGGTCTACGAGCCGCGCTTCACCTATCCCGGTTTCCGCTATGTCGAAGTGACGGGCTACCCCGGGACGCCCGGTCCCGACGCCTTCGAAGGCGCGTTCGTCCACTCCGACGTCGGGCGAACGGGCGCGTTCCGCTCTTCGAACGGACTCGTCGACGCGATCCACCGGAACGTCGTCTGGGGCCAGCTTTCGAACATCATGAGCATCCCGACCGACTGCCCCCAGCGCGACGAGCGCCACGGCTGGCTCGCCGACGCCCATCTCGCGGCCGAAGAGGCCGTGTACAATTTCGACATGGCCGCGTTCTACGTCAAATTCCTCGACGACATCCGCCTGGCCCAGAAAGAGGACGGCAGCCTGCCCGACGTCGTTCCGCCCTACCTCCCCCGGTTCTACCCGGCCGACCCGGCCTGGAGCGCGGCCTATGCCGCCCTCCTCTCGCTCCTCTGGGACCACACCGGCGACCTGCGCCTCGTGGCCGCCCACTACGCCGGCCTCAGGAAGTACGTCGAATACCTCGGCCGGAGCGCCGACCGCGGCATCGTCCGCAAGCTCGGCAAGTACGGCGATTGGTGCCCCCCCGGCAGCGTCGTCCCTAAGAAAACCCCGGTCGACCTGACCTCGACCTGGTACTACTACCACGACATCCTCGTTCTCGTTCGGATGGCCGCCCTCCTCGGCCGCGACGCCGAGGCCCGGGAGTACTCGCGGCTGGCCGATTCGGTCCGGACCGCATTCAACGACACGTTCCTCGGCGGATCGCAGTACGCGGCGATCCGGGTCAGCCCGGTCGACGACCATCCGAACCAGACCTCCAACCTCCTCCCCCTCTACCTCGACATGGTCCCCGGCGACCGGACAGAACAGGTGCTGGCGAGCCTGCTGAAAAGCGTCGTCGTCCTCCAGGACTACCACCTCGACACGGGCATCCTGGGCACGCGCTACCTGCTCGACGTCCTGACCCGGAACGGTCAGGGAGAGGTCGCCTTCCGGGTCGCGACGCAGAAAAGCTATCCGGGCTGGGGCTACATGATCGCCGAGGGCGCGACGACCCTCTGGGAGAGATGGGAGAAGCTCGGCGGGCACGCCATGAACTCCCAGAACCACATCATGCTCGGGAGCGTCGACGCCTGGTTCTACCGCGTCCTCGCCGGCCTCTCCCCCGCCCTGCCAGGCTGGAAAAAGGTCCGCATCCGGCCCCACGCTCTCGGGGACCTGACCTTTGTCGAGGCTTCGCTCGAAACGGTCGCGGGCCGGATCGGGTCCGCCTGGAAAAGGACCGGCGACGTTTTTTCGCTCGAGATCCGGGTGCCCGTCGGATCGACCGGCGAGGTCCGCGTCCCCCTGCTCGGCCCGGGCGCCCGCATCCTCGAATCCGGGATTACGCTGTGGCGGGCGGGACACGCGGTCGACCCCGTCCCCGGGATCGTCCTCGCGGGCGACGACGGCCGGAGCGTCGTCTTCGAGGTCGGAAGCGGCGCTTACTCGTTCGAATCGCGGCCGGGCGGCTGAGCCCTGCGCTTCGGCCGCATCAGAACAGATATTTCTTGAAGAGCCGGGCCGCTTCCCCGTAGGCCTCGAGCGTCGACGCCAGCTCTTTCGTCCCGTGGGCCGTCGAAATGGCCCCGCCGCCGTGGACGACGTTGACGCCGGCGACGAGCAGGGCGAGCTTGAGCAGGTCTTCCCGGAGGCCGATATCCATACGGCGCGCGTCCTGGAGGACCTCCGGACGGTCGAATCCCTGCTCGTCCCCCCGCGGGAAATGGACCATGAAGAGAGAACTCCCCGGCAGGACGCCGTTCCCGTCGCCCGTGCACTTGGCCCGGATGCCCGAATCGGCGAAGGCGCGCTCGATCCCGCGTCGCATCTTCTCCCCGGACCGGGCCAGCTTCGGGTAGACCGCCTCGGCCCGGGCGGAGAGGTGGCCGAGCATGATCAGCCCGGCCCGCATGTATTCGGAGTGGGAGGAGAAAGTCCCGCCCTCGAACATGACCCTGCCGCGGCCGCCGAGGTCCCGCTCGCAGGCCTCCATGATCCGGGCCGGTCCAATGACCGCGGCCACGGCGTGCCCGCCGCCGATGATCTTGCCGAACGTCGTCAGGTCGGGCCGGACCCCGTGGAGCGTCTGGAGCCCGCCGGGGCAGAAGCGGAACCCGGAGATGATCTCGTCCAAAACGAGCAGGATGCCGTGCCGCGCCGTCAACTCCCGGGCCAAGGCGAGATACTCCCGTGAGGCCGGGAGGAACCCGCCGACCCCGAGGAACGGCTCGACGATGAAGCAGGCGATCCTGTCCGCGTTCGCGGCGACGATCCTGCGGAGGTCGTCGCCGTCGTTGAAGCGGGTGACGAGGGTCCGCCGGACGATGTCGTCGAGCAGGCCGGCCGATTCGCGGCCCTCGAAACCCTCTTCGCCGTGGTACTTGACCCCCTTCAGGAGGTAGGGCGAAGCGCCGTGCCAGCCGCCTCCGACCTTCAGGACCAGGTCGCGGCCCGTCAATCCCTGGGCGAGCATGACGGCGTACATCGTGGCCAGGGTCCCGGAGGTCGTGAAGCGGACCTTGGCGTCGCCGCCCCCGACCGCCCGGACGAGGCGCTCGGCAAGCTCGATCTGGTGGCCGGCCTCGAAGCCCGTGTGGAGCGCTCCCCGGCCAAGGCTGGCGGCCATCCCCTTCCGGATGAGCCCGGGATTGTGGCCGAGGATGTTGGCGTAGTGGCCCTGCCAAAAATCGATGTAGTCGTTGCCGTCGATGTCCCGGACCAGGGGGCCAGCGGCCCCGGCGGCGAAGAACGGGTAGGGCTTCCACAACCGGATCGTATGGCTGCCGCCCTCGATCATGACCTTCTGGGCCCGGCGGAAAACGGCCCGGCTCCGGGCCGTCCGCTTCGTGTATTTCCCGACCAGAAGATCGCGAAGCTTGTCTCGGTTCGTCATGACGCCTCTCTTTTTCGAGCCCCCATTTAAACCCTCCTTCCCGGCAATGTCAATCCGCCGGTTGACCGGAACGGTCGAATTGAGGTAAAATCATTATTTCCAAGCGAGAAGAAGCCCGAACATGGCCGTATCCAAGCGCAAAAAGTCCGAGAGAGCCTGCGTCATCGGGCTCGACGGCGTGCCCTACGGCATGATCGTCGAGCTGGCCCGCCGGGGCGTCATGTCGACCATGGCCCGGCTGATGGACATCGGCAAGATCCATCCGATGAAAGCCAGCCTGCCCGAGGTTTCGGCGGTGTCCTGGACCGATTTCATGACCGGCACGAACGCGGGCACGCACGGCATCTTCGGCTTCACCGATTTCAAGCCCCATTCCTACGACATCCGCTTCCCCAATTATCTCGACGTCAAAGCCCCGACCCTGTGGGAGAAGCTCGGGTCCAAGGGCCGGCGGAGCATCGTCATCAACCAGCCCTCGACCTACCCGGCCCGCAAGATCGACGGCGTCCTCATCTCCGGGTTCGTCGCCCTGGAGCTGGCCAAGGCGGTCTGGCCGATGAGCTACCGGGCCGCCCTGGAGCAGATGGGCTACCAGATCGACATCGACATCCTCAAGTGCCGGGAGAGCCCCGAGGTCCTCTGGCAGGAGCTGACCAAGACCATGGCCGGCGGGCAGAAGGCCCTCAACCACTTCTGGGAAGAGGATTGGGATTATTTCGAATTCGTCGTCACCGGGACCGACAGGCTCCATCATTTCCTCTGGCGGGCCTACGAGGACACCGCCCATCCCTCCCACGAGAGGTTCCTCGATTTCTACCGCCACATCGACCGCCTCATCGGCAAGATCGTCGCGGCCTACCACAAGCTCGAAAACACCTACGCCGGCTTCTACATCCTGTCCGACCACGGCTTCACCGGTATCGTCCAGGAGGTCTACCTCAACGCCTGGCTCGAGCAGAACGGCTACCTCCGCTTCCTCAAGTCCGAGCCGGCCGGCCTAGGCGACCTCCACGGACGGACCCGGGCCTTCGCCCTCGACCCGAACCGGATCTACCTCAACCTCAAGAACCGCTTCCCCAAAGGCTCGGTCGAACGGTCGTCCCGCCGGGCGCTCAAGGAGGAGATCGCCGGCAAGCTGGCCAAACTCGAATACCAGGGCCGCCGCGTCGTCCGCAAGGTCTTCTTCGCCGAGGACGTCTACTCCGGGCCGCTCGCGGCGAAGGGCCCGGACCTCATCGTCGTCGGCGAGCCGGGCTTCGACATGAAAGGCTCGGTCCGGAAGAAGGAGGTCTTCGGACGCACCGGCCTCCAGGGCATGCACACGTGGGACGACGCCTTTTTCTGGTCCGTCGACGACCACGGGGACGACCTGAGCATCTCCGACGTCGCCCCGATCATCCTCAAGAATTTCTGATGAAGAGGAGCGGCGCACTTCTCACCGCGGCGGTCCTCCTCGTCCCGGCCGCTCCA
This sequence comes from Candidatus Aminicenantales bacterium, assembly GCA_041736225.1. Lineage (GTDB taxonomy): Bacteria > Acidobacteriota > Aminicenantia > Aminicenantales > Saccharicenantaceae > RBG-16-66-30. The sequence continues at coordinate 14,529 of JBGSUG010000353.1, read as the reverse complement.
CTTCTCGCCTACATCGGTCCCGGCGCCGGTTTCGCTTTCCTGTCCTCCTTCCTCGTCCTTTTCCTGACCTTCCTCCTGGCCCTCTTCTCGTTCCTCTCCTGGCCCTTCCGCTTCCTCTGGAAGGCCGTGCGCGGCCAACGGGCTTTCAAAAAGAGCCACGTCGATCGCGTCGTCGTCCTCGGCCTGGACGGACTCGAGCCCACGCTGGCCGAGAAGTTCATGGCCGAAGGGAAGCTGCCCAACCTGGCCCGGCTGAAGAAGGAAGGGACCTACGCCCGGTTGAGGACGACGACTCCCGCCATATCGCCCGTCGCCTGGTCGTCCTTCATGACCGGCGCCGAGCCCTCGAAGCACAACATCTTCGATTTCCTGAGCCGCGACCCCCGGACCTACCTCCCCGACCTGTCCTCGGCCCGCATCGGCAGGCCGAAGCGGACCCTGGGGTTCGGCAAGTACCTCATACCCCTGTCCAAGCCCGAGGTCCGCGGCCTGCGCAAGAGCGTCCCGTTCTGGAAGATCCTCGGCGAGAAGGGCATCGCCTGCACGGTCCTGAGAGTGCCCCTCACCTTCCCGCCCGAGAAGTTCAAGGGGCATCTGCTTTCGGGCATGTGCGCCCCCGATCTCAAGGGCAGCCAGGGGACTTTCGCCTTCTTCACCGAGGACGCCGACAAGGTCCGCCGGCACGAGGGCGGGGTCGCCGTGCTCGTGCGCCGCGAAGGGACGGTGATCCGGACCGAGATCTCGGGCCCCGAGAATACCCTGCTGAAGAAGCCCGAGGAGATCCGCCTTCACCTGACCGTCACCATCGACGGCCGTGCCGGCGGGGCCTGGCTCGAGATCGAAGGCCAGAAAAAGTTCTTCCTCAAAGAAAAGACCTTCAGCCCCTGGGTCCCGATCGCCTTCAAGCCCGGCCTGGGGATGAAGGTCCGGGGCATCTGCCGGTTCCGCATCGCCTCGCTCGAACCGAAGTTCGAGATGTACGTCACGCCTCTCAACATCGACCCGGACAAGCCGGCCCTGCCGATCTCCCATCCGTTCATCTATTCCGTCTACCTGTCCAAGCTCCTCGGCCGGTTCATCACCCTCGGCGAAGCCAACGACACCTGGGCCCTCAACGAGGGCGCCCTGGACGAGAAGGCCTTCCTGGAGCTGACTTACTCCAATCACGCCGAGTGGGAGGCGATGCTCGACAACGCCCTGGCCAAGACGCCTCGGGGCCTGGTCGCCATCGTCTTCGAGACGACCGACAGCATCCAGCACATGTTCTTCCGCTACCTCGACAAGACCCATCCGGCCCTCAAGGCCTCGCCGGCCGCGATGAGCGCCGCGGTCATCGAGGAGCTCTACCGGAAGATGGACGGCCTCGTCGGGAAGGTCGCGGCCGGGCTCGGCGAAAAGGGCGTCCTGTTCGTCATGTCCGACCACGGCTTCAAGTCCTTCCGCCGCGGCGTCAACCTCAATTCCTGGCTGCACCGGAACGGTTACCTGACCCTCGCCGAGGGCCGGACGGAGAGCGGCGAGTGGTTCAAGGGCGTCGACTGGGACCGGACCAAAGCCTACGGTCTCGGCCTCGGCGGAGTCTACCTGAACCTCAAGGGCCGGGAGGCGCGCGGCACCGTGGCCCCGGGCGCCGAAGCCGCGGCCCTCAAGGCCGAGCTGGCCCGCAAGCTCACCGCGCTCAGGGACGGGCCGAACGGCCCCGCGGCGATCACGCGCGTCTACGACCGCGACGCCATCTATGCCGGGCCCTACCGGGACAACGCCCCGGACCTCATCATCGGCTACAACGAGGGCTACCGGGCCTCGTGGGACGGCGTCACCGGCATCGTCGACGACGTCGTCATCGAGGACAACGGCAAGGCCTGGAGCGGAGACCACTGCATCGACCCGGCCCTCGTCCCGGGGGTGCTCTTCTCGAACCTCAGGCTCGGGAACGACACGCCCTCCATCATGGACATCGCCCCGACCGTCCTGGAGCTCTTCGGCCTCGAACCGCCGCCGCACATGGACGGCCGCGGCCTCGTCGACACGGCCGTCTTCTCGGCGGCGAAGAAAGGAAAAGCCCAATGAGCGACGGCAAGCGCGCCTCTCTCACGCGCCGGGAATTCATCAAGGCCGGCATCGCCGCTTCGGCCGCGGTGGGCCTCGGCGGAGCCGCGCGGCTCGCTCCCCCGGTTTCCGGCCGGGCCCGGACGACGAAGAAGATGATCGTCCTCGGCCTCGACGGTCTCGATCCCGTTCTGACGAGGCGGTGGATCGACGAAGGGCGCCTCCCGGCCTTCCGCAAGCTGCTCGAGCAGGGCGGGGATTTCCGGCCTCTCGGAACGAGCCTGCCGCCCCAGACCCCGGTCGCCTGGTCCAACTTCATCACCGGCATGGACCCCGGCGGCCACGGCATTTTCGATTTCTTCAACCGCGATCCCAAGACCTACGTCCCCGTGTTCTCGGCGACCGAGACCACGGGCGCGACGAAGACCGTGCGCATCGGCAAGACGGTCATCCCCCTCTCGGGCGGCCAGGTCCGGAACCTGCGCAAGGGCCGGGCCTTCTGGCAGATCCTGGAGGACGCGGGCATCCCGGCGACGGTATTCAAGATGCCTTCGAACTACCCTCCCGCCGCTTCGAAGCAGCGGACGCTCGCCGGGATGAACACGCCCGACCTCAAGGGCTCTTACGGCATCTTCAGCTACTACACGAACGCCGCGGCGACCGTCATCCAGGAGGCCGGCGGCGGCGGCCGGATACACGACGTGTTCGTCGTCGGCAACCGCGTCGAGGCGGAGCTCTCGGGGCCGGTCAACACGTTCCGGGCCGACGCCCCCGAGGCGACCATCCCCTTCCGGGTCTTCATCGACCCGGAGAACGCGGCGGCCAAGATCGCGATCCAGGGTAACGAGTTCGTGCTTCGCCAGGGCGAGTGGAGCGGCTGGAAGCACGTCCGCTTCGGCCTCATCCCGACCCAGAGCGTTTCGGGCATCTGCCTTTTCTACCTCAAGGAGGTCCGGCCCAAGTTCAAGCTCTACGTGTCGCCGATCCACATGGACCCGGCCCGCCCGGCCCTGCCCATCTCGACGCCGGAGTCCTACGCGCGGGAGCTCGAGCGCCGCTTCGGGCCCTACTTCACCAAGGGCCTCCCGGCCGACACGAGCGCCCTCGACAACGGCGTCCTCGACGAAGAGGAGTTCTTGACCCTCGACAATATGGTCTACGAAGAAAGCATGAGCATGCTCGAGCACGAGCTCGGGCGGTTCGACGAGGGCCTGCTCTTCTACTATTTCTCTAACGCCGACCAGCGCCAGCACATGTTCTGGCGCCTCACCGATCCGGGCCACCCCGCCTACGACGAGAAGCTCGCCGGGCACTACGGCGACGTCATCGCCCGGACTTACGCCGAGATGGACCGGGCCCTCGACCTGGCCCTGAAAAAGGCCGACCGGGACACCGTCGTGCTGGTCCTGTCCGACCACGGATTCAACACCTTCCGCCGGGGCTTCAACCTCAACACCTGGCTCGTCCGCGAGGGCTTCCACCGGCTGAAGAGGCCGTGGAAACAGGAGGAGTCGGCCTACTTCGACAACACCGACTGGTCCAAGACCCGGGCCTACGGCATGGGGCTCAACGGCCTCTACATCAACGAGCGGGGACGGGAGGGCCAGGGTGCCGTCGCGTCCGGGGCGGACAAGGACAACCTCGTCCGCGAGATCGCCCGCAAGCTCGAGTCCCTGACCGACCCGGTGACGGGCGAGCGGGCCGTCCTCCGGGCCTTCGTGGCCCGCGAAGCCTACCGCGGCCGGAACCTGGAGTCGGCCCCGGACATCGTCCTCGGATTCAACCGGGGCTACCGCATCTCCTGGCAGTCGCCGCTCGGAGGGTTCCCCCGGGAGATCTTCGAGGACAACACCCAGAAGTGGAGCGGCGACCACATGTCCGCGCCGGAGGTCCTGCCGGGCATCGCCTTCGCCAACCGGAAATTCACGGCCGAGGCCCCGGTCATCCACGACCTGACCGCGTCGATCCTCCACGTCTTCGGCGTCGCCAAGCCCGCGGACATGATCGGCGTGAACGTCCTGGAATAGGGATATCGAAAGGAGTACGGCCATGGCCGCTGTGAAAATCGCGATCGACAAGGCCCTTTACGGCAAGATCAAGAAGTACGCCGAGATGTCGGGCTACTCTTCGGTCGAAGAGTTCGTCACCCATTGCCTCGAAAAGGAAGTCGCCAAGATCGAGGAGTCGGACTCCGAGGAGGAGATCAAGAAGAAGCTCAAGGGGCTGGGATACATCGGCTGAGCGCCATGCACGTCGTCAACCTCGTCTTCGGCGGGATCGTCGGAGCGGTCCTGTTGCCTTTCCGGGGCCTCTCGCCCTGGATCGGCCTCGCGGTCGTCTCGCTGCTGACGGCCCTGCTGATGCTCGGGGTCTACAAGCTCACATCCGATCAGGCGACCATCCGCCGGGCCAAGGACCGGATCAAGGCCCACCTCCTGGAGATGCGTCTCTACAAGGACAACATGCGGGCCACGCTCGGGGCCCAGGCGGGCGTCCTCAAGGCCAACCTGACCTATCTCGGCGCTAACCTCAAGCCCCTGGCCGTCATGATCGTGCCGCTCGTCCTCATCCTGGCCCAGCTCAGCCTCTGGTACGACCGGGCGCCCCTCCAACCGGGCGAGGAGACCCTGCTCAAGGTCGGGCTCGCCTCGGGCGCCGATCCCCTCACGCTCGACCTCGCCCTGGAACCCCCCGCCGGCGTCGAGGTCACCTCTCCTCCCGTGCGCATCGCCGACGAGCACGAGGTCGTCTGGCGCCTCAAGGCCGTTTCGCCCGGCGAAGGGCGTCTGCTCCTCCGGACCGGCGGGCGGACGATCGGGAAGACCGTCACCGTCGGCGGCCGTCGCCTGACCAGGATCTCGTCGATCGCCTCGCGGGGCTCGCTCGTCAGCCGGGTCCTCTACCCGGGCGAAGCCCCGCTCCCGGCCGGGACCGCGGTCCGTTCGGTCGAGCTCCTCTATCCGGCCGCAGGCCTCCGGGCCTTCGGCCTCGACGTCCACTGGCTCGTCGCCTACCTCGTCCTGTCGATCGTCTTCGGTTTCGCGCTGAAAGGCGTCTTCAAGGTCGAGATCTGAGAATCCCCGCGCTGAAAGGAGCCCCATGAAGATCGACATTTTCAAGATGGAGCGCATGCAGTCCATGTGGGAGAACGTCGTCGCCTACAACCTGTCCGAAAGCGGCGTCCACCCCCTGACCCTGAAGGAGCTCCTGACGCCCGAAGAGCTCGACGAGCTCGCCCGGGTCGAGCTCGGATACACCCAGACCAACGGCACGGTCCCTCTCCGCGAACGGATCGCCGCCCTCTATCCGGGGGTCGGCCTGGAGCAGGTCCTGGCCACGGCCGGATCGTCGGAGGCCAACTTCCTGCTGATGTGGAGCCTCATCGAGCCCGGCGACGAGGTCCTCTTCGAGCTGCCCAATTACATGCAGATGGGCGGGCTGATGCGGGCCTTCGGCGCCAAGGTGGGGACATTCAGCCTGCGCGAGGACCTCGACTGGCAGCCCGACCTCGACGAGCTCAAGAGGCTGGTGACGCCGAAGACGAAGCTCATCGTCCTGACCAATCCGAACAACCCGACCGGGGGCGTGCTCGCCCCGGAGGTCATGAAGGCGATCGTCGACCTGGCCGCCGGCGTCGGCGCCTGGATCATCGCCGACGAGGTCTACCAGGGCGCCGAGCTCTCGGGCGTCCGGACGCCGAGCTTCTGGGGGATGGGCGAAAGGATCATCGTGGTCAACGGACTGTCCAAGGCCTACGGCCTGCCCGGGTTGCGCGTGGGCTGGATCGTCGGTCCCGAAGACCTGGTCAAGCGGACCTGGCCCTACCACGATTACACGACGATCTCTCCCTCGGCGCTGAGCGACCGGCTGGCGACGCTCGTCCTCGGCCCCGAGGCCCGGGAGCGGATCCTCCGGCGGACCCGGAGCATCCTCAACGCCAATTTCCCCCTTCTCGAGGAGTGGCTCCGGGCGCACGGCGGGCTGTTCGCCTTCCGGCCCCCGAAGGCCGGGGCCATCTGCTTCGCCCGTTACGGGCTCGAGCGGAACTCGACCGAGCTCGTCGAGCGGCTGATCCGCGACGAGAGCGTCCTCGTCGTCCCGGGCGACCACTTCGAGATGGACGGCTACCTCCGTTTCGGCTACGGGCCCGAACAGGGTTATCTTCGGACGGCCTTGGGGCGGATCGACAATACTCTTAAAAAAATCGCCCCGTCGTGGTAGAATGTTGAATCGTTTCCCCCGGGGAACGGGTTATAAAGCTGTGGACCATAGGAGGTCATCATGAACAAGATCCGAACCATCGCCCCCCTCGCCATCATCGCCATTCTCGTCCTGGCCGGCGCTTCGTACGCCCAGCAGCTGAGCAAGGTCGCCATCATCAACTCCCAGAAGGCGTTCGAAACCTCGGCCGAAGGCAAAAAGGCCCTGGCCCAGATGCAGGACCGCGACACCAAGATCAAGAACGACATCCAGAAGCTCGACGACGCCATCCGGCTCCTCGAGAACAAGCTGTCGACCGGCCGGCTGACGATGACCACGGAGGCCCTCGCCGGCATCCAGTCCGACATCGAGAAGAAGTCGACCGAGCGGAAGCGCTACGAAGAGGACGCCACGCGCGACGGCCAAGCCTTCGCCAACAACCTCATCGCCAAGATCCGCGGCGAAATGGTCACGATCATCGAGAACCTGGCCAAGGAGCGCGGTCTCGATCTCATCCTCGACGCCATGTCGAGCGGCGTCGTCACGGCCAGCCCGACGATCGACATCACCGACGAGATCGTCCGCCGCTACGACCAGTCCAAGGCCGCGACGCCCCCCGTCAAGAAGTAACGCTCCCCCCGCAAGCCAAAGTTCCGGGGAGAAAGGGTCCGTTCCTTTCTCCCCGGTCCTCTATTCCCCTCCCGATGCCGTCCTGTCGAAGACGATCCTGATCCGGACGATCTCGGCCCGGCTCCCGACGCGCACGGGCGGGCCCCAGGTGCCCGCCCCGCTCGTCACGTAGTAGTGCGTGTTCCCCTTCCGGAGATAACCCCAGTTGAGCTCGTAGATCAGGCCGTTGATGAGATCGATCGGGAAGATCTGCCCGTCGTGCGTGTGACCCGAGATCTGGAGGGCCGCGCCGGCCTGTTCGGCCTCCCCGAGATGGAGCGGCTGATGGTCGAGGACGAAGACGGGCAGGTCCGCCGCGAGACCGCTTCCGGCGAGGATGCCGCCGATGGACAGGCGAGTCTCCCCCATCCCGAGAGAGCTCGGGTCCCTCCGCCCGACGAGGATGAAAGCTCCGGCCACACCGACGGCTTCATCCTGGAGGACCGTGACGCCGCAGGCCCGGAGGCAGGCCAGATTTCGCTCGAGACCGCTGTAGAATTCGTGGTTCCCCGCGCAGGCGAAGAGGCCCAGGGGCGCCCGGAGCTCGCGCATGATGCCGCCGAGCTTCGCTTCGATCTCCGCCGTCACGGTCTCGTCGACGATGTCCCCGGCGAAAAGGACGACGTCGGGCTTTAGGGCGTTCATCCGCGCGACCACCTTCTTCAGCCGCGACGGCCCAACGAGCGCTCCCAGGTGGAGATCGGAGGCCGCGACGACGGTCAGCCTCTCGAGCGTGCCGGCCCGCGCCGGAATGCGGAGATCGAGATCGACCGTCCGCGGGCGGGTCGCGTTCCAGGCGCCCAGGGCGACCGTCAGGACGATGGCGCCGGCCGCGACGGCGAAGAGGACCGGTCCCGTTCGGGCCCCCGCAGCGAACAGGCTCTTCGGGAGGAACGGGACGAACGCATCGACGAGGCGGACCAGATCCACGGCCAGCACGGCCATCAAGGCGTACAGCATCACGGCCAGGTGGAACGTCCCGGCCTCGACCAGGGCCGACGTCGCCCAGCCCCGGGCGAAGGCCATAAGAATGCGTCCCAGCGGAAAGGCCAGGGCCAAGCCGATGAAGAGAACGAGGAACACTCTGCGGGCACCGGGCTCTGAAGCCAGGGCCTGGGCGCCCCGGCGGACGATATAAAAGTTGATCAGTCCATAGACCGCCAGGGCGATGATGACGAAGACGGGCATGTTCCTGTCCTTCACTCCCGCGGCGCCTCGTTGAACGTGACGATCTCCTCCAGATTCCTGCGGGGCGGCTCGCGCATCGGGCGTTTTTCGGCGTAACCGAGAGGCATCATGACTACGATCTTGAAGCCCCGCGGAATGGCCAATACCTTGCGGACCCGGCGATGGTCGAACCAGCCCATCCAGCACGTCGCCAGACCCAGCTCCTCGGCCTGGAGGACGACGTGCTCTCCGGCGATGCCCATGTCCAGGAAATGGAACGGGATGCCCAGGAGCTTCGAGCCGGCCCGGACCGCGGCTCCTCCGGGCTTGGCCAGGAGGACCAGAATGACCGGGGCCCGCGCGGCGAATTTCGAGCCGGAATAGATGCCGGAGAACGCGGCGGCCGCGAGCCGGTCCTTGAGCCCGGGCTCGTCGACGACGATGAACCGCCACGGCTGGACGTTGTGGGCGGACGGGGCGAGACGGGCCGCTTCGAGACAGGCCCGGAGCTTCTCCGGCTCGACCGGCGTCTCGAGGTAGCGGCGGATGCTCCGGCGCCCGATCAGGATCGTTTGAAATGCGGTCGGGGTGATCGGACCGGTATTTTCGTTCATGGCCTTCCCGAGCATTCGCCCTTCACCGGACCAGGATGAATTCGGTGGGAGGTCGTTCTTGGCGTCATGGGCGTCTCCTTTCGTGTCTCTGCGCCGGGTCCGGTCCGGCGCCCCTCAAAATTATAACAAATCGGGACCGGTCGCAAGACGGGCGGGCCGCAGCGATTGCCCAACGGCGGCCAAAGATGGTATAGTCCGTGAGGAACGTCTTTCCGATTGTTTACGTATCTCATTGAGTATTCCACAGGAGGTCCGAATCATGAAAAAAGCATCCGTCCTGAGTTTATCCGTTCTTTTGACCTTCGTCGTCACGGCCTGCACACCCGCGACCGGCATCAAGTCGGGAGCCGCGGCCGGCGAGGCCCTGATCAAACTCCTGCCCAGGTCGACCATGGGCATCATAGCCGTCGACGTCACCCGGGCCATGGGGACCGATATGGCCGTGAAGGCCCTTCAGGATCCCGAATCCCGGGAGAAATACGACGAATTCGTCAAGATGACCGGCATCGACCCGATGAAGGACATCTCTTACTTCGGGTTCGGCATCATCGGGACGGCCTCCGGCCCCGCGCCCACGAGCGAGGGCGGCTTCATCGTCAACCTGAAATACGACAAGGCCAAGCTCCTCGGCCTGCTCAAGGAGAAAGCCCCCTCTTTCAAGGAAGAAACCTACAACGGCGTCGTCGTCTATTCCAACCTGGACGGCGGTGAAGCCAAGCAGACGACAGAGGCGGCCTTCCTCGACGCCAGCCACATCGTCGTCGGCAGCGCGGGCGGCGTCAGGGGCATCATCGACGTCCATCAGAAGAAAGCCGATTCCCTGGCCAAGAACGCCGAGATGGCCGCCGTCCTGAGCAAGGTCGACAAGTCGGGCTTCGCCTGGGGCGCTTTCGCCGTCCCTCAGGAGCTCCTGAAAAAAAGCATCGCCTCGACACCCCAGCTCAAAGTCCTCGAGGGCGTCACCGGCCTGACCATGGCCTTCGACTACAGGCTGGCCAAATTCCTCGTCGACATCAAGACGATCGGCGGGACCAAGGAACAGAACGACAAGCTGGCCTCGACCCTCAACGGATTCAAGGCCCTGGGCGGCATGGTCGCGTCCCAGGAACCGGCCGCAGGCGAGGCGCTCAATGCGATCGATATCCGTGCGGGCGCGGATTACACTCAGCTCTATATCAGTCTCTCCCAGGATCTCATGGACAAGCTGGGCAAGCTCGCCCAATCGAAGGCCGGCGATCTCATAAAGATCAAGAAGGACGAGCCGGCGGAACCGATCAAGTAAGCGGCCCGGGCGGGTCTAATCCTCGGAGAGGTATTCCTTAGTCCGGAAGACGACGCAGGCCAGCGCCAGCAGCACGGCCGTGATCGCGGCCAGCACGAGCACGGCCACGACGGGCGCCGTGGGCTGCAGCCGGAAGAGCAGCAACGCGACACCCCTCCCCGTCGGAGTGCTCCCCGGCGTGTACGGCAGGAGCGATTTCAGGTAGTGGACGACGGAGAACCGCTGCGTCGAGCCGGGGAAATACTGAATGACGTTCTCCCAGCCGAACCCGAAGACGAGACCGACGATGATGGCCCGCTTGAGGACCGTGCCGAGAAAGGTGAAGAAGGCCGTGTAGGCGAGTATCCCGAGGCCGAGGACGCCCAGGTAGCGGAGGAACGTCCCGTAGACCTCCGGGTCGCCGAGCCTCGCGGCGTTGATGATGAAATAGGACAGGCCCAGGCTGAAGCCCACCATCGCGAACATGAGCACGGCGTAGGCGGCGAACTTGCCCAGGACGATCGACGTCTTGGGGATCGGCCGGGTGATGAGATAGGACAAGGTCCGGTTCTCGACCTCCTCGGCCGCGACCGACGTGCCGTAGAAGAGGGCCAGGATGACGATGTAGAACTGCAGGAAGAAGACCATCAGGATCTCGGTCGAGACATCGGCCATGAGCCCGGCCCGGCCGTGAAGGAAGACGCGCACGAGGACGGCCAGGGCGACCGGGATGAGCCCGAGAACGGCAAAGACGCGCGTCTTACCGGTCCTCCGGCCAAGAAAGGCGAAAAATCCGAAGACCTGGCGGGCGGCTTTCGAGGCGGTCATGTCATTTCTCCACCAGGTACTCGAAAACCGATTGGAGGTTGTCGTCCGGCGACGATATCTCGTCCACCTCGATGCCGGCCTCGAGGACGACCCCCGTCAGCCGGCCGAAGAACCCGTCCCGCTTGTGAGTCTCGACGACGACTGTCCGGCCGTCGGGATCGAAGGTCATCTTCTGGATGGAGGTGTCGCCGATGAATCGAGCGGCCAGGGCCCGCGGGTCGCTCGACCGTACCGAGATCTGGTGCGGGTGCTTCTCGATCAGCTCGCGGATATAGGGGATATCTCCCTGGGCCAGGATCTTGCCCTGATGGATGAGGACGATCCGCGAGGTCAGGGCCTCGATCTCGGGCAGGACGTGGCTCGAAACGAGGACCGTGCGGCCCTGGCTCTTGAAGTCCTTGATCAGCCGGATGAGCTTGCGCTTGCCCAGCGGGTCGAGGCCGCTCAGAGGCTCGTCGAGGATGAGGATCTCCGGGTCGTGGGCCACGGCCTGGGCGAACTTGATCCTCTGGCGCATGCCCCGGCTGTAGCCGCGGATGAGCCGGTCCTTCTGCTCCGTGAGATCGACGATGTCGAGGGCCTTGGCCGCCCGCTCGGCGATCTCCGCGGGCGCGTAGCCGTAGAACCGGAGCAGGCCCTTGAGGAACTCCCAGCCGGTGACGTCCTCGTAGAAGACGTCCTGTTCGGTGCAGAACCCGATCCCGCGGAAGATCTCCGGGTCGTTCCAGACCTTCCGGCCGCGGACGGTCACGCTGCCGATATTGGGCTTCAGCTGGCCGGTGATGAGCTTCATGAAGGTCGACTTGCCCGCGCCGTTCGGACCAAGGAGCCCGGTGATGCCCTCTTCGAGCTCGAGGGTGACATCGTTCAGGCCGAGGACGTTGCCGTACCACTTGGACAGGTTCGTCGCGGCGATGACGGCGCTCACTTGATCACCTCGACGCTGCGGGTCTTCCGGCCGAGGACGAACGCGGACAAGGCGCAGATCCCGGCCAGGACGGCGAACGACCACACAGCCGGGAAGGCGTGGGGCAGCTTGAGGCCAAAGATGAAGGCCTTGGCCTGTTGGATGTTGGCCGGGATCGAGAACAGGGCCATATAAGGGGTCCTGAAGATGCCGTTGAGGATGCCGGAGAGGACGGTGGAGAAGATGTAGGTCCCGAACGTCAGAACGAAGACGTACCGGGAGTTCTTGCTCAGGGCCGACATGAGGAGGATATAAAAGCCGAAGAACGCCGTCAGCAGCGCCGCATAGCCGAGGACGGACAGGGACAGCCAGGGGTACTGGAAAAAGAACTTGAAGCTGCCGGCGAAGATGAGCTTGAAGATGATCAGGATGAGCCCCGGCACGGCCGTGAAGATGAGGACGAAGAAGGCGACGACCGACATCTTCCCGACGAGATAATCCTTCTTGCCGAGGGGCCGGGAGAAGTAGAGCTGGAGCGAGTTGTGCTTGAGGTCGTCGGCGATGAGCCCGCCGGCGCCATAGGCCAGGACGAGGAGGATCATGAACAGCAGCCAGTCGTTCAAGAAATACTCGGCGAAGTACCGCGGGCCGATGTTGAGCAGCCGGTCGCTGCCCTGGACGAAGGCCTTGAAGTCCTCGAGCCGCTCGGAAACGTAGAGCCCGACGAGGGCGACGATCGCCGGGAAGAACGCGCAGGCGAAAAGGAACTTGAAGCGCTTTTTGCGGAAGGCCAGCAGGATACCCGTCCGGGTGATCGGCCACCAAGGGAAGCGGCGCTCCCCGAGCCGTCCGTCCCAGTGGCTGTAGCCCTTTTCCCGGACCGTGGCCATCAGTCCACCCCCACGACGCCGGCGAAAAGGTCCTCGAGCGAGGTCCGGCTCTTGACGAAGGCCCGGACCTGAACGCCGGTCCTGGCCGCGGCCCGGAAGATCTCCATGCTGTCGCCCGCTTCGGGCATGTAGACTTTGATCAGGCCGTCCTCGGTCTCGTCGACCCTCGCGCCCAGGCCTTCGAGGTCCTTGCGGAAGGCCCCGGCCTCGCCCTTGACCCGAAGCTCGTAGAGAGCGTAGTCGAGGGCCCGCAGGTCGGCCATCCGGCCCTCGGCGGCGACCCGCCCGTGCTTGAGGATGATGACCGATTCGCAGAGGGCCTCGATGTCGTCGAGGATGTGCGACGACAGCAGGACCTGGATGGACTTGTTCGAGGAGATGTCGCGAATGAGCCCGAGGACCTCCATGCGTCCGGTCGGGTCGAGGTTCGAGGTCGGCTCGTCGAGGAACAGGATCTTGGGGTCGTGGACCAGGGCCTGGGCCAGCTTGAGCCGCTGCTTCATGCCGGCCGAATAGGTGTCGAGGAACCGGTAGCGGGACTCGCCGAGGCCGACATAGAAGAGGACCTCGTGGGCCCGCTTCATGGCCTCCTGGCGGGGCATGCCCGAGAGCTCGCCGAAATAGGCGGTGAAGGTCACGGCGTCCATGCCGGCGATGAAGCAGTCGCTTTCAGGCATGTAGCCGACCGAACGACGGATCATGGCCTGCTCGTGGCGGATATCATAGCCGAGGACCTTACCCTCGCCGCGCTCCGGGACGAGGAAGCCGAGGAGGATGCGGATGAGGGTGCTCTTGCCGGCGCCGTTCGGCCCGAGCAGGCCGACCGCCCCCTCGCCGAGCCGGGCGCTCACCCCGTCGAGGGCGACGACCTTCCCGTAGCGGAAGCTGAGATCCTTGACTTCGATGCTCATGGGAGGCGGGATTGTATTCTCAATGGTATACGGAACGCAAGGAAATATGTTCCCTAGAGCGGCAGGCGGAGCATGGCCTCGGGATCGACGCGGGTCTCGAGGACCTTGAACGACCAGTGGAGGTGCGGGCCGGTCGACCGGCCGGTCGTGCCGCAGAGGCCCACCGTCTGGCCCTTTCGGACGGCCTCCCCCCGCTTGACGAGGAGCCCGGACATGTGGCCGTAGGAGCTGAAAACGCCGAGCCCGTGGTCGACGATGACGGTCTTGCCGCCGTAGTAGAGGTCGCTGGCCATGACGACCGTTCCGGCGTTGGACGCGCGGATGGGCTCCCCGAAGGGGACGCGGATGTCGAGGCCCGTGTGGAGCGACTGGAGGACGTTGTTGTTCAGCCTCCGCTGGCCGAAGTTCGACCAGGATGGGGCGTCGTGGGGCAGGGCGAACGGCCCGTCGCCGAGCCACTCCGGTGTGACGACGCTCGTAGCCAGGGCAAGGAGCTCGGATTCCCTCTTGATGCGTGCTTGAAGGGAGGCGGGAGGCGTCACGTATTCCGGCTTGAACTGGAGCTTGGTCGAAGGAAATTTCCTTTCGATGATCACCAGGTCCTTGCGGACGTTCTCCACGGCTCCCCCGGTCCGGCGCAGCTTGACGGTCATGACACAGGGGCCGGGCTTGTCTTGGACGTCGATCCCCAGGAAAGCGAAAAGATCCCCGCTCCCGGAGCCCGGAATGGTCCGCAACGATGGGGTCGCCCTCAATTCCGCGGTCTTGCCCAGGAGCGAGGCCGAGGCCGACCGGACAGTCCCGTCGTTCTCGAGGAAGACCAGGAGCGGCTCTCCCGGCTGGAGCGACCTGTAGGCGAGCCGGACGACCGGCCCGGCTATTGCGGAGGTTCCGGCCTGTCCGGGCGCGGCCTGTCGGGACGCCAGCCCGGGAGAAACGAGCGCGGAGAGGGTCGCGAGGATGACCGCGGTCCGGGCCGTCGCCGTCCCGGGCCGGCGTCCCGACAGGCCGCGCCCGGACAGGCCGGAACCTC
>JBGSUG010000352.1:0-5715 GCA_041736225.1 Candidatus Aminicenantales bacterium | reverse complement strand
CTGGCCGCCGTCGGCCTGTTCGTGGCCACCCGGATCATCGGCCGACGGCCGGATGTCGCGGGCACGCCCGACGGGAAGAACGGCGTCGCCGCGGCCTCTTCCACGATCGGCCCCGACAACGGCGCCGGAACGGGAGGGCTCTTCGCCGACCTCGAGCCCGGTCCCGAAGAGTTCGAAGGCGGCGGCGACGACGATCCGATGCTCGGCCCGGCCATGGTCTCCGATCCCTACGCGGCCCGCCCGTTCTCGCCCGTCGACGACCCGCGCATCGCGGCCCTCCTCGATCCCGAGATCGAGCGCTCTCTCAAGGTCGGGCGTATCCCCTCCATGGCCGTCGTCCTCGTCTCCGGCGACCGCATCGTCTGGGCCCGCTCGGCCGGCCTCGCCAACGTCCGGGTCAAGACGCCGGCCGCCTGCGACACCGTCTATCTCATCGCCTCGACCTTCAAGACGATGTCGGCGACGGCCCTGCTCCAACTGATGGAACAGGGCAAGTTCAAGCTCGACGACCGGGTCAACGATTTCCTCGGCGACCTCAGGATCGAGGGCGAGAACAAGCGCTATCCCGTGACGTTCCGTCACCTCCTCACGCATACGTCCGGCCTGCCGACCGACTTCGGGCGCCACGCCGTCTGGGAGGACGCCTCGCCGCCGGCGCTCGTCGACTATCTCGGCGGCAAGCTCAGACTGTGGCGACGGCCCGGGACGCGCGTCCTCTATTCCAACATCGCCTTCACCCTCGTCGCCCACCTGGTCGAGAAGTTATCCGGGCTGCCGTTCAAGGAGTACATGCGCAAGAACGTCTTCGGCCCGGTCGAGATGCGCGACACGGCCTTCGAACCGCGGGCCGATATGGCCGAACGGTTGGCCATCCCCTACATGCCCGTGCGCCGGCGAGCCGGGATGTTCCGGCCCGTCGACTGGGTCAAGGCCGACGCCTGGCCGGCCGGCGTCGTCTACGGCACGGCCGTCGACCAGGCCCGCTGGCTCATGGCCAACCTCGCCCGCGGCGTCTACAAGGGCAAGCGCATTCTCGGTGAGACGACCTTCCGCGAGATGACCCGGCGGCAGTTCGACCGCTTCGCCGGGCCCATCAACGGCGGCTGGCTCAACGAGACCTCGGGCTACGGACTGGCCTGGTGGGTCTCGAAGCTCGAGGGCGAGACGGTCATCGCCCACAGCGGCAGCGTCAACGGCTACACGGCCTTCCTGGCGGGCAATCTCGACCGGAAAACAGGGGTGGCCATCCTGACCAACGGCAACAAGGCCCACCGCTGGCTCTATTCGCTGGCCCTCAAGGCCCTGGCCACCCTCCAATAAGGGCCTGTCCCCGGGGGGCTGTCCCGCTTCTTTAATGCCGGACGCCGTTGACTCCGCCCCGGTGCGGTGTTATCCTCCCGGCCAGGAAAGTCAACAGATCCTGGGGGTCCCTCGATGAAGTGCTCCCGGTGCGCTTTCGACAATCCTTCCGGCACGCGGTTCTGCGGCGGCTGCGCCGCCCCGCTTGCCCCGGAAGGCGGCCCCCCGGCATCGACCGAGACGCTCGTCACCCCCGTCCGCGAGCTTGCGACCGGAACGACCTTCGCCCGCCGATACCAAGTCATCGAGGAGCTGGGCAAGGGCGGCATGGGCCGCGTCTACAAAGTGTTCGACACCGAGGTCCGGGAGAAGCTGGCCCTCAAGCTCCTCAAGCCCGAGATCGCCTCCGACGCCGACACGATCGAGCGCTTCCGCAACGAGCTTCGCCTGGCCCGGACCGTCTCCCACCGCAACATCTGCCGCATGCACGACCTCGGGCGCGAGGAAGGCACGGGAACTTACTTCATCACCATGGAATACGTCCCGGGCGAGGACCTCAAGAGCCTCATCCACAGCATCGGCGCCCTGCCCGTCGGCAAGGCTGTGACCGTCGCCCGCCAGGTCGCCGAGGGGCTGGCCGAGGCCCACCGTCTCGGTGTCGTCCACCGCGACCTCAAGCCCCAGAACATCATGATCGACCGCGAGGGCGGTGCCCGGATCATGGACTTCGGCATCGCCCGTTCGGTCCGGGCCAAGGGGATCACCGGCGCCGGGGTGATGATCGGGACGCCCGAATACATGTCGCCCGAGCAGGTGGACGGGAAGGAGACCGACGCGCGCTCGGACATCTATTCGCTCGGAGTGGTTCTCTTCGAGATGCTGACGGGGCGCCTCCCGTTCGAGGGCGAGACGGCCCTCGCCGTCGCCGTCAAGCAAAAAAGCGAGCCGCCGCCCGACCCGCGCCGGATCAACGCCCAGATCCCCGAGGAGCTGGGAAAGCTCGTGTTGAAGTGCCTGAAGAAGGAGAAGGGCGAACGCTTTCAATCCGCTGACGGCCTGGGGACGGAACTCGCGCGGATCGAAAAGACCTTGCCGGAGACGACCCGCGCCCTGCCGCTCCGCAAGCCCCAGACTTCGAAACAGATCACGGTCCGCCTGCCGTCGAAGAAGGTCTGGATCCCGGCCATCGTCGCGCTCGTTGCTCTGGCCGCGCTTCTCGTCTGGCAGTTCGTCCCGGAAAGTGCGGGTTCGAAGCGCACAGTCGCCGTTCTCGGCTTCAAGAACCTGACCGGCGACGCCGGCCTCGACTATCTCCGCGAGGCCATCCCCAACCTGCTCATCACCAGTCTCGAGCAGTCGAAGCACCTCCGGGTGACGTCGTGGGAGCGGCTGAAGGACCTGCTCAAGCAGGCCGGCCGCGACCCTGCGGTCGCGGCGTTCGACGACGAGGCCGGCTTCGAGGTCTGCCGCAAGGAGGGTGTCGAGGCCCTGGTCGTCGGCTCGTACGTCAAGGCCGGCGAGACCTTCGTCACCGACGTCAAGGTCCTCGACGCGGCGACGCGCGAGTCCCTCCGGAGCGCCGCGGCCCGGGGCGAGGGCGTGGCCAGCATCCTCAAGTCCCAGATCGACGAGATCAGCCGGCAGGTCGGCCGGGGCATCGGCAAGCCCCTGCTCAAGATCGAGGCGCCCGTCCGGCCGATCATCGACCTGACGACGAGCTCCATGGAGGCCTATAACTATTTTCTCCGGGGTCGGGCGGATTACGAGAAATACTATTTCGACGATGCCCGGAAATTCCTGGAGAAGGCCATCGCCCTCGACCCGGAATTCGCCATCGCTCATCAGGTCCTGTCCGACGCGGCCTATGCGCTCCTTGATTTCAACGGCCGGGACGAGGCCCTGAAGAACGCCTTCCGCTACTCGGCCAAGGCCAGCGAGAAGGAGAGTCTCTGGATCGCCGCCACGTATGCCCATACGATCGAGCACGACGAGGACAAGCGCTTCGGGCTTCTTCAAGAGCTCGTCCGAAAGTACCCGGAAGAGAAATACGCCCACTTCGAACTGGGGCGATATCGCGAGGACCGCGGGGATTTGCCCGAAGCCGTGGCCGCCCTCGATAAAGCCATCGCTTTGGACCCGGAGTTCGGTTTCGCCATCAACCAGCTGGCCTATAATCGCGCCAAGCTGGGACAGTACGACGAGGCCCTCCGTCTTTTCGAGCGCTATGCGGCGCTCAGCCCCGGCGACGCCAATCCCCTCGACTCCATGGGAGAGCTGTACGTGCGGATGGGCCGGCTGGAGCTGGCCGAGGCGAAGTACCGCGAAGCGTTGGAGATGAGGCCGGACTTTTTCGGTTCCTGTGCGAGCCTCTCATACCTCGCCAGCCTCAGGGAAGATTACGGGGGAGCCTATCGCTGGCTCGACGAATCCGATCGACGATCCCCGACGCCCCAGGCCATGATCCAGGGCGTCTGGATCAGGGCCTTCACCGAGTATTTCCTCGGCCGGTGGGACGCTTCCTTGGCCCGGTATGCCGAGATCCGCAGGCAGGCCGATGCGGCCGGCGTGGCTTATCTCGTGGCGACCGCGGACTGGATCACGGGCTTCATCCTCAGGGACCTCGGCCGGAGCGAAGAGGCGCTCAGATCCTTCCGAAGCTGGGGCGACTATGAGGCCAAGACCTCGGCCGAAACCGAAGTCGTCGATGCCGCAGAGCTGGCCTTTGTCGAAGGTTGGGTCGCCGTCGGGAGCGGGCAGGCCAACGAAGCCAAAGCCCGGCTCTCCGAGATCGGACCGCTCCTTTCACGGCTCGATCCCGGTGAGGCGGCCCAAATGACCTTCCTCTATCGCCTCTTGCGGGCCGAAGCCGCCCTGGCCGAAGGCGACGTCGACCGGGCGGTCGCGTTCGGACGGGAGATCGTCCCGCTGGATTTTCCGAGCATGAACCTGCGCGACCTCACCGTCTATAATCAACCGTACGTCAAGGACGTGCTGGCAAGGGCCTACTGGAAGAAGGGAGACCTCGACGCGGCCGAGGCGGAATACCGAAAGCTCACGACGATCGATCCGGCGAACCAGGTCCGCTGGATGATCTCTCCGCTCTATCGTTACCGGTTGGGCCGGGTCCTCGAGGAGAAAGGGGACAGGGCCGGAGCGGCCGTCGAGTACAGGAAGTTCCTCGATTACTGGAAGGACGCCGACCCGACCCACCCGGAGCTCGCCGACGCCCGCAGGCGGCTGGCCGCGCTCTAGCCTTCGGAGTCCCTCCCGCCGCCGCGGCCGATCCCGATGCCGATGGTCATGCCGAGGATGACATCCTTGGACGTGTTCAAGTAGAGGCCGGACAGCGTCAGCCGGGTCGGGCCGGTGCGGAAGCCGACCTGGAACTTGGGCACGAGCCAGCCCCCCGCGCTCGCGGCCCAGTCGGAGACGCGCCGGACCGCTCCGCCCCCGAAGAAAAAGCGCCCGAACCGGAGATTCGCCGTCGCACCGGGAACGATCTGGACGGTGCCGCCGCGGGACTGCCTCAGCCAGATCGAGGCTTCGGGATTGACGGAAAAGTGACGGCCGATCCGGAGCTCGACCTCGGGGCCGAGCGTGATCCACTTGGGGTAGTCGGCCAGGTTGATATAGCCGAGGTTGACGGAGAACGCGACGGGCCTCGTGTCCGCTCCGTACTGGGCCCGCAGGGGCGCCGCCGCGGCGAGCAGGATGCCGGCCGTCGCTATAAAGGCCAGGATTCTTCTTTTCATGTCACTGCGCTCCTTACCCCTATTATACATCGGGGCGCGAAGGTCCGTTGCGTTCGGCAGGGCGGCCGGCCCGGTCGTCAGCCCTTCGGCCGGGTTCCGTCCACCGTGATGCTCAGGACGGCGGCGCCGGACGTGCGATAGGCGGCCAGGCCGTCCGGGCCGAGGTGACCGAGCAGGACTTCGTCGGGCAGATCGATCCGCTTCGAGGACTTGACCTCGACCCCGGCGAATCCCGTCTCCCGGATGATGCCGAGATACTCCCCGGCCTGGAGAGCTCCCGCGACGCAGCCGACGTAGAGCTCGGCGGTTTCCCGGAGCTTCGACGGCAGCTCGCCTTCGAGGACGATGTCGGAGACGCAGAACCGTCCGCCCGGCTTGAGGACGCGGAAGATCTCGGCGAAGGCCCGGCGCTTGTCGGGAACGAGATTGAGGACGCAGTTGCTGACGACGACATCGGAGGAGGCGTCGTCGACGGGCAGGGTCTCGATGTCCCCGAGGCGGAACTCGACGTTCCGGAAACCGCGGCGGGCGGCGTTCTCGCGGGCCTTGGAGATCATCTCGGGCGTCATGTCGACGCCGATGACCCGGCCCGTCCCGCCCACGACCGAGCGGGCGATGAAGACGTCGTTGCCCGCGCCCGATCCGAGGTCGACGACCGTCTGGC
>JBGSUG010000347.1:0-4881 GCA_041736225.1 Candidatus Aminicenantales bacterium | reverse complement strand
GCCGCGGCCGGGGAGATCGAGTGGAACGCCCGCCGTGTCGTCCACCTCACGGCCCGAACCCCGGGCCGGCTCGAGCGCGTGCTCGTCGTACGGGGCGACCGGGTTCGCGAAGGTCAGCTCCTGGCCGAGCTCTTCAGCCCGGACTACCTGACTCTCCAGGCCGAATACGTCCAAGCGACCGCGCGGCTAAAGCGGCACGCCGGCGATCCGGCCGAAGAAGGGACGGCCCGGGCCTTCCTGGCCGGCGCCCGCGACAGGCTCCGTCTGCTCGGGGTGACCGATGCGGAGAACGAGGCCCTCGGCGCGTCATCCCTCCCGCGTCCGCTCCTTGCGGTCCGGGCGCCCCTCGCGGGCACCGTCCTCGAAGCCAACGTCGTCGCCGGCGACGCGGCGGAGCTCGGCACGAGCCTCTTCCGGCTGGCCGACCCCGCGTCGCTCTGGTCCTGCCTCCACATCCAGGAGAGGGATCTCGCCGCCGTCAAAACGGGGGCGGAGGTCGTGCTCCGCACCCAGGCCTATCCCGGAGAGGACTTCCGCGGCCGGCTCGTCCTCGTCGGCGACGTCGTCGAGAGCGGAACGCGGACGGTCGAGGGGCGGGTCGAGATCGGCAGCGGCAACGGCCGGCTCAAACCGGGCATGTTCGTCGAGGCGACGATCGCGTCGGCCGGAGTGCGGCCGGCCCTCGTCGTTCCCGAAACGTCCGTCCAGATCGACGCCGGCAAGCCGACCGTCTTCGTCCGGACGGGGGAGAGGACCTTCACCCGGCGCGAGGTCCGGACCGGCGCCAGGTCCGGCGGAGCGGTCGAGATCCTGGATGGACTCGCCGAAGGCGAGGCCGTCGTCACGTCGGGAAGCTTCCTCCTCAAGTCCGAGATCCGCAAGGGCAGCCTGGAGGACGGGCATGGGCACGCTTGACCGGATCATCGAAGGCGCCCTGCGCCGGCGCGCTCTCGTCCTCGTCGGCGTGGCTCTCCTCATCGCGCTCGGCGTCTGGTCCGTCCTGCGCATCCCCATCGACGCCTTCCCCGACGTCACCAACATCCAGGTCGAGGTGCTGTCCACGGTCCCGGGCATGTCTCCGCCCGAAGTCGAGCGCTTCGTCACCTACCCGGTCGAGACGGCCATGCGCGGCCTGCCCCGGCTCGATCAGGTCCGCTCGGTCTCCAAGGCCGGGCTCTCCGTCGTCACCGTCGTCTTCGAGGACGGGGTCGACGTCTACTTCGCCCGCCAGCTCGTCCTCGAGCGGCTGATCGAGGCCCGCGAACGCGTCCCCCAGGGCACCGAGATCGTTATGGGTCCGGTCTCGACCGCGATGGGCGAGATCTACCAGTACACCCTGGCCGGGGAGCGTCCGGCCGGGACGGACGAGATGACCTACCTGACCGAGGTCCGGACCGCCCAGGACTGGGTCCTCGCACCCCTGCTCAAGTCGATCCCCGGCGTCAGCGAGATCAACTCCTTCGGCGGGGCCATCAAGCAGTATCACGTCGTCGTCGACCCGGACCGGCTCCACGCCTACGACCTGACCCTGGCCGACGTCGGCGAAGCCCTCCGCCGGAACAACCTCAACGTCGGCGGCAACATCCTGGAGCACGGCGAACAGCAGTATCTCGTCCGCGGCGTCGGGCTCCTCCAGACCGTCGGGGACATCGGCGCCGTCGCGCTGAAGACCGAGGCGGGGACGCCCGTCCTCGTCCGGGACGTGGCCGAAGTTTCGACCGGCCAGGCCGTCCGCCAGGGCGGCGCGGTCAAGGACGGGAAGGGCGAAGTCGTCGGCGGGGTCGTCATGATGCTCCGCGGCGCCAACGGCCGCGACGTCGTCCGGGCCGTGGAGAGCCGTGTCGGGGAGATCAACGGCTCAGGCGTCCTGCCGCTCGGCCTCCGCATCGAACCCTACTATAAGCGCTCGGACATCATCGACCGGGCCATCCACACCGTCACCGAAGCCCTGCTCATCGGCTCTGTGCTCGTCGTCCTCGTCCTCTACCTCTTTCTGCGCAGCTTCCGCGGTGCGTTCATCGTCCTCCTGGCCCTGCCGCTCTCGATGCTGTTCACGTTCGTCATGATGCGGGCGGTGGGTCTGTCGGCCAACCTGATGTCTCTCGGCGGCCTGGCCATCTCCATCGGCATGATCATCGACGCCACGATCATCCAGGTCGAGAACGTCCAGCGCCACCTTTCGGAAGCCGGGGCGGCGGCCCGCAAGCTCCCGGTCGTCCTCAAATCCGTGCTCGAGGTCCGCAAGCCCTCGATCTTCGGCGAGCTCATCATCGCCTTGACCTTCATCCCGATCATCGCCCTGCAGGGGATCGAGGGGAAGATGTTCCTGCCGTTGGCTTTTACCCACGTCATCGCCCTGCTCGCCTCGCTGCTGCTGTCGCTTGCGGCCATCCCGGCCTTCTGTCACCTCGTCCTCAAGCCGCACCCGGACAAGCCGAGCCTGCTTGTCGAAGGGGCGAAGAAGGCCTATCTCCCGGTCCTGCGCTGGAGCCTCCGCCACAGGGCGGCCGTCATCGCGGCCGCCGTTGTTCTTCTCGGCGGGACGATTCTCCTCGTGCCGCGCCTGGGCACGGAGTTCATGCCGGTCATGGACGAGGGCGCGCTCGACACGGACATCCAGTTCCTGCCGGGCATCTCTCTCGCCGAGTCCCTGGCCATGAGCCGCAAGGTCGAGGCCCGGCTGATGGAATTCCCCGAGCTCGTGACCATCGTCGGCAAGACCGGTCAGACCGGGATCGCGCTCGAGGCCCGGGGCGTCGAGAAGACGGGCTACGTCGGCGTGCTCAAGCCGCGGGGCGAATGGACGTCGGCCCGGACGCGGGAGGAGCTGACCGACCGCATGCGCGAGGCGATGGAGGAGTTCCCGGGCATGGCCTTCTCCTTCAGCCAGCCCATCGCCTGCCGTATCGACGAGCTCGTGGCCGGGACGCGGGCCCAGCTCATCGTCAAGCTCTTCGGGGAGGACCTCGACGTCCTCAAAGACCGGGGCGCGGCGATCGCCGCCGTGCTCGGCCGGGTTCGGGGCGCGACGGACGTCACCGTCGAGAGCGTCGCCGGGCAGCCCTACATCACGGTCGAGCCCGACCGGGCCCGGATCGCCCGCCTCGGGCTCAACGTCGAGGACGTCCAAGCCGTCGTCGAGACGGCGGTCGGCGGCAAGACGGTCACCGAGCTCTACGAGGGCGACCGCTACTTCGACCTGCAGCTCCGCTACCCCGAGGAGCGGCGCGATTCACCCGAAGCGATCGGGGCCATCCTGGTCCGGACGCCGGGCGGGGCCCGCATCCCGCTCGGCCAGATCGCCGAGATCACCATGGTCGAGGGCCCCAGCCAGATCAGCCGCGAGTCCGGCCAGCGCCGGATCGGGGTCGAGTGCAACATCAGCGGCCGCGACCTGGGCGGATTCGTCGCCGAAGCCCGCCGGGCTATCGGCCGCGACGTGCCGCTCCCGCCGGGATATTTCCTCGATTACGGCGGCCAGTTCGAGAACCAGCAGCGGGCCATGCGGAGACTGGCGATCATCCTGCCGGCCACGATCGGCCTGATCCTCTTCCTGCTTTTCCTGACCTTCGGCTCGCTGAAGCTGTCGCTGCTCGTCATCCTCGACCTGCCGTTCGCCCTCATCGGCGGGGTCCTGGCGCTCTACTTCTCCGGGCTCTATCTGTCCGTCCCGGCCTCGGTCGGCTTCATCGCCCTGTTCGGCATCGCCGTCCTCAACGGCATCGTCCTGCTCTCGTACATCTCGCAGCTCCGGGAGGAGGGGAGGCCGCTCGGCGAGGCCGTCGTCGAAGGCTGTCTCAACCGCCTGAGGCCCGTGCTCATGACGGCGACGATCACCGTCCTCAGCCTCGTGCCGCTGCTCTTCGCCCAGGGCCCAGGCTCGGAGATCCAGCGGCCGCTCGCGGTCGTCGTCGTCGGCGGGCTGATCTCCTCGACCTTGCTGACGCTCCTGGTGCTGCCGGTGCTGTACAGCTGGCTCGAAAAAAGGGGTCAAACCTAAACTTTTTCACTTTTCGATATTCCTCGATGGCCGTTCGGCCGAAAAGTGAAAAAGTTTAGGTTTGACCCCCTCTTTTTCCTATGCTATAACTCGCGTCCATGAAGAGTCCCCTGTTCGCCATCAAGAGCCTCGAGCAGCTGACGCAGGAAGCCTCCTCGGAATCTTCGGGCCTCAAGCGCGTTCTGGGGCCCTGGCACCTCATCTTCCTCGGCGTCGGGGCCATCGTCGGGGCCGGCATCTTCGTCATCACTGGCCACGCCGCCGCCCAGTACGCCGGCCCGGCCGTCACCCTGTCCTTCCTGTTGGCCGGGCTGACGTGCGCCTTCGCCGGACTTTGCTACGCCGAGTTCGCCTCGCTCATCCCCATCGCGGGCAGCGCCTACACGTACGCCTATTCGACCCTGGGCGAGATCTTCGCCTGGATCATCGGCTGGGACCTCATCCTGGAATATTCGCTCGGGGCGACGACGGTGGCCATCGGCTGGTCCGGCTACGTCGTCAGCTTCCTCAAGGGCATCGGGATCGATTTCCCGGCCGCCCTGGCGCAGGCGCCCTACGCCTTCGACCCCCAGACGGGCGCTTGGACGAGGACGGGGTCCTACCTCAACCTGCCGGCCGCCCTCATCATCGGCCTGATCACGTGGGTCCTCGTCCGGGGCATCCGGGAATCGGCGACGGTCAATTCCGTCATCGTCTTCCTCAAGATCAGCATTATCCTCATCTTCATCGGGGCCGGCGTTTTCTTCATCAAGCCGGAGCTGTGGCATCCGTTCATCCCGCCGAACACGGGGCAGCCCGGCTTCTTCGGCGTGAGCGGGATCATCCGCGGCGCCGGCATCATGTTCTTCGCCTACCTCGGCTTCGACGCCGTCTCGACCGCC
>JBGSUG010000339.1:0-5319 GCA_041736225.1 Candidatus Aminicenantales bacterium | reverse complement strand
GCCGGCACGGACGACGGCCGCGTCTGGGTGACGAAGTCGAGCGGCGAGAGCTGGACCGAGATCACGGCCGGCCTCCCCTACAACAAGCACGTCTGGAAGCTCGTCGCTTCGAAGTACGACCCGGCCACGGTCTACGTCACGCTCATCGGCCGGCACGACGACGACTTCAATCCCTATGTCTTCAAGTCGGCCGACCACGGCAAGACCTGGATCTCGATCGCGAACAACATCCCCGGCGGGCCGGTCAACGTCGTCCGCGAGGACCCCAAGGTCAAGGACCTGCTCTATGCGGGAACGGACACGGGCGTCTACGTCAGCCGGGACGCCGGCAGGACATGGAACGTCCTGGGCGGCAACCTGCCGACGAGCTACGTCTGGGACCTGGCCATCCACCCGCGGGACAACGCCCTGGTCATCGCCACGAACGGCCGGGGCATGTGGATCGTCGACGACCTGGCGCCGGTTCAGAACGCGGCGAAGTAGGCGGCGCGGGACCGGGTGCGTTCGGGGGTGCGTTCGGGGACATGTACCCGGGGTACGTGTCCCCGATCGGTGACCGAGCTTAAATAGACATGGCGAGGTCGGCGGCCAGGCTCCCGGTGATGAGCGCCGTGGGCACGCCGCCGAGGACAAGCTCGGTCGTCGCGTAGGCCCCCGCGACCAGGAGCCCGGGCACGGGTGTCCGGACGAGGACGCGGCCGGGCAGCCCGGCCGATGTGCCGGCCTCCCAACTCCAGCCGGCGATCGAGCCCGCGAACCGTCCGCCCCAATCCCTGTAGGTCAGCGGCGTCGCGGCCTCCATGACCTCGACGGCTCCGGAGAGGCCGGGGAGAACGCGTTCCGCCGTCCGCATGAGATCCGAAGCCAGCCGTTTCTTGTACCCGGCGTAGCCTTCGGACCGCTTCTTCTCCGCCAGTCGCCACGACGCGAAGTGTTCGTAGGGAAAGCCCGCCCGGAGGACGAGGGCGTCCCGGCCCCGGGGCACGAGGCCGGGGACTTTGCGGGACCAGAGGCAGATCTCGATCTCCCGCCGGTCGAAATCCTCGAGCCCGCTCTCGCCGCTCCCGGTCTCGTGCCGGTAAAAGAGGTGATCCGCCCGCATCGCCGAGAGGTCCGCCTCCCCGGAGCGGAGGCCGAGATAGACGCAGAGCTCGGACTCCGTGTAGGGAGCGGCGCGGAGACGGTCGAGGTCGAGTCCGGCGGAGTCGGCCGGATCGACGAGCTCCAGGAAGGTCGTTTTGTAATCGGCGTTGGAAACGACCAGTCCCGCGTCGACGACGTCGCCCGCGGCCGTGACGACTCCCGCGGCGCGGCCGGCTTCGATGACGATCCGGCGGACCGCGGTCACCTGCCGGAGTTCGCCTCCGGCATGGAGGAACCGCTTGCGGAGGAGGTCGGCCAGGACGTGGACACCCCGCTCCGGGGACCAGATCCCCTCTCCGGACATGACGTTCCACATCAGGGCCAGATTGAGCATGGACATCCGGGGCGGCTCCGAACCCATGGACCCGAGGAGGTTTTTCAGAGCGACGCTCGAGATCAGCGGATCGAGAACGGCGGCGGCCGGAGTGCGGGCCAAATCGCCGACCGAACGGAGGCGTTCTTCACTGAAGCCGGCCGCGAGCTGCACGGCTTTCGCGGAACCCCGGGACGCGGCACAGTCGGGATGCCGGAGGTCCATGTCCCCGGCCATCGCGATCCCCGTCCGCAGCGCCGAGAAGAATCGGGCCAGCCCGGCCGTCTCGTTGGGAAAGAGACGGGCGAGCCCGGCTTCGAGCTCGTCGAACGGTCGGGAGATGACGACGTCGAGCCCGGGCATCCGGACCTCGAACGAGCTCCGGCGGAGGCCCAGGGGCTCTTCGACGCCCGCCTCCGCCAGGAGCGCGCGGACGCGGCCGGGGAAGGAGAAAGACAGCGGGCCCATGGGAAAGGCGTATCCGCCCCTGCGGAAGATGTAGCTCGTCCCCCCCGACAGGGCCTTCTTCTCGAGAACGACGACGCGCTTCCCGGCCCGGGCCAATTTGGCCGCGGCCATGAGCCCGCCGAGTCCCGCCCCGATCACCGCCACGTCGTACATGCCGGACCCATCATAACCAAATCCCCCCTTGAAAAAAACGGTTTTCCCCCTTTCTCCCGATTGGTGTTAAAATGCCTCCATGCCGAACGTCGTCGGGGTCATCATGGCCGGGGGCCAGGGCAGCCGGCTCTTCCCCCTGACCAAGGTCCGGAGCAAGCCGGCCGTTCCGGTCGCGGGCCGGTTCCGCCTGATCGACATCCCCATCTCCAACTGCATCCACTCGAACGTCCGGAGCATCTTCGTCCTGACCCAGTTCGCCAGCGAATCCCTCCACCGCCACATCTTCACGACCTACCGCTTCGACAGCTTCCACCGCGACTACATCACCCTGCTCTCGGCCCAGCAGACCCTGGAGAACCGCAACTGGTACCAGGGGACGGCCGACGCCGTGCGCCAGAACCTCGCATTCATCGAGGATCCCGCGGCGCTCGTCCTCATCCTCTCCGGGGACCACCTCTACCGGATGGACTACCGCAAGTTCGTCGACTTCCATCTGACCGCGGGCGCCGAGATCAGCATCGCCGTGACGCCGGTCCGGGCCGAACAGGCCCACGAGTTCGGCGTCATGAAGGTCAACTCCCGGGGCCGGATCACGGAATTCCAGGAGAAGCCCCGGACGCCGGAGGACGTCGAACGGATGCGGATCGAGGAAGACGTCTTCGACCGGTTCGACACCCCGGCCAACGGCCGGACCCACCTCGCCTCCATGGGCGTATACCTCTTCAACCAGGGCGTCCTGCGGGACCTCCTGGCCCACACCGAGACCAAGGACTTCGGCAAGGAGGTCATTCCCCACGCCATCGGCGAGCGGAAAGTCTGCGGCCATTTCTTCGACGGCTACTGGGAGGACATCGGGACCATCCGCAGCTTCTTCGATGCCCACATGGACCTGACCCGGCCCCTGCCGCGGTTCGACTTCTACGACGAGGAACGGCCCATCTTCACCTTCCCCCGGTTCCTGCCCGGCTCGAAGATCCTCGGCGCCGACGTCGCAAACACTATCCTCTGCGAGGGCAGCATCGTCAACCGCTCGTGCATCCGCGATGCGATCGTCGGCATCCGGACGCGCATCGGCGAGAACTGCCGGATCGAGCGGGCCGTCGTCATGGGCGCGGACTTCTACGAATCCCTGGACGAGATCGAACGGAACCGCGACCACGGCGTCCCGGACGTCGGCATCGGCCGCGATTGCGAGATCCGCGACGCCATCGTCGACAAGAACGCCCGGATCGGCCACGGCGTCCGGCTCGTCAACAGCAGCGGCGTGGCCGCGGAGACCGCGGACAACCACGTCATCGTCGACGGCATCATCGTCGTCCCCAAGGACGCCGTCATCCCCGACGGCACCGTCATCTGACGGCCTAGAGGGAGGTCAAGCGGAGGAACACGGACTCGAGGTCCGGGCCCGTCCGGACAGAACGCAGGAGCCGCCACTCCCTGAGCCCGGCGTGAGCG
This sequence comes from Candidatus Aminicenantales bacterium, assembly GCA_041736225.1. Taxonomy (GTDB): domain Bacteria; phylum Acidobacteriota; class Aminicenantia; order Aminicenantales; family Saccharicenantaceae; genus RBG-16-66-30. Next base: position 1,787 of record JBGSUG010000339.1, on the reverse strand, counting down.
ATCGTCGCTCCCCGGCGGAGGACGACGAAGCCGTCGGCGATCCTCTCCATCTCGGCCAGCTGATGAGAGCTTAGCAGCACGGTCTTCCCGGCGTCCCTCAGGCCGCAGAACATGTCCCGGACGCACTTGACCGAGGGCGGATCGAGGGCCGCATAGGGTTCGTCCGCGACGAAGAGATCGGGCCCGACGAGGAGGCTCTGGAGGTAGGCGAACTTCTTGGCGTTCCCGGCCGAATAGGCCGCGGGACGGCGGCGGAGCAGGGCCGGATCGAAATGCAGGCTTCCGGCCGTCGCGAGGACGGCCGCCCCGAAGTCCCGGCCGTTTCCCGGGGCGTGTCCGCCCGGCCCCCGCCCGGCCAGGCGCAGGATCTCCCAGCCGTCGAGCCCGGGGAAGTAGGCGGGCCGATCGGGCACGTAGCCGATACGGCCGGGGGCCACCGCCACCGAGCCCGAATCCGGGCGGAGGAAACCGAGGAGGATCCGGAGCGTCGTCGTCTTGCCCGCCCCGTTCTCGCCGAGCATGGCCGTGATCGTCCCCTTCCTCGTCTTGAAGTGGACCCCGCGCAGGGCCTCGACGGTTCCGAACCGCTTGGCCAGCCTGTGGACTTCGACCATAGGGCCCGCCTTTCTTTACTTATTTCTTCAGCTCGAGCCCGCGAATAAGCCGTTCGCGGACAAAGACGGCCAGGCCGATCCCCGCCAGGATCTCCGCGGCGAACGCGGGATTCCGTCCGGCGACGATGACGTTGGGCAGGATCGCGGTGAGACCGGCGAAAACGAGCTTGGGGCCGAGGCCGGGGAACCGTCCCGTGGCGGCATGATCGAGGAGGCCGGTCCGGGGAGTGACCGAGACGATCAGCCCGATGAGGACGGCCGATTGGGCCAAGAGGACGGCCAGGACGTTCGAACCGGCCCTGAGGCCGTGGCTCAGCGTCCCGGCAACGGCGATATAGTAGAGTCCGGCAAGGACCGCGAGCCCGAATCGGCCGACGAAACGGGCTTCGAACCCGCCCTCCGCCAGACCCCAGACTGCGAACAGCCCGAATAGGACCGCGGCGTAAATGCCGGCGGCTGCAGCCAGGACGAAGAGCTTGGCCCGCAGGTAGCCGCGGAACCGGCCGCCAAGGAACAGGACGCTCTCGAGAGCGCCGCTCTCGACGTCGGTCCGGACCGCGTCCTGGGCGGCGACGAGAAAAACGTGGGGCAGGAGGAAGAAGAAGAACTTCGCCGCCGTCCCATAAGAATCGCCGAAGCCGATCCAGGCGACCAGGGCCGGGAAAGCCAGCGTCGACGCCAGTGCGATCGGGGAACCGACGAGCCTCCGCCGGACGACGCGCCAAGTCAGTGAGTAAAGAGCCGGATCAAGCATCGCTCGAGCTCCTCGCGGCGTTCCTCGGGCGACCGGTAGGGGTCGTCCCGGTAGATCGCGGTCTTTCCCGATAACAGGACCTTGAACGGCACCGCGCCGGCGTCGAAACGCCGGAAGAGGGCCTTGCGCCTGTCCAGGACGACGGGAAGCGTCCAGGCGTGTTTCTCGAGGAAGGCCCGGAGGTCCTCGCGGAGCCCCGAGGCGACGCCGACGACCGCGACCGGCCACCGGCCTTTGTCGACGAGGTACCGCGATTCGAAGAGGTCGTCGTAGCAAACGGCGCATTCCGTCGAGAAGAAGACGAGGAGCACGGGACCGCCGCCGGGCGGGACGGCCTCGTCGAGCCCGGCGCAGATGCGTACATCGACCGGCCCCGCGTCCGCCGCGGCGAAGCCCGCCGCGATCGACACGGCCGCGGC
>JBGSUG010000334.1:0-1608 GCA_041736225.1 Candidatus Aminicenantales bacterium | reverse complement strand
CTGGCCGCGGCGGACGCCGTCCGCGAAGCCTCCGGGCTCGAAGCCGGCCTCAAGTGGCCGAACGATCTCGTCATCGGCGGGAAAAAGCTCGGCGGGATCCTCTGCGAAGCGGTTACAGGCGTTGCGGAGGGCGACTTCGTGGTCGCCGGGATCGGCATCAACGTCGGCCACGGGTCCGACGATCTTCCCGAAGACCTCCGCCCGCTCGCGACCTCGCTCCGGCTTGCCGGCGGCCCGGCTCCCGCGGTCGAGGCCCTGTTCGAGAGCCTTTGCCGGGCCCTCGACTGCTGGTATAATGCGCTCGTCCGGGGAGAGAAGGGGCCGGTCGTCAAGGCGTTCGAAGCGAGGCTGGCTCCTCCCCCGGGAGCGCGCCTCCGGATCGTGACCGCCGCGGGAGAGTTCACGGGAACGGGCCGCGGCCTCGACGCGGAAGGCCGGCTCGTCGTCGAGCGCGACGGCGGGGCCGGAACGGTCGCCCTCGACTCCGTCCTGGGACTCGCGGCCGCCCCATAGGAGGGAATAACGATGCTCCTGGCTTTCGATGTCGGCAACACGACGATCGCCATCGGGGTCTTTCGCGGCCGGAAGCTCGCCAAGAGCTGGAAGATCAGGACGGACGGCGGGAAAACGGTCGACGAATACGGGGCCCTCATGCTCGACCTGCTGCGGACCGCCGGCCTTCAGGCCGGCCGGATCACCGCGGCCATCGTCTCGAGCGTCGTCCCGCCGCTGACCCCCGTCATCGAGGAGACGTGCCGCAAGTATTTCGGCACGGAGGCCAGCGTCGTCGGCCCGGGGCTCAAGACGGGCATGCCCATCCTCTACGAGAACCCTTTGGAGGTCGGCGCCGACCGGATCACGGCCTCGGTCGCCGCCTTCGAGAAATACGGCGGCCCGACGATCGTCCTCGATTTCGGCACGGCGACGACGTTCGACGTCATCTCGGCCAAGGGCGAATACCTGGGCGGGGCCATCGCCCCGGGCATCCAGATCGCCGCCGAGGCCCTGACCCTCAAGACGGCCCGCCTGCCGCGGATCGAGATCCGCAAGCCCAAAAAGGCCATCGGCCGCACCACCGTCGCGAGTATGCAGTCCGGTCTCTATTTCGGGTACATCGGCCTGGTGACCAACTTGGTCGAGGAGATTCGCAGGGAGCTCGGCACCAAGGCCCGGGTCGTCGCCACGGGCGGCTTCGGCGGCCAGGTCGCCGTGGAGCTGCCGCTGGTCGAGGCCTGCGAGCCGGACCTCGTCCTCGAAGGGCTGCGGATCATCCACGAACGGAACCGCGGCGGCCGCGCCTAGGCGCGCGGTCGCGCCTTATCCCCATGGACGCCGAAGACAGCCGACGGAGCGGGTATTACCAGTCGATCGCCCGGGCCTTCCTGGAGCGGCGGGGCGCGCCCTTCCTCCTTTCGCCGAAGGACCAGTCGGCGATCGCCGGCTGGGAGGAGCGGAAGATCCCGCTCCGCGTCGTCCTCGAGGGCATCGGCCGGACCTTCGACGGTCTCAAGTCCCGGGGCCGCGCCACGAAAGGTGTCTCGCTCGCCTTCTGCGAGCGCCAGGTCGACGCGGCCTTCGCCCAGCACCGCGACCGCGCCGCCGGAAGCC
>JBGSUG010000329.1:0-7063 GCA_041736225.1 Candidatus Aminicenantales bacterium | reverse complement strand
GCCGCGCCCGCCCCGGCGCAGGCCGCGAACCCCTACGCCCCGGACAAGGTCGAGCCGGGTTCGGTCGAGGCCATCGCCAAGTACACGACCGAGCCGCGCTTCGGCAATCCGTGGGTGGCCTATCTGCCCGATTCGCCGACCGTTCCTTCGCCGATGGAATATCTCGGCCACGTCGTCGGCGCTGCGGGCGAGCTCTCGACGACCGCGCAGATCTACGGCTACTTCCGCAAGCTCGCCGAGACCTCGCCGCGTGTCCGCCTCCAGACGATCGGGAAGACCGAGGAAGGCCGCGACATCCTGCTCGCGGCGATCGCCGACGAAGCGGGGCTCCGCGACCTCGACAAGCTCAAGGCCGCGACCGCCGCGCTGGCCGATCCGCGAAAGACGACCCCCGAGGCCGCCGAGACGATCATCGCCTCGGCCCGGCCCGTCTATTACTTCAACGCGGGGCTCCATTCGACCGAGCTCGGCAGTCCCGAGATGGTCATGGAAATGGCTTACCGCCTGGCCGTCTCCGACCAGCCGATGATCCAGAAGATCCGTGGCGAGCTCATCGTGCTCATCAACCCCGTCTCGGAGCCCGACGGCCGCGACAAGCAGGTCGATTGGTTCTACCGCTACCTCAAGGGCAAAACGGACTTCGACGCGCTGCCGCCCGTCTCGCCGCCGTACTGGGGTTTCTACGTCTTCCACGACAACAACCGCGATTCGCATCAGGAGGCGCTGCAGCTCTCGAAGGCCGTCAGCCGGATGTTCTTCGAGTACCACCCGCAGGTCGTCCACGATCTCCACGAATCGCTGCCGCTCCTCCAGACCTGGAACGGCACCGGGCCGTTCAACAACAACCTCGATCCGATCCTCCTCAACGAGTGGTTCGCCATGTCGTTCGCCGAGCTCAGCGCGCTCACGTCGGCCGGGATGCCCGGCGTCTGGACGTGGGGCTTCAGCGACGGCTGGGAGCACTGCTTCCTCGATTCGATCGGCGTCAACCACAACAGCATCGGCCGCGGCTACGAGACGTTCGGCAACGGCACGCCCGAGACGGTCGAGCGTGTGCTGCGGGAGAACGAGGAGCGCTACGCGGGCCGGCCGGCGACGAGCCAGGAGTGGTACCGGCCCATGCCGCCGCCGCGGAAGTTCATGTGGTCGCTCCGCAACAACACGAATTACATGGAGAGCGGCTGCCTCGCGGCACTGGACTATGCGGCCAAGCACTCGAAGGAGATGCTGCGCGACTTCTACAGGAAGGGCTACAACGCGTGGCAGAAGGGCGTCAAGGGCGGGCCGTACGCGTTCGCGATCGCCGAGGACCAGGGCGACCGGCGGCGCGTGGCCGACATGGTCGACCTCCTCATCGCCCACGGCATCGAAGTGGGGAGGGCGACCGCGCCGTTCAAGGTCGCGGAAGGGGAGTTCGCGGCGGGAACGTTCGTGGTCCGGCTCGACCAGCCGTACCGCGGCTACGCCGTCGACCTGCTCACGCCGCAGACCTTCCCGGCCGACGCGGTCTACGAGCCCTACGACGACGTGTCGTGGGCGCTGACCGTGCATTACGGGCTCGAGGCCAAACGCATCGACGACGCCAGGATCGTGGACGCGGCGACGGTGTCGCTCGCGCCGGTCGCGGCGGGCGTCAAGACCCAGGGGGTTGTGAACGGCAAGGGACCCGTCTTCCTGGTGAAGGACGCGGGCCAGGAGGGGTTGCTCGCGTTGCGGGCGCGTCTGGCCGCGTTCCGCGTCGAGATCGCCGAGAAGGCGTTCAAGGCGGGGGATAAAGACTATCCGGCGGGATCGTGGATCATCGCCGATCAGAAGGGCCTGGCGGACGCGCTGGGCAAGGCCGCGGCCGAACTGGCGATCGATTGCGACGGCGCGGCGGCCGTGCCCGAGGGCGTGGCGCGGCACGAGTCGAAGCTGCCGCGCGTGGCGGTCTGGCACACCTGGGCCGACACGGAGGCGGTCGGCTGGATCCGGTTCGTCTTCGACCGAGAGAAGGTCCCGTATGCCTACATCCGTGACGAGGACGTCCGGGCGGGACGGCTGCGCGACAAGTACGACGTCATCATCTTCGGCCACAACTACCTCGGGCTCCAGGACCAGATCCACGGCATCGACAAGAAATTCGGGCCGATGGCTTATACGAAAACGAAAGAGACGCCGAACCTGGGCGTGCCGGACGCTTCGGCGGACATCACCGGCGGCATCGGCTGGCTGGGGATGGCCAAGATCGAGGAGTTCCTGGGCGCGGGCGGCGTGCTCGTCACGCTCGGCAACGGCTCGGCGCTCCCGCTCGAAGGCGGACTGGTGAGGGACGTCGGCCGGAAGAGCGGGACGTTCTTCACACCCGGGAGCGAGCTCAAGGTCAAGTTCACGCGGCCCGACCACCCGCTCGCCTACGGTTCGCCCGAAGTGACGTCCGTCTTCCGCAGCTGGGGGCCGGTCTACGACATCGCCCGGTCCGAGCGCGGGAACGTCGTGATGCAATGGGGCACGAAGCTCAGAGCCGAGGACAGGGAAGAGGAGAAGCCGGAGGCGGCCGGAGGCCCGGCGCTGACTAAGGAGCAGAAGGAGGCGAAGGAAGCGGCCAAGCGGGCCGAGGTCAAGATGCTCGTCAGCGGCGCGCTCAAGGGCGAGGACGAGCTCGAGGGCCGTCCGGCGATCATGGATATCCCGGTGGGCAAGGGACGGGTCGTCGCGTTCAACTTCAACCCGATCCACCGCGACCTCAACCGGTCCGACCATCGTTTCCTCTGGAACGCCCTGTTGAATTGGAATTCCCTCGGGGTTCCCTCGGGGTCGGACCAAAGTAACATAAAGTAAAAGATAGAGATAGCGCGATAAAGTGTGAAGAACTCCAGTTTGAGCTGGGTGTTTTTGGGGTCGAAAACGCAAAGATCGCGCATAGCCTGATTCATTCAATTTAGGCAGAGGTGTTGTTACGCTTTTGCCCCTAAAAGCATTAAAGTTATAGATTGGATCTTCGCACTTTTTCGGAGTAACTATAAGAATCTAAACAAAAAGCTGAGGTCCGACCCCGATTAAAAGATTATCAGGCCTGGCAGCTACCGCCTGATAAGGAAGATATAGTCGAGGCCGAGACGGGCGCCGGGCCGTGCGGCCGGGTTGGGCGCGAGGGCGCGGACCTCGAGGGTGTTCGTGCCCTCGACGAGATCGAATGAGCCGAGGCGCGGGCGTGTCCAGTCGAGTGACGCCGAATAGCAATCGCGGGGGCCGATCTCGCTCCGCTTCCCATTGACCGCGAACTCGAACCGGCCGTATTTTGGGGATTTACAAAGATGGAGCTCGACCGAATAGCGGCCTGCCTTAAGGACGGTGAAATGGACTTCGAGGCGGGTGCCCGGTCGAGCGTCCCTCCAGACGAGATGCTCCGCGCCGGAGCAATTGGCAAGGCGTTCCTTCGCGGCGGCGCCGCCGTGCGCCGCGAAGCGGAGCGCTTCGCCCTCGAGGGGTTCGAGCATGTCCTCGCGCACCCCGAGGTCGACAGGAGCGAGCGTCGCAGGATCGACCGCGGCGGGGCCGGGCGATCCGGGGGCTGCGTACCAATAGACGACTTGGGCCCAGATCGGATCGCACGGCATCCAGTGCCAGATCTCCTGGTCGAAGCGGACGGAGTTGCGGTAAGGGAGCGCATCGAGCACGTACCAGCGGTTCAGGCTGATGTGCCCGCCGCTCCCGGGCCCGTCGACGCGTGTTTGGGCGTGGTAGGGGCGTGTGAACGGCCGGTTGTCGCCGTAGGCGTAGCCGTAGTCGTCCTCCGTCCCGGTGCCGAAGGTGCTCGGGAAGGGCTCGCCGTCGATCGAGATCTTCTGGTCGCCCTCACCCCACCAGATGAGCCCGTCGTTGGCGATCTCGTAGACCGTGCCGACGACCTTGCCTTCGCCCGTCGTGTCGAGGACGTTCGTGTCGAAGGGCGGCCAGGAGTGGCGGGCGAGCGTCCGCCATTGGGCCCGCAGGTGGTAGTCGCGGGGCGTGAACTCGCGGTCTCCGAGGCGCAGCAGGAACTCCACGGTGTAGGGGACCCTGCCGCGGTTCTTCAGGCGCAGGTCCATCGACTTTGCGAAGGGCATCGGCAGCCGGCTCGTCATCCGTCCGGTGCCGTCGACCGTGAAGAAAAAGTTCTCGTAGGGATTGACGCCGGGGCCGCTGCCGAAGAAATCGCCGAGCGGAGTTTCGATGGACCGCTCGCCGTCGAAGAGGACTTCGAGGACGAGGAGGCGGTACGCGTTGTGGGCGCGGGCCGGATCGCTCCAGTCGCGGCTTTCGCGGGTACCGAGGACGCGGGCCGACCATTCGAGGACGGCCTTTTCGCCTTCGACGCGGGGGAGCGAGGCGGTTTCGCCCGGCGCTACGGTCAGGCGGGCGGAGAGCCAGTCTGAGGCGCGGCCTGCGCCGCTAGCAACGTTCGCCTCGGCGGCAGGCATCGCGGACGACGGCTGCGCCAGCCTCCCGGCGACGAGCCCCGCGGTCTTCTCCCACGCGGACGCCTTAGCCGGATCGAAGGTCTCGACGCGCGCGTCTGCACCGGCGTCATAGGTCCGGTATCCGATCTCGTAATAAAGCCGGAGCGGGCTGTCGGGCGTCTCCTCGACGGTGATCTTGAGCGATGCGGCGTAAGGGAGGGGGAAGTACAGGTTCCCGCCGGTGCCGCTGATGTACGAGAAGTCCGGCGCGAACGGCAGCGCCAGGCCTTTGAAAAGGTTCGCGAGCGGGAGTGCCAGGCGCGGCTCGGCCTCCCCGTCGAAATAGAACCGCGTCGTGTTGGTACGATCGGGATTCGCCGACCAAAAGCGGGTGACGGTCCCCGGTCCTTTCAGATCGGCCAGGACGTGCTCTTTGCGGCCGTCCGCGGTCGTCTCGGTCCGGACGTACTGCCCGACGTCGCGATTGGCGAACCACGACTCTCCGCCCTTGTGGCTGTCGCGGTCGTAGCTCGAGGCTTGGGCCTGCTTGAAGAACGGGTCCGGCCGCATGGCTAGGTTCTCGAGGTCGACCATCTCGAGGAGAAGCGATTCGACGGTGATGGCGCGCTCCGCTTGTTCCGGTTTGCATCCCGGCGCTGCTGGAAGCAGTAAGGTAAGTCCGATACCGATTAGTATGAACTCGGGTCCCAGCCCGGTCCGACGATACCGCTGATTCATGGGTTCCGCCTCGTCCGAATTCTCCGGCTATTCTGACCCGGAGCAAGAGGTCAAGTCAATGCGGGGTCGGGCCAAGCGGATTTGAAGCAAATAGAACAGTCAGCCGGCCAAAGTGCGAAAGGCTACAGTTTGAGATGCTTGTTTTTATGGCTAAAAACAGCAAAATCCGATTTTTGTGTTAACGCCCTTTAAAATGTGAATGTTATTGATTAGAGTTTCACACTCTTGGCGGCTAAAGCTAATGATATCATCAATTATTCGTGGTCCGATCTCAATCCGCCGACCCCAATTAGCCGATCAAAAACCGCAGACGAACGGGACGCCGATACAGAAAGCGGTGAGGCGGTATTCGAACGATTCGCTATTCCCATAGAGATCGGACGGTCTCAGAAGTGCCCTCGTCCGGACGACCCCAACATAGGGTTGGATGCGGAGCGCTTTGTAGATCGGGATGTCGCGATAAATCCCCGCACCCAAGGTCAACGATTTGAACTTCGTCCGCCACGCGTATTGCTCGTGAAGCGATGAGAAGAGGTCGCCGTTCCCGCGCCCCAGGAAGACGGATACGGAAACCGGCGCGGGGTTGTCCTTTGTGATGACGATGTCCGCAATCTCGGGCACGACGCTGGCGGGCGCCGGGCCGTTGAGCGGATGATGATCCATGGCCGCGATGACGATCGGGAGGATGGGCGCGCGCTTACCCGTCAGCGTGAAGCCCAGCGACTCCTGCGTGTCGGCATCGGCGAGGGCAAAGCCATGATGTGCGCCGGTACGCTCGGTCGCTCCCGGAGACGCGGGCAGGGTCCCCCAGCAAAGCAGGGCCAGGCAGACCGCAACGGCTTTTCTCATGCCGGGGGTATTGTGGTGGCAGCTGTGATCCGGCGCCATGCTCCCTGGGGGTGATATCCAGGGTGAAACCTGGGATTGCTAATGCTTGTTTTCGACCCAAAAAACAGAAAAGTTATTGATTGGGACTTCACACATTTAGACTACAACCTAATGAATATAAATAAGATTATCTGGTCCGACCCCGGCTAACGGGTCCGACCCCGGCTAACGGCCGGCTAACGGTTGTAGTTGCCGGAAGCCTCGGGCTGGTAGAGAACCTCCTCGACCTTGAGGACGCGCTTGCCGTTCGGGACGATCCACTCGAAGACGTCACCGGCCTTGTAGCCAAGAAGGCCCATCCCGATCGGGGCCAGGACCGAAAGCTTGTTCTGCTTGATGTCGGCCTCGTGGGGGAAGACGAGCGTATACTCGACGACCTCGCCCGACTCCATGTCGCGCATGCGGAACTTCGAATTCATGGTCACGACGTCCGCGGGGATGTCCTTGGGCTCGACGATGTTGGCGCGACCCAGCTCCTGCTGGAGGGCGGCGAGGTGCTCTTTGTTGGGTCCGGACTGCATCGCGGGGCTGGCCAGGATGTTCTTCAGCCGGTCCATGTCGAAACTGGTGATGAAAATTTGATGGCTGTCGGCCATTTCGACCTCCAGGATCTTATTCCCCAAAAGCACATTGTATCATGCTTCGGCGGTGATTTGGACTTTCCTCGTTTTCAGGCCTAAAAACTTCGATATCATCGTTTGGCGCTTCGCATATTTTCCATGTAACCTAAACGATCTCAAAGACATCATTTGGTCCGACCCCGTTCCATTTAAATTGAGGAATTGGTATGATGTCCCCGAGTTTCCTAACCCCCCAGGAGGTGCGACGACTATGACCCGACATGCCGCGATCAGCCTCATCCTCGCCGGATCACTTTTCCTGGCCGCGTTCACCGCGGTCGCGTGCAAGAGCGACGAATCGCAAGAATCCGCGTCCGGCCCCCCCGCGACGCCCGCGCTCTCGCCCGAAGCCGCCGCCTCGGCCGCCGCCAACGCCGATAATCCCTTCTTCAAACC
>JBGSUG010000302.1:0-8650 GCA_041736225.1 Candidatus Aminicenantales bacterium | reverse complement strand
GGCCGCGGCACCGTGACCTACATCGGCGCGGACACGCTCGACGGCGGGCTCGAGCGCGACGTCATGCGCCTCGTCTACGAGCGGGCCGGGGCCGCGCCCGAGAGCTATCCGCCCGGCGTCTACGTCGAGTGGCGGGACGGCTTCTTCGTCGCCGTCAATTATTCGTCGCGGCCTTATTCCGTCCCCGTCGCCTCCGGGTCCCGGATCGTCCTCGGGTCGAATCCCCTCCGCCCCGCCGATGTCCTCATCTGGCGCTAAATGGGGGACATGATACCCATTTCCCATTTATTGTCAGCCTGAGAAACCTCAGCCCCGCCGCTCCCCCGATAATGGGGGGACGTGATATCTGTTACACTTTTTTTGCCGCTCTGAGAAGCATTTCTCCTGCTCATCGTCCTTCATTACGGGAGAGGATAACATGCCACGATTCGCCCGGGTCGTTGTCCCCGGTTGCCCGCACCATCTGATCCAGAGAGGCAACAGACGCCAACGCGTCTTCTTTTCCGACGAGGACCGGGCTTTTTTCCTGACCTTATTAGGACGAGAGGCCGCGAAGCACGAGCTCGCCATCTGGGCTTTCTGCTTGATGGAGAACCATTTCCACCTGGTCGCGGTCCCCTCGAAACCGGACAGTTTCGCCCGCGGCCTCGGCGAATCTCAGCGCCGCTACACATTGGTCATAAACACCCGAGAGGGCTGGAAGGGATTTCTTTTCCAGGGCCGGTTCCTCTCGTATCCGCTCGATGAAGGCCATCAGTACGCCGCGATTCGCTACGTCGAAAAGAACCCCGTTCGAGCCGGGATCGTCGCCCGCGCCGAAGACTTCGACTGGTCAAGCGCCCGCGCGCACGTGAGGAAGGAGCCGCATCCCCTGCTCACGCCGTTCCGATTCGAAAAGTCGGTCGGGAACTGGGGACGTTACCTCGCACAGACGGAGGACCCGGACATGATCGAAGAATTCAGGGGCCACGAAAGGACGGGACGCCCGATGGGCAGCGAGGATTTTGTCAAGCGCCTCGAGCTGCTCACGGGCCGGGTTCTTGCTCCCAGACCGAAAGGCCGGCCCAGGAATAAATAGGAAATGGGTATCATGTCCCCCATTTTAGCGGATGTTCACGACGAACCAGAGCAGGAAGACGATGACGCCGACGAGGGCCCAGCAGCCGGCGAAGCCGAGGATGTCCACAAGCTTCGGTTTCATGATCTCCCAGTTCGAGCCGGGCCGGAGTTTGTGCGCCTCGACCGCCTCGTCGTAGTGCTCGACGGCGCGCCGCAAGGCCCGCTCCTCGAGCTCGGCGGTCGGCTGGACGGGCGTGTGGACCTTGGCGAAGAAGCGGTCGAGATCGGCCTTGGGCACGGGCCTGGTGAAGGCACTCAGCAGGAAGAGCAGGACGAACGGGAACAGGGCGTCGAAGCCGAAGCGGACCGTGCTCAGCTGGGCCTTGGAGAAGCCCGAGAAATCGACCCCGAACCAGCTCAGGACCCAGACCTCGGCGTGGAAGCGCCCGAGCCCGGCCTTGGGCGAGGCGGGGTCCTTCGGATCGGTCCGGACGATCTTCTCGAAGAAGATGCCCTCCGGCGGGCTCGTATGGCCCTTGCGGATGGTCTCCCCGATCGCAGCGGCACGCCCGGCCAGGACGTCCTCCCGCACGGCCTGGGTGCTGATGGTGACCGTCCGGGCCCGGGTCTCCTGCAGGAATCCCGGCCGTGTCCGGGCCCACTTGAGCGACTGGAAGACGTTGGGGATGAGGGCGTAGATGGCGAAGCAGATGAAGACCTGGGCGATGACCGCCGTCCGGGTCACACGCCGCCACAGAAAGCCCAGCCAGATGGCCGCTCCGAAGATGGCCGGCAGCGAGATGAAGTACTTGAACATGTCGAGCAGGTTGCCGATGAACAGGGCCACGCCCACGCCGCCGACGAGGGTCACGGCGATGGCGACGCGCCCGACGTTGAGGAGATGGCGGTCGGACTTGGGCTTGACGAAGGGCTGGTAGAGGTTGCGGATGAAAAGCGCCGAGTACGAGACGCTCGACCCGGCCAGGCTCGACATCTTGGCCGAGAGGACTCCGGCCATCATCAGACCGATGGCGCCGGGAAAGAGCAGGTCCATGGTCATGTGGCCCCAGATGAGGTCCGGGTCGTGGAGCTGGCCCGCGTAGAGGGCGATGGCCAGGAGGCCGGTCAGGGCCCAGAAGATCATGATGAAGCGCTTGAAGAACATGCCGCCGATCATCCCGACCCGGGCCGTCGTCTCGTTCTTGGCCGAGCCGGCCGTCTGCATGCCCGTGGCCACGGCGATGATGGAGACCAGGTTGGCCAGGACCATGGCCAGGATCGTGTACCAGGCGTATTCGCTCGTCGCCGAAGAGCCGAAGAGCCGGAACATGTAGTCCGGGACCGCGGCGTGGAGGCCGGCGAAACCGCCGATGCGCTGCAGGGCGATGGGGATGAGCATCAGCGAGAAAGTCGTCAGGAGGATCCCCTGGAGGACGTCGGTGATGGCCGCGGCCAGGAAACCGCCCATCATCGTGTAGACCGCGACGATGACCGTGTAGATGAGGTAGATCGAGACGGAATCCGTGTAGGAGATGAACGCCTTCAGCTCACCCTTCTTCTGCCGCTCGCCGAGCTCGGTCAGGCGGGCCGCCTCGACCTGCCCGAGCTCGGCCTTGTCCGCCTTGGCCTGGAGGGCCCGGTATTCGTGGAAGAGGTCGACGCTCTGCTTCTCCCGAACCGAGTACTTCTCGACGGGCTTCGGCGTCAGGGCCATCATGGTCTTGGCCGCGACCATGTAGCCGGCGCCGTTGCCGAGGAAGGCCATGAACAGGGTGAAGACGGCGAACGCGCCGCCGAGGAACTTGCTCTTGAAGCGCTCGGTGAAAAAATCGCCGATGGTCACCAGCCGGACGCGGCGGAAGAAGGCCGTGGTGAACCAGTAGAACGGCGTCAGGAAGAGGACGAGGTACTGGATCCACATGCCGCCGACGCCCTGGCGGTAGACTTCGCGGGAGACGACGACGGCCTGGTCGGCGTTGGTCGACGTCCCCAGGTTGAGGAAGAACTGGTAGACCTTGCCCAGTCGGCGCCCGGCGACGAAGAAATCATCGGTCGTCTTCGTTTTGCGCGACGCCCGCCAGCCGAGCCAGAGGACGAACACGATAAAGACGAGTACGATGGCGAAATCGAGGACGTGCAGGCCGGCGATGGTCATTTTAAAACGGGGACATGATACCTATTTCCCAATTTTTCCCATAGCCTCCTCGAGATGCCTCCGCCGGAAGGACGGGCCCGAAAATGGGAAATGGGTATCATGTCCCCCATTTAACATTTAAAAGTTCCCCGAATATTTCAGCCAGAGGTCTTCGCCGAGCTTCCAGTAGGCCGAGACGGCCTCGTCGGCCAGGCCGTGCGTGTACTTCGTCAGGAGCTCGCGGGCCTTCTTCGGGTCCTTCTTGTAGAGCGCCAGCGCCTCCTCCTCGAACTCGGCCTGCCCGGCGAAGGCCTTGTCCTCGATCCCCTTCCAGACCTTCTCGATATCCTTCGACATCTCCTGCCAGCGGAAGTTGGCCAGGCGGCTGACCGTCCGGAAGGCCCACCAGGCGCAGTCGCGGCTGAACGCCCAGCGGCCGTCGACCATGAAGGACGCGGGCATCTGCGCTATCCCGATATAGACGGGCACGTGCGGCGTCGTGGCCGGATTGTCGTAGCCGATCCAGACCACCCCGCCGATAGGCCCGGGCAGCCAGTCCCGGGACTGCGTGACCTGCAGGTAGGTCGCGGCCGGCGAGCAGATCGTCCGTTCCCGCTTGAGCCGGAACAGGGCCAGCGTATCGCCGTTCATGAACGGGGTCGCGACCGGGCTCTTGGCGGTCTCCCCTTTCCGGTTGACCGCCGTCAGGGTCCGGGTCATGTCGTAATCGGTCCCGCCGTAGGTATCGCGGAAGATGGCCAGGACCTCGGCGACGCCGACCTTCCTGTCGGGCTTGACCGAGAACGGGAAGTTCTCGGACTCGGCGTTGAGCCGGAGGGACGGGGCGAGCAGGCTGAGGACGCGCCACTCGCGGCGCCGGCAGTAGATGCTGTTCCGCGAATCGGGATTGTAGGCGTAGGTGAAATCGAAGGGTTTGCCGCCCGCCTTCGACCACCAGCCCAGCTCCTCCGCTAGGGATTCGACGTTGGCCGAGGCCAGGAAATAATCGGCGTTCGCCAGGTCCAGCCCGCGGATGCGGCCGGCGTTGGCCGAAACCCCGATCTCGTCGTCGGGGACGCGCTGGGCCGCCCACACGGCGCCCTTCTTGCCTTTGCCCGGCCCGTGTATCTCGAAGTGCCAGACCTCCTTCGTGTCGGCGAAGGTGAAGCACTCGCCCCAGTCGTTGTAGCCCCACGTCTTCGTCAGCTCGTCGGCGATGCGGATGGCCTCGCGGGCCGTCTTCGCCCGCTCGAGGACGAGGCGATAGAGCTCGGGCGCGTCGATGATGCCGTTCTCGCTCGTGAGCCCGCCCCGGCTGCCGATCGTCGTTTCGCCGATCGCCAGCTGGTGCTCGTTCATGATCGGGTAGGCCGTGTTGAGGTAGGCGTAGGTCTCCGAGACCTGGGGGATCTCGCCCGTCTCCAGACGGTCCGGATCGTTCGGCCCCTTGGTCCGCTTGGGCTCGTAGTAGACCTTGGCCATCGCCCCGGGCTTGTGCTTCGCGTTGGGCACGATGGTCATCCAAGTCCGGTCGGTGCCCGAATCGCAGGAATGCGAGGTCATGGTCGAGCCGTCAAGCGAGGCCAGCCGGCCGACCAGGATGCTCGTACAGGAATCGAACTCGAGCGGCCCGTCCGCCCCCGTCGCGACCGCCTGCGAAGCCGGCAATAACGACAAGGCCAGAACGGCCAGGCCCAGCATAAGGAACGACAGTCCCGTCTGTTTTTTCATCGCGCGTCTCCTCACCGGCCGTTTATAACACGCGGCGCTTGCGATGGTCAATCGGCGTTGACGCGCCGGGGAGAGTCTGTTATAGGTGTTCAGCTATGTTCGAATCTCCCGCTTCCTCGCGCTCGCTCGGCGAGATCCTCGCCGTGGCATCGGGTCTCGTCTGGGCCGTCGCCGTCGTCCTGTTCCGCGTCAGCGGCCGGCGCATCCACCCCCTCGGCCTCAACCTGGCCAAGTGCGTCCTGGCCTTCTTCTTCATCCTGCCGACCCTGCTCGTCCTGGGCGAACCGCTCTTCCCCGCCGTCTCCGCCGCGTCCGTCGGCCTGCTTCTCCTCAGCGGCGTTCTGGGCATCGCCGTTTCGGACACGCTCTTCTTCCACGCCCTCAACCGGCTCGGGGCCGGCCTGACGGCCATCGTCGACTGCTTTTACACCCCGTTCGTCATCGCGCTGTCCTTCTTTTTCCTCGGCGAGCGCCTGACCCTCGTCCAGTTTCTCGGCGCCGGGCTCGTCGTCTCGGCCGTCCTGACCCTGTCGAAGGAAGGGAAGATCGAGAAACTCCCGCGCAAGGACCTCGCCCTCGGCATCCTCTACGGCATTCTGGCCATGTTCTTCGTCGCGCTGGGTATCGTCATGGTCAAGCCGATCCTGGGAGAGGTGTCGGTGTTCTGGGCGACCTTCGTCCGCGTGTCCGGCGGCGCCGTCGCCCTCG
Organism: Candidatus Aminicenantales bacterium; assembly: GCA_041736225.1. Lineage (GTDB taxonomy): Bacteria > Acidobacteriota > Aminicenantia > Aminicenantales > Saccharicenantaceae > RBG-16-66-30. Next base: position 3,018 of record JBGSUG010000302.1, on the reverse strand, counting down.
CCCTCTTCGTCCCGTTCCTCAGGAACAGGCGGGCCATCCTCGCCCCCTTGCTCGAGCGCCGCAACTGGAAGGCCCTGGTCCCGGCGGCCTTCTTCGGCTCCTACCTCTCGCTCATGCTCTGGATGGGCGGCATGAAGTACGCCAAGGCCTCCGTCGCCGCCGTTCTCAACCAGCTCAACACGATCTTCATCGTCATCATCGCCGCGATATTCCTCAAAGAGAAGCTGACCGGCTGGAAGTTGCTGGCGGTCGTCCTGGCCTTCCTCGGGGCCTACCTCGCCTCGATGCCGTTCTGAAAAACGGGGTCTGCGCCCGGCTCGCGCGAGGTCATCAGGCGGCGATGAGCCGGCCGATCTCCTCGACCGCCGAAGCCGCGTCGGGAGCGTAGCCGCGGGCCCGGATCTGGTCGGCGTACTCCCGGGTGACGGGGGCCCCGCCGATGACGACGGGCACGGCGAGGCCGGCCTTCTCGACGGCTTCGACGACGGCCTTCATCTGGACCATGGTCGTCGTGAGCAACGCGGACAGCGCGATCGCCCCGGCCTGGTTGGCCCTGGCCGCCTCGAGGTACTTCTCGGGCGAAACGTCGACGCCGAGGTCGACGATCTTGTAGCCGTTGCCGCGCAGCATCATGGCCACGAGGTTCTTGCCGATGTCGTGGAGGTCGCCCTTGACGGTCCCGATGACGACGACGCCCCTGGGCTTGACGCCCGCCTTGGCCAGGTGGGGTTCGAGCTTGGCCAGCCCGGCGTTCATGGCCCGGGCCGCGACGAGGACCTCGGGGATGAAGACCTCGTTGTTCTTGAACTGGACGCCGAGGCGCTCCATGCCGGGGATGAGCCCCTCGTTGAGGATCTGCCCGGCCGGCAGTCCCGCGGCCAGGGCCTGGTCGACGAGCGATTCGACCTCGGCCTTCTTACCGACGATCAGGGCTTCCTGCATCTGTTTGAACATGGCGAACCTCCCTTGTTTCCTCAGCGGATGAACGGAAAAGTCAGAAAAACCTGAATGCCCGACGTCCGGACCGGCCCGGGCGGCAGGAAGTCGAGCGGCCCCGAATATTCCCGGAGGATATCGGCCAGTCCCTCCTGCCAGCGAAGGTGGAAGACGAGTCCCGAGCCGCGGCGCGGCTTGGTGATCGTCCAGGACGCCTCGAAGAGCAGCCCGTAGTCGAGTTTACGGTAATCGGCGGCGACGTCCTTCGCGAAGAGCAGGTCCTCGCCCTCCTCGCGCGCCGCCCGGAAGCGTTCGCGCGCGGACACGAGAAAGCCGACGAATCCGCCGGCGCCGATATGGAAGCGCCCCAGCCGGTAGCGGACCTGGACGGGAATATCGACGTAGCTGAGCATCAGGGCCGACCTCTCCGGGTCCGCGAAGAAAGGATCGAGCCCGGGGTCCCCGGTCGTGAAGAACGGGATGGCCGTGATGCCCTTGGGCGAAACGAAGGTGATTTCGGGAACGAGGGAGAACCGGTCGCCGAGCGCGACCGTCGCCTGGAGGCCGATATTGGGTCCGCCCCGCCTCTCGGCGCCCTCGAAACCCTTGAGCCGACCGCAGCTCATCCCGGCCTTCAGACCGAAATAGAGCTTGTCGGTCGCCGCCTTGTCGCCCGCGATCTGACTGACGACGGAAGCCTGACCCCGCGCGAATGCCGGCGCGAGGGCGACGGCCAGCGCGAGCGCCAGAACGGTCCTTTTCATAATGGCGGTAGGATATCCCAAGCCCCCCGCGTTTTCAAGCCAAGAAAATCTGTTCACGGCGGCTCGAAAACTGATAGAATGAGTCTGCCGGACGGGGCCATGCGCAAGCTCAAGGTCGGAGTCGACAGCTACAGCCTGAAGCCCCTGGATCTTTCGCCCTTCGAGCTCCTCGAGTGGGCGGCCGTGAACGGGGCCGACGGCGTCCAGTTCTCGGAGGTCAACGTGCCGCCCGGAGCGGCGATCGACCGGGCCTTCCTCAGCGACCTCCGCAGCTACGCCGAGGGCAACAACCTCTACATCGAGTGGGGCGGCGGCGAGCACATCCCCCTCGACCTCGAAACCGGCCGACCCAGGGACATCCTGGCCGGGAACCGCCGGGCCGTTGAACAGGCCTTCCACCTGGGCTCGTCGACCGTCCGGTCGTGCTCGGGCGGACTGATGCGCTGGAAGAAGGAGGCGCCGTCGACCGAGGCGTTCCTCGGATCGATGGCCGCCGCCCTCCGCGCCCAGAAGCCGATGTTCCGGGATTTCGGCGTCGTGCTGGCCATCGAGACGCACTTCGAGTTCACCTCGTTCGAGCTCCTCCGTCTCTTCGACATGTGCGGGGCCGTGCCGGGCGAATACCTGGGCATCTGCCTGGACACGATGAACCTGCTGACCATGCTCGAGGACCCGGTCCTCGCGACGCGCCGGCTCCTCCCCTGGGTCGTGACGACCCACATCAAGGACGGAGGCCTGCTGCTCACGGCGGACGGTTTCGTCTCGTTCACGGCCGAAGCGGGCAAGGGCGTCATCGATCTGGCCGCCGTCTTCGAAACACTGGCCGCGGTCCATCCCGGGATCACGCTGACCGTCGAGGACCACGGCGGCGACTTCCTCATCCCCGTCAACGACCCGGAGTTCCTGGCCCGCTTCCCCGACCTCGCCGTGCCGGAGCTCGTCCGCCTGCTCGGCCTGGCGTTCCGGACCCGGGAACTCAGGGACGCGGGCAAGCTGGCCGTCCTGCCGCGCGACCGCTGGCCGGCCGCCTGTGAGCCCAGGGTCAAACGCGACATCCAGGCAGTCCGCCGTATCACCGGCGGCGGGCGGGAGTAGGCCGGGATGGCCTCGCACGCGGTCTTCCGGCTCCGTTCGGCCGACGATCTCCGCGCCGAGGCCGCGCGCCTCGGGGTCGACGTTCCCTGGAGCGAAGACCTCTCTGTTCTGACCGGACCGGCGAACCTGGCCGGACGAACGGTCCCGAACCGCCTGGCCGTCCTGCCGATGGAGGGAGCCGACGCCGAGCCCGTCGGCGCGCCTTCCGAGGCGACCCGGCGCC
>JBGSUG010000292.1:0-7229 GCA_041736225.1 Candidatus Aminicenantales bacterium | reverse complement strand
GGCCGCGAGGCCCAGCGCGGCCGCCAACGCCACCAGGGCCTGCCGATACCTCAGGAAATCGCCGAGCGTGAACGCCAGCTGGCGGACCTCGGCCGCCGCCGCCTGGCCCAAGGTCGAAAAGTGCGAGGCATAGGCCTGGAGATAGCCGGTTCCCAGCGCCAGGTCCAGAATGACCAATCCGCCGAGAACGCTCCCGCCCCAGATCGCCCCGTTGCGGGCCAGTCGAGCCATCCTCCCGGTCTTCGTTCCGGCCAGCGTGAGGATCGCCAGCTCGAGGCCCAGCGCGGGAGCGAGGAGGACCGCCGTCAATTTGATCTCGAGCGCGAACGCCAGGATCAATCCCGAGATCGCCAGCCAGATGCTGCGGCCATTCTTATCCCAGCGCCGGATCGCTCCAAGAGCCCCAAGGCCGACGGCGAACGCGGGGACCTCGCTCATGGGCGAAAGGCAGAGCTCGAACACATGGGGCGCGGCCAACAGGCTGAACAGCGCCCCGAACGCCGCCGGCACGCCGAGGCTCTTGCGCACCAAGCGAAATAAGCCGGCCGCCAGCAACGCTCCGAAAGCCAGAGCCAAGCCCCGCGCGAGACCGGCATAAACTCCAAATCCCTTGAAGAGCGAGCCCTGAAGGACCGTCAACAGCGGCGGCTGGTCGTTCCAGATCTCATGGTAGAGCCTGAATCCCTCGGACCACAAGAACGCTTTGGTGACCTCATGATGCTCATCCCCGCCCAGCTGAAAGCCGAATCCGATCGTGCTCCAACAGGTCGTCAGCGCCAGCAGCAGGAAGGCCCCCGCGACAGCCATGTCCCACTGCCCGCCGGACCCCGAGTGTCGCTCCCTTAGCATGCTTGTTACCGGCCTATCCCGGCTCAATATATAGAATTGAAGGTGGGGATTTCAAATAGAGGGACTTGCCCGAGGGCCAGGCCGAAGTCCGGGAGATCGACTCTGCCGTAGGTTGTCGTCGAGCTTGATGATGCGGACGCCCTGGATCACCCGGCCCGAGGAGCGGACCTGGGTCGTCGGAATGCCGATGACCTTGTCTTTGAGTTCGAGCCGGATGCGCCGGAGGCGGAGCGGCCCATCGGCCGGACGTCCGACCCCTTGAACTGGTTCTTGTTGAACGACGGTCCCCTACACGCCCGGGGCCTTCTTGAACATCGGGGTGGACATGGTCGTCTTCGCCCGGGAAGAGGGTCATCTCTTCACCGCCCTGTTCCATAAGAAACACGGCGCCCGCAAGCGGACCTGCGACCGGCCCTGCGCGTAGAGAGGGGCGCAGCCCCGGGTTCCGGATTGGCACCCGGGCGGAAGTAGCGTACAATGCGCGCTTCATGGACACGCTCGTCGCCATCTTCGTCCGGGTGATCGTCCCGGTCGCGGTCATGGTGGCGGTCGGTTATCTCGCCGCCCGCCTCCTCGTCTTCGACCTCAAGATGCTGGCCCGTCTGGGGCTCTACGTCCTGGTCCCCTGCCTGACCTTCACCTCCATGGCCCGAACGACGCTCGGGGCCGACGAGTTCGGCCGGATCGTCGCTTTCACCCTGCTTTCCGTGCCCTTGCTTTGGGGCCTCTCCGCCGCAGCCGCCCGCCTCCTCAAGCTCCCTGCGGCCGAGGCGGGGGCCTTCCACATCTCGGTCCTCTTCAGCAACGCCGTCAACTTCGGCTTTCCCGTCCTGCTCCTGGCTTACGGGACCGGCGCCCTGGAGCGGGGCATCGTCTACGCCATGACCGCGCAGATCGTCATGCAAAGCCTGGGGGTCTTCCTCGCGGCCCGGGGCCGTGCCGGACTCCGGGAAGCTCTGAAGCGGACGGCGACGATGCCGGGACTCCACGCCATGGCCGCCGGGATCCTGTTCAAAGCCTTGGCCATCCCCGTCCCCGATCCGATCTACGAGCCCCTGAAGCTCGTCGGCGACTCCCTCGTGCCCTTTTTACTCCTCGTCCTGGGCATGCAGCTGGCCGCTGTCAGCCTGAAGGGGAAGTGGAAGGCCGCGTCGGTCGCTGTGTTCCTGCGCCTCGTCGTCGCCGCGGCGGTCTCGTTCGGGCTGGCCCGGGCGCTCGGCCTGGAGGGATTGACGCGTCAGACGATGATCCTCGAGAACAGCATGCCCAGCGCCATCCTCGGCGTCGCGCTGGCCCAGGAGTTCGACGCGGCCCCGGAGCTCGTCACCAAGGTCATCTTCCTCTCGACCCTGGCGGGCCTCGTCACCCTGACCGCCCTGCTGACGATCGTCTGACCGGATGCGGGCCTCGGCGGCGACGGACTTCAGCGATGGGGGGCCGGGCTAACTGACGACGTTCACCCGCCAGTTCCCGTCGACCCAGAGCTTGACGATCCGTTGCGTCACGAAGCCCCAGGCCCGGATCGCGGTCACCGAGCCGTCCATCTGCCTCAGCTGCTCGCGCTTGGCGACGGGATTTCCGGCGCAATCGCAGTGCCCCGAGACGGCGATGACCTCCGAGCCGTGGATATCGACAGATATGTGGAGGCGCTTCCGGACGGTTTCCAGCACGGAGTGGTTCTTGTGTCCGGCCAGGTACTGGATGGGCCCGGGTTCTGTGATGATATCGACGTAACGGACCCTGTAACGGTCCTGGATGAAACGGATGAGCGGCAGCTGGATGCGCCCGTCCATGCAACAGATGCAGGCGGCGAACCGGCCGCCGTAGTCGCGGACGGCCTTTCCCTTCACGGCAAGAACATATCCCGGCCGGGGACGAGAGTCAAGAACTTGAGATCCGGCGGCCTAGGACCGCGGCGGGATCTTGATGCTGTTCTTGACCCACGGCTCGGCCTTCGTACTCCAGGACTTGGGGAAGGGGGGATTCCGGACAGGGACTGACGCGGCCATCCCGGCGCCTATCCTGGATGCCCTCGTTCTGATATCATGTTCGCCGGGATTCGTTTTGGCCGGGACATCCTCCGAAAGCGCGCGGGAAGCGAAGCGATAGGCCGAAAAGGGGCTGGCCAACGCCGTCTCCGCCGGACGAAGGGTCTGTGGCGCCGGGCCGGGGAGCCAAGCCGGCGGGCGGCCATGGCCAAGGAATGGAGGGCCATCGCGGAGGCCGTCGAGAGCATAGAATATGGAAGGTCTCAAAAAAGCTCTCCTGATAGCGCTGGGCACGCTTTGCGTGGCCTTGGGGGTGCTGGGCGTTTTCTTGCCGGTCCTGCCCACTACGCCCTTCCTGCTTCTGGCCGCATTCTGCTACGGGCGTAGCTCTAAACGGTTCTATAGCTGGCTGATGACCAACCGCTGGTGCGGAGAATATATCAGGAGCTACCGGGAAGGCAAGGGGATGCCGATCAGACAGAAAATGCTCACTCTCCTGCTGTTGTGGCTGACGATCGGCTCCACCGCGTGGTTGGCGGTCTCTCTTTGGTGGCTACGGTTGATCCTGCTGGGGATCGCCGTCGGCGTTACGATCCATCTGGTGAGGATAAGGACATTAAAACCGGAGCAACGGGACCTCACGGCCGATAGCCGTGCCACCGAACCTGTCAGCGACCAGGCCGGGAGAAAGGCTAGGCCGCTCCCCGCTTCCGACCGCGGGCCAGAGGAAGTTTGACGCCCGGCACATCTCAGCTCTCCCGGACCTTGGCGATGGAGCAGGCCCGGTCCTTGTCGTCGAGCTTGATGAGGCGGACGCCCTGGGTGGCCCGGCCCGAGGAGCGGACCTGGGTCGTCGGGATGCCGATGACCTTGCCCTCGACGGTGATGACGAGCAGGTCCTCTTCGTTGATGCCGACCATGCCCAGGGCGTGGCCGACCTTGGGTGTCACGCGCAAGTTAAGGACGCCCTGACCGCCACGGTGCTTGATCGGGTACATGTCGGAGGCCGTCTTCTTGCCGTAGCCGCGGTCGGTGGCCGTGAAGATGAACTTGTCGTCCTGACCGACGACGATCATGCCGATGACCCGGTCCCTGGGTTTGAGGCGGATGCCGCGGACGCCCGAGGCGGTGCGGCCCATCGGCCGGACGTCCGACTCCTTGAAGCTCAAGGCCCGGCCGAGCTTCGTCCCGATGACGATGTTGTTCTTGCCGGTCGAGATCTGGGCCGAGAAGAGCTCGCTCTTCGGCTTGATGTTCATGGCCAGGATGCCGCCCTTCCTCACGTTCCGGAAATCCGACAACCGCGTCTTCTTGATGACGCCGTCGGTCGTCAGCATGACGACGAACTGGTTCTCGCTGAACTCCTTGACCGCGACGACGCTGGCCGGCTTCTCGTTCGGCGGGAACTCGAGCAGGTTGGCGAGGGGCTTGCCCCGCCCCGATACGCCCACGTCGGGCACGTCCAGGGCCTTGAGCCAATAGAGCCGGCCCTGGTTGGTGAAGACCAGGAGGTAGCTGTGGGTCGAGCAGATGTAGAGGTCCTCGACGATGTCTTCGGCCTTCATCTCGATGCCCCGGCGGCCCTTGCCGCCCCGGGCCTGGAACTTGTAGGACGTGAGCGAAGTCCGCTTGATATAGCCGCTCGAGGTGTAGACGATGGCCACGTCCTCTTCCTTGACCAGGTCCTCGGGCCGGAGCTCGGAGACGGCCTCGTCGCGGATCTCGGTCCGCCGCTCGTCGCCGTACTCCTCCTTGATCTCCTTGAGCTCGGCGACGATGATCGCGAAGACGAGCTTCTCGTCCTTGAGGATGCGCTTGAGCTCGGCGATCTTCTTCTTCAGGGCGGCGTACTCCTCCTGGATCTTGAGCCGCTCGAGCTGGCTCAGCCGCTGGAGCTGGAGCTCGAGCACGGCCTGGGCCTGGATCAGCGTGAGGCCGAACTTCTCCATGAGCCCCTTACGGGCCTCGTCGACCGTCTTCGAGGCTCGGATGAGCTTGATGACCGCGTCGAGGTTGTCGAGGCAGATGACCAGGCCTTCCAGGATGTGGGCCCGCTCCTCCGCCTTCCTCAGCTCGAAGCGCGTCCGCCGCAGAATGACCTCCTTGCGGTGGGCGACGAAGTATTTCATGATGTCGAGCAGGCCGAGCGTTTTCGGCTGCTTGTCGACGATGGCCAGCATGATGATGCCGAAGGAGATCTGGAGCTGGGTGTGCTTGTAGAGGTTGTTGAGGATGATCTCCGGCAGCTCTCCCCTTTTGACCTCGATGACGATGCGCATGCCTTCGCGGTCGGACTCGTCGCGGATGTCGGCGACCCCCTCGATCCGCTTGTCGTTGACGAGCTCGGCGATCGATTCGAGCAGGCGCGACTTGTTGACCTGGTAGGGGATCTCGAAGATGACGATCTTGTCCTTCTCGCCCTTGGCCGCCCGCTCGATGAGGGACTTGGCCCGGAGATGGAGGATGCCCCGGCCGTCCCGGTAGGCGTCGAGGAATCCCTGGCGGCCGTAGATGATGCCGCCCGTCGGGAAATCCGGGCCCTGGACGTGCTTGAGGATGTCCTTGAGCGTGGCGTCGGGGTTCTCGATGAGGTGGATGACGCCGTCGCAGATCTCCGTCAGGTTGTGGGGCGGGATGTTCGTGGCCATGCCGACGGCGATGCCGTTGCCGCCGTTGACGAGGAGGTTGGGGAACTTCGACGGCAGGACCTCGGGCATGGTCAGGCTCTCGTCGTAGTTCGGGATGAAGTTGACCGTCTCCTTGTCGATGTCGGCCATGAGCTCGTGGGCGAGCTTCTTCATCCGGACCTCGGTGTAGCGCATGGCCGCCGGCGGGTCGCCGTCGATGCTGCCGAAGTTGCCCTGCCCGTCGACGAGCAGGTAGCGCAGGCTGAAGTCCTGGGCCATACGGACGAGCGTGTCGTAGGCGGCCTGGTCGCCGTGCGGATGGTACTTGCCGATGACGTCTCCGACGATGCGGGCCGACTTCTTGTAGGGCTTGTTGTGGTAGGTGCCGCTCTCGTACATGGCGTAGAGGACGCGGCGGTGGACCGGCTTGAGGCCGTCCTTGATGTCGGGGATGGCCCGGCCGATGATGACGCTCATGGCGTAGTCGAGGTAGGCCCGGCGCATCTCCTCTTCGAGGCCGACGATCGGGAAGTGCTCTTTCGGCTTTTCGCTGTCCATGGGAACTCCTGTGCGGGACGGCTTCTTGGCGGCGTCGTCAGACATCGAGGTTCAGCGCTTCCAGGGCGTTCGTCTCGATGAACTTCTTGCGTTCGTCGACCTCGTCGCCCATGAGGATGTTGAAGATGCGGTCGGCCTCGGCGGCGTCGACGACGGACACCTTGAGGAGGGTGCGGCGCTCCGGGTCCATGGTCGTCTCCCAGAGCTGGGTCGGGGTCATCTCGCCCAAGCCCTTGTAGCGCTGGATGGCGATGCCTTTCTTGCCCCGCTCGAACAGGTAGTCGAGGAGCTTGTTCTCGTTCTCCAGGATCTCCTTCTCGACGCCGTCGCCGTTGGTCAGGACCGCGTACGGGCCCTTGACCTCCTCGAGCTCCTGGGTGATGCGGTAGAGGTTCTTGTATTCGGCCGAGGTGACCAGGTCCATGCCGATCTTGCCGGCCGCGGCCAGGCCGTTGAGCTTGTAGCCGAACTCGATCTCGAAGACGCCGTACTCCTCGTCGCGGCCCAGCTTGACCGTGAAGCCCTTCTCGGCGATCTGTTTCATGACCTTCTCGACGTTCTTCTTCGAGCTCAGGAACTCCTGGCTGTCGACGCCGTTCCTGATGAGCAGGTCGATGAGGAAGAGCGGGTAGTTCTTGCGTTCGAAGAACTGGGCGTAGCTCTTCTTGGCCATGAGGTTGCGGAAGAACTTGCGGAACTTGTCGCCCTCGAGGACCTCCTTGCGGTTGCCGGCCCGGACCTTGAATTCCTCGGAGATCTTGCGGACCATGAATTTCTCGAACTCGCGCTCGTCCTTGATGTACTGGACGTCCCGGCCCCGGGTGACCTTGTAGAGGGGCGCCTGGGCGATGTAGAGGTGGCCCTGTTCGATGAGCTGGGCCATCTGGCGGTAGAAGAAGGTCATGAGCAGGGTGCGGATGTGGGCGCCGTCGACGTCGGCGTCGGTCATCATGATGATCTTGTGGTAGCGGAGCTTGGCCAGACGCTCTTCGCTCTCCTCGATGCCGATGCCCAGGGCGGCGAACATGACCCCGATCTCCTCGTTCTTGATGATCTTGTCGAAGCGGGCCTTCTCGACGTTCAAGATCTTTCCCCTGAGGGGAAGGATGGCCTGGAAGCGGCGGTCGCGGCCCTGCTTGGCCGAGCCGCCGGCCGAATCGCCCTCGACGATGAAGATCTCGGAGGTGGCCGGGTCGCGGTCCTGGCA